>USQL01000122.1 GCA_900556935.1 uncultured Eubacteriales bacterium | reverse complement strand
GCACAGCGCAGATCATCATGCCGGAAAACTACATTGCCATGTTCAATGCACCCCAAAAGGAGCAGGCAAAGAGCATCGTGGAGCAGGCAGAGCCTGCACTTCAAAAGGTGCTGACCCAGCTCAGAGCCGGGCAGGAATTTCCCCTGCCAAGAGACAACCTCTATGACCGCTTTATGAGCGGCCCGGTGAACCCGGTGTTCTATCGGTTTTTTGTAATAGCAGAGGCCTTCCGGGCAACGGATGCCTGCATCGGCTGCGGTAAGTGCGTGGAGCTGTGCCCCCTGAACAACATCCATCTGGAAAGCGGCAGGCCGGTCTGGGGCAAAAACTGTACCCACTGCATGGCCTGTATCTGCTATTGCCCCAAAGAGGCCATTGAGTACGGCAAAAAGAGCAGGGGAAAGCCACGGTATCACTTTGAAGCGCTGGAAAGGAAGCAGCAGGACGCCTGAAGGAGAGCGGAAATTAGATGAAGTTTTTATACTTGCATGGGTTGGGACAAAAACCAGACAGTTGGGACAGAGTAATAAAAGAAACGAAGGTCTCGGACAGCAGCGTCTGCTTGAGTTTGGCAGAGATGCTGGAGGACAAAGCGGCCACTTATGGGGAACTGTATGCTGCATTTTCAGGAGAGTGTGATAAGGAACATGATGAAATCGTCTTGTGCGGGCTTTCCTTGGGTGCTGTTCTGGCACTTAATTATGCGATAGACCATCCGAATAAAGTAAAGGCACTGGTGCTAATTGCAGCACAATATAAAATGCCTGAAAAGCTATTGAAGTTCCAGAATATGCTGTTTCGCTTTATGCCGAATACAATGTTCAAGCAATCTGGCTTCAAAAAAGCAGATGTGATCAGCTTGTGCGGTACGATGACGGAATTGGATTTCAGGGATTCATTATGTAAGGTGTCCTGTCCGGCATTGATCGTTTGTGGGGAAAAGGACAACGCAAACAAAAAAGCCTCAAAGGAACTTGCCAGTTATTTGAGCGATTCCCACTTCCATGAACTTCTGAAAGCAGGTCATGAAGCAAACATAGAATCTCCGGAGGAATTGGCAACAGTGTTACAAGAATTTTATGATAATATCGAATAGACTACGATTCATCAAAGAAAGAGGACTATAAAATGAACATCGAGGAACGGGCAGCACAGGCTGCCGCATGGAAAGCTGCCGGACAGTGCAACTGCGCCCAGGCAGTGATGAAAGCATTTGAGGACAAGCTGCCGGTGGATGCCGACACCCTGATGAAGCTGGGCGCAGGCTATGCCGCCGGCATGGGCTGCATGGAGAGCACCTGCGGCGCACTGATCGGCGCTGTGATGGTGGCGGGCATCGTCACCGACGGCAAGGGCACACCCCGCATTTCCAAGGAACTGCTGCAAAACTTTCAGGAAAAGTGCGGTGCTACCATCTGCAAGGATCTGAAGGGGATAGAGAACGGCGCACCGCTGTGCCCGTGCCCGGAGTGCGTCCGCAACGCTGTTCTGGCACTGGGCGAGGTGCTGGGAAGAAGGGCTGCAAAATCCTGAATGGTCTTGGTATGTCCAGCTCCAGAGGGCGGCTCAGATCGAATTATGGACCGGATAGAAGGCTCCACTGGATGTGATGCGAAAAGAATTAAAGGAGATTATCCGGGAAGAAAATGAGAAGGCGCAGACGGAATGATTCTGTAATTCCGTCACTTCATGGGAGATAAATGTTATAGTGAATTTATAGTGAATAGAGAAACGCGATAGCGTAGTAAGCAATAATTTCAGATGATCCAGGTTTGATCAGAGAGGAGAAGAATATGAACAACTATTGTATGATCCAGAACTCCAAAACGTTTGCATTTTCCGCAGAGAATCCAACCGGTGTACGCGCAGGTGGTTCCCAGGGCGGTGACTGCACCAAGCTTCGTCCGACCGTGACGATTCCTGCAGGGGAAACCGTAACTCTGGTAGATGCTGCAGGACCGGGTGTGATCCAGCATATGTGGTTTACCGGATATGTAGGGCACCATTTTATCATCCGTATGTATTGGGATGATCAGGAATATCCGTCTGTGGAAGCTCCGCTCTCTGCATTCTTCGGATGTGCCTATGATGAAAATTTCGTGGACAGGGATGGCAAATATCCGGTGTTGAATTCTGCCATGATGCTGGTAGCTCCTGGTCGCGGCTATAACAGCTATTTTGAGATGCCGTTCCATAAGAGAGCTCGGATCACGATGGAAAACCGTGGTGACAAGGATGAAAATCTCTATTATATTATCACCGGAGCTTATCAGGAGATTCCGGCGGAGGCTGGTTATTTCCATGCCACCTATCGCCAAGAGCACCCGGTTCAGAAGGGTCGTACCTACACAATCGTTGACGGAATCGAAGGCAGGGGACAATTTGTCGGTGTGACTCTGGCAACTGGTATGAATGGCAACAATACCTGTTGGGTAGAAGGCGAAGCCCGCATGTATCTGGACGATGATCCGTATCCGTCTATCCACTATACCGGAACTGAAGACTACTTCGGCGGTTCCTATGGATTTGGAAATGACATCATCATCAAGAGCTATCAGACCTTCAGCGGCTTATATACCGGCATGTATGCAATCTATGGAGACAACCGGGAATTCTATAACGGACAGCAGAGATTCCTGCTGTATCATTTCCATATTGCAGACCCGATCCGTTTTGAGAATAAGTTTCGTATGACACTCGACAACATGGGCTGGACCGGACCGCGTTACGATGATTACACCAGTGTTGCTTATTGGTATCAGACCCTGCCGTCCGCACCGCTGATGCCACTGCCGACAGATGCAGAGATGTGTATGAGATAATAGAACCAGATTGGAGATGTCAGATAGATTGGTTTTAACCTTGCGACACGTCGCATCGGTTATATCGGACTGACATCAGAGATTTGCCGGAAAGGATAGAGGTATTATGTTACTGGAAGAGAAGTTTTTGGAATTTCATCGTTATGCCAGCAGCCACAATCTGCCGCTGGAAGCTATCAGTGTCGGAGATGAGAACAAGGTACTCTGTGAGATGCACTACGCAGCAAATGCACCGAGAAATATTTATTCACATACCAAGAGTTTTACGGTAACAGCAGTTGGACTCGCAATGGAAGAGGGAAAACTAAGCCTGGAAGATCATGTGGCGGAAGTGTTTAAAGATAAACTTCCTTCAAATCCGGATCCAAATCTGGAGAAGATTCAGTTGAAACATCTGCTCTGCATGTCCAGTGGCTTTGGTAAGGCACTTCTGATGAATGCGGACAGACGTCCGGGCGTCGGCGCACCGGATTATGAGAAATATATGATGGCACAGCCGGTTCCTGTGGAGCCAGGCAGTGCATTCTGCTATTCCTCTGCCGACAGTATTCTGGCTGCTCATATGGTAGAACGGGCCGTTGGCAAGCGGATGGGAGAGTATCTGTATGAGAAGGTATTCCAGCCCCTTGATATGGGATGGCCGCTCTGGGAGCATGATCCACAGGGACATCCGAATGGCGGCGGAGGTATGTATCTGACTTGTACCGAGATGATGAAACTGGGACAGCTCTATCTGGCTGAGGGTAACTGGAAGGGCGAGCAGATTGTCAGCAGGGACTGGGTGCAGGAGGTGTCCACCCCGAAATTTACCTTCGAGCCATCTGCAGATCTCTGGCATGTAGGATATGGCTATCAGTTCTGGATCAGTCCATATCCAGGATCCTATCGTGCTGATGGCGCATTCGGACAGATTACAACGATTCTCCCAGAGAAGGGATTGGTTGTTTCCATCCAATGTCCGGAGCGAGGTAATTTCGATCAGGTGAAACGTGCGCTGCATGAACATTTTCTGATGGAATTGTAAGAATAGACTTGCAACAATATGCTATAATTTGCCCAGAAACCGTACTTTTGGCTGAAAAGGCTTAAAATCAAGGCTTTTAAGGAATGTGGATGGGATTTGTACCCCCCATTTGTACCCCTGATTTCTCAAAAACATGAGATTTTATGAGAAAATATGAGAGAATACATGATTTTGAAAAAGTTCCATAGAGCCAGTAAAATCAGGGCTTGAGACGATATGAGAGGATATAAGAGATTATGATAAAAGTATTATTCATCTGCCATGGCAATATGTGATACATACTGTGGGACCGATATGGAATGGTGGAAGGAATAGAGAAGAGGAGCTTCTTGCTAACTGCTATTTTAATTCTATGAAGCTGGCTAGGGATAATGGAATCAGGTCTATTGCATTTCCTTCCATATCAACAGGAGTATATAGTTTTCCGGTGGAGCTTGCAGCAAAGATTGCGGTACGTACAGTTGCCAGATTTCTGCAGGAGAATCCGGGGCAGTTTGATTTAGTGGAATGGGTGCTATTTGATTCTCATACAGAATCGGTGTATGAAGCAGAAGTTACGCTCTATTATAATATACGAATTTAGTTTATTTGAATCAAAGCAAAAAGCTCAAAAAGGAGAGATTATTCATGGTTTTATTGGTTGTAGATGCACAGAATGGTATCGTGGATGAACGCTTATATGAGTTCAGAAAGTTTGTTGGTAATATCAAAAAGCTGATTGGAGCAGCTCGAAAACAAGGCATAGAAGTTATTTATGTACAGCATGATGATGGACCTGATACCGGATTCTCTATCGGGGATGATGAGTTTGAGGTTTATTCCGAGTTTCAACCGATGCCTGATGAAAAACGGTTTATCAAGTCCGTATGCAGTGCGTTCAAAAAAGAGAGTGGTCTGCTTGAGTATCTGACTGCAAAGGAAGAAAAAGACGTGATGATTTGTGGCATTATGACTGATTTCTGTATCAATGCCACGGTAGAGGCTGGTTTTGAGCATGGCTTACACATGATTGTTCCTGCCTATGCAAATTCTACGCAGGACAATGAGTACATGACTAGGGAACAGGCTTACCATTACTATAATGAATTTCTCTGGCCTGAACGATATGCAGACTGCGTACCAATGGACAGGGCATTGGAATTACTCAAAAAATGATATAGCGTAAACGGTCTTTGCTGAATACCTTTGTTACCGAAATGATAGATCTCCCAGCCAAAAGGAGGCTGCTGCACAAATGCTGTGCGGCAGCCTCCTTTTTTATAGTTCAGATGAATCGGCAAAAGCCCAGCCAGCAGCCCAGCAGGAAGAAGAGCAACGCTTTACCCAGCACCGGCAGCCACAGGCGCTTGCACAGGGCCGTATCCCACCGGTGGATGTTCCGTTTGGGGCAGGTGCCCACACAGGCTTCACACGCAATGCACTCCCCGCTGCGCAGGCTGCTTTCCTCCAGCTTCAGGCAGACCGGGCACTGCTGCTTGCAGGCATTGCAGCCAGGGATGCAGCCCTCGCTCTGCCGGTGCAGCCGCGCAAAGGGCAGCACCGGCAGCAGGGCGAACACCGCACCCATGGGGCAGAGGAACTGACAGAAGAACCGGGGCTGTACTGCCATGCCCAGCAAAATGAGCACAAGCAGCCCGATGCCCACGCCGAAGCCCTCCGGCGGCAGACGCAGAGCCGTCAGACGGGAAAATACCTCCCACGGGCTTGTGCCGGTCAGCAGCTTTTCCTGCCGGGTCACATACAG
Organism: uncultured Eubacteriales bacterium; assembly: GCA_900556935.1. Classification (GTDB taxonomy): domain Bacteria; phylum Bacillota; class Clostridia; order Oscillospirales; family Oscillospiraceae; genus Faecousia. The sequence goes on along the minus strand of USQL01000122.1, from coordinate 341 downwards.
CACCACCAGTCCTACCAGCAGCAGATATTTGACCTTTTGCCCCCAAAGTACCGCCCGCTCCGGCAGACGGAGCTGCTTTTTGCGGTGGAGCAGCTTTTTCTGGAGTAGCCCGGACAGCGCCCAGACGGCATCGCCTAAGCTGCCGAAGGCGCAGACGTACCCGCAGAAAAACCGGTCGAACAGCAAAGTGAAGCCGCACAGCCCCAACAGGGAAAGCGTGAAGCTGTCCGCCGAGAGCACCTCGCCCGCACCGATGTGCAAAAAGAGCTGTTTTACCCCGGAAAACCCGGCCACGAATGCGCCCGGCATGGACACAAAGAAGAACAGCTGCACCCCGGCAC
>USQL01000121.1 GCA_900556935.1 uncultured Eubacteriales bacterium | reverse complement strand
TGCCACACCAGTGTGCGCACTGGTTCGCAATGACAGGTTGTTTTCTAACAGCCCCGTTTTTTTAATCCACATCGATGGGTGTGGTGTTTGTAAAGCCCTCCAGGGCGGCGCAGAGCTTTTGATAGAAGCCCTGTTCGAAGAACAGGCACTTGGCGGGGTCTATCCCCAGCTTGTCGCCGGTAAGGGTCAGGGCGATGGCCCTGCAGCCGCCGGTGCAGTACGGAAAATACTTGCAGCTGCCGCATTTTTCGTTGGCTTTGGCAAGCTGCCCCACCGTGGTGCAGATTTCGCTCAGATACCGCCCGCCGCGAAGCAGGGGGGCCAGGCCGTCGGTTTTCACGTTGCCCAGGATGTCCCCGTGGGCCTCGTAGTAGCCGGACATCTGCATACAGGGGAAGACATTGCCGTTGGCCGCCACGGCGACCATACCCCGGTTGCCCTTGCAGACGGGGATGGAATCCCGGTATTTGCCCTGCTGGCAGGCAACGGGGGTGAGGCTGTAGGCCATGGCCTCGGGCCAGAGGGTGAGGAGCTGCCAGACGGTCAGCGTCATTTGGTGCTCCCCCCGGGCGTACTTTGCCGCCAGATCAATCATGGCATCGTAGTATTCCGCAAGGCCCAGGGTGGCCCCCTTGGCGTTTTCGTTCCAGCGGGGAACCTCCGTGGTCCGAATCACCCGCATTTCCTGGACCCCCAGGGAATCCAGGTATTCCGCCGTGGGCAGCATCGCCTCCAGATTCCACCGGTGGACATTGGTCTGCACCTTGACCCGGAAGCCGTTTTCCACGCAGAGCCGAATGGCCCGCAGGGCATCCGCCTCCGCCCCCTTCCGGTTGCGCAGCCAGTCATGGTGCCCCAGGCCGTCCAGGGAGATTTTCATCAGAGGGTCACAGCCTATGGCTTTCAGCCTGTCCAGGGCCTCCTGGTTTACGTAAAACCCGTTTGTGTTCAGTTCCTCCACGAACATCCCGTGCCGGTGGATGCTTTCCACAAAATCGAAGAAGTGCCGGTGGCACATGGGCTCCCCGCCGGTGACAGTAAAGGCGTTGATGCCGCATTCCGCCGCCTGCTCAATGAGCCGTTCACCCTCCTCCAGAGTAAACTCGCTGGCCAAGGGGGCATTGTCCACGGCGTTGAAGCAGTGCAGACAATTATAGTTGCACCGGCCGGTAATCATCCAGTTCATGGCCGGGAAATACCGGTTGTCGCAGACCCTGAGGCGGCTCCAGGGGGTTGCGGTCTCCCCGGGGGCTGCCGGGGCAATCATCCCCATTTCCAGAAATTTCCGGGCCAGGGCGTTGCCCTCCTCCGGGGTTTGCAGCTCGGTTTGCCCGTCACAGGCGGACAGGAAGGCAAATTCCTCCGCCTTGAGCCCCGCCGCCTCCCGAATGCCTTTGACATAATAGGCATGGGGCACCAGCCACCAGGAGCGCAGGGCGATATTTGAATTCAATACATATTTTACCATCTTCTACCAGGTTTCATATAGGTGACTCTCTGACAGCGCCATCCGCTTATATCATATATGCCGTAATAGCAGTTCGAACACATGGCCAATCCATTGCAAGCATCGCAAAGTCTTCGCTGTCCCACCAAAACCGGGGGGCGTCCGTCTTTTTTGCAGAGGAAATCCTCACAGCCGAGAATCAACGGTTTGTCGTTTCCGCCCCCGCCGGTAACGCCCTCCAGCTCGTCATCGCTGAGAGTGCTGTGCCGTTTCATCTGGTCAAGGCAGGATTTGGCCTCCTCCTGGGTCAGCTCCATGCCGTTTTCCTTGGCCAGGGCCAGAAGGGCGGCGCTATTTTCGGCACTTTGGGCCTTTGTCAGCAGTCCTTTGAAAACTCCATGAATGTTTCCTCCAAGTCCTACGAATTCTTTATTACGGCTTGCGGTAGCACAGCCACAGGCCGCCCTCATAGTGGCAGTAATAGCAGTGCCCGCAGTTGGGCGCGCACTCACATTCGCCAATCTTACACTGTATATCGGTGGTATACAGTGTCACCCAACCGGGTCTTGACCGCTGGCTGTAGCTGTCGATCTGGTGTTTTTTGCATCTCCATTCCCTGCAGGAGTGGTAAATGGTTACCACCGGATGGCCGTTCTTCTTGCAGCCGCCGCCGGTGACGTTTTCCAGCTCCTCGTCGGAAAGCTCGCCGGTTTTATGCAGCTCGGCGAAATAGGCATCCGCCTCCTCCTGGGTAAGCTCCATGCCGTTTTCCTTGGCCAGGGCCAGCAGGGCGGCGCTGTTTTCCGCGCTTCTGGCCTTTTCCAACACTTCGTTTGTCATTTTCATCTGTATTCCCCCCTGGCAAATTTAGGATTCTTTCTTTGGGTTCGCGCACAGCAGCAGGCCGCCGTCCTCCTTGGAATAATGACAGGTTTTACACGCGGCAATCGCTCCGCACACGGGGCACTTGGAAAATCCGTACCGATCCTTCATCACCGCCCCGTTGCTCCAGTGCTCCCTGCATCTCCAAAGGCTGCATTCGTAGTTCAGTGAAACCGATGGGTGGAGCGTTCCCCGGCCACCCGCGGCGGCATCCAGCTCCTCGTCGCTGAGGCCTTCCCTTCTGTCCGCCCCGTCAAAACCGGGCTGCCGCTGTCTCGGGATTTGGGTCTTGTCTTTTCCCTTTTGAGGCCCTTCTTTTTTGAATTCCACGCGCTTCACCTCTGTCCTGTTGATTTCCGCCCGTCCTGGCAGATTCCTCGTCCGTTCCGGGGCTTCTGCCTTTATTATACACATTTTTCCAAAAAACGCAAGCAAAATATTGCTATTCGCATATAAATCGTGTCGATTCGCCACTGTATGTCTTTTCGTCACAAATTTTTCCAGGACAAAGTCCTTCAAACCGCACAGAATATAGACAAAAAGACTGCCTCACACCGCGGCCGTAACCGTTCATTTGTGAGACAGTCATCTGTTTTGCCGTTGATTTTCGGGCGGTTGACGAAAGTCAGGATTACATAACGCTCTCCAACATTTTCGCGAAATAGCGCAGCTTGGCGTTGCCGGTGTCCCCGCTGTCCTCAGCGATTTTCAGCTCCGCAATGTCAAACAGTAGGCACCCGCAGTGCCCCGGGGTGGTGGGGAAGCAGATGATTTTCAGGTAGGTTTCAATCTCCGGGCTGTAGTCAATCAGCTCCAGCGTCTCCCCGTAGAACGCCGCCCGCTCGTAGCTTTTCAGCCACTTGGTATCCATGTTGGGAAAGACGCTCTTAAAGGAGCGGCCAATCAGCTCATTGAGGGGAACCTTTTCCAGCCGTGCCAGGGCGATATTTCCGTAGCGGAAAATCCAGTCCACCGCGTTATGCCCCTCGTCCAACACCATTTCGATATCCGTAAAGGCAATGGGGATTGCGTCAAAGCAGCGATAGTAGTCCTGAAGTCCGTCCATGGGCATAGACCTGGTTTCCCCGGATATATTCTGAATCAGCACACTGCGCTTGGCCATCAGCTCGGCAATCAGCTCCTTTTTTCTGCGGGCTACATAGCTGACACGCTCCCCGTTGTTGAGGTTAATCTTATCCGTAATGTCGTGAATCGCCATCACGGAGACCAGCCGACTGCGGTGGGGCTTCAAAAAGCGCGCGCCCAGCTGCTCCTCCAGCTTTTCCAGCGTGATGTGAACATGGTAAACCTTTCCGCCGATGCAGTGTATCTCCGCAACATTTTCGTGCATAATAATATACAAAATGGTACGGATATCCAGCGAAAGCTTCTGGCGGTCACAGACAACCGACAGGGTATTCGCGTCTTCCATGGCTTTTTCTCCTTTCGGTAGTTTTTCTCTATCATAATGGAATTTCCCCACTTTTTCAAGATGCATTTGCCATATCCGGGAACGATTGCGCGGCGGTACAGACTGACAGGACGAGAACCCCCCGGCAAATTCGTATAACCTGAACGCCGAAGCTCCTAGCCTTCTCCTGCTGGAGAAGGCTTTTGGGCTTCTAACCGGGGGTATACGTATTCGCCAAAAAGCAGCCTTTGCGCCCGGCAGAGATGGGCCCAAAGGCTGCTTTCGCCCCCCCCAACCGGGGTACGCGTTTAGAATAGCAGATTTTTTTGAAAAAAACAATATGCTGGCTGCATAGTCTTTTCAATCCCATTGGGAAACCAGCTCCTCCACAAGGGCGGCGGCGTTTTCCACCTCTTCTATGGAAATTTTGTTTCCGTTTTCATCGAACCGCTCCAGATAGCCCATTCCCCCGTCCATGGACACCAGATGATAGGCCCATTTCCAGTCGGAGTAGTACTCGAGATACTCCAGATAGCCGTTATTGCCCTGGCTATACTGGGCGGTATGGCCCGCCCGGGTGCCCTGTTGCATGGAAAAAGCGACCTTGGGCTGGGCTGCGGCGGTCTCCTCCGGCTGGGTGACCGGTGCCTCCGTCGTGGGCGTAAACTCTGGGTCCGTTTCGGCGGACCGCAGGGGCAGATTCCGCAGGCAGAACAGGCTGCCCAGGGCCACCAGCCAGGCAAGGAAGAGCACCAGCCAGACCCGCCTATGGCGGCGCACCGGCTTCGGCGGGGTGATGGACACTTTGGGGACCTGGCTTTTGGCGCAGTGGGGGCAGAACGCCGCCCGCTCCGGAAGCTCCGCCCCACAGTAGATACACCTGGTCAAGCTACAGCACCTCCATCAGCGCCTCCACACTGCGGTAGCGGTGATTGGGCGCAATCATGGTACATTTCTGAATAATCCGGCCCAGCCGCCCCCCAGCCAGCTCCACGGAAGGGTGCTTGCCGGTGCACAGCACATTCATCAATACACCCAGGGAATAAATATCCGCCCGGGCATCGGTCTGGGCGATGCCATACTGCTCCGGGGCGGCGTAGCCCGTGGTGCCCAGGACCTGGGTGTCGCTCGGCTGCGCGTCTTTTACAATCCGAGAGGCATCAAAATCAATCAGCACCGCCTGCCGGCCCCGGAGAATCACGTTTTCCGGCTTCACATCCCGGTGCACCGCGCCGAAGCTATGGATCACCCACAGGGCGCTGCACAGCTGCCGGGCAATTTTCCTCGTCTCGGCCTGGGTAAAGAGCGAATCCTCCAGAAGGAAGCTCAGGGAATCCCCCTGAATATACTCTTCCAAAACGGCCACATTTTCTCCCTGGGCGGCAACCTCCATAATCTGGGGAAGATTGGGGCAGGACACCTCCAGGAGCTTGCTGTAGACATCCCCGTTTCCCCGGTATCGGCGAAAAACAAAGCGCTTCCCGGTCCGCCTGTGGCGCAGAAGGACGACGCTTCCCCGCTCGCCGTCCTTCAGAACCTTTACCGTCTCATATTCCTGCCGGATGCTGGAAAGCAGATACTGATAGATGACAATCACGCTCCAAAAGCTTCTCTTCGGAAAAAAACGGGAATACTATGCAGCCAGCATATTGATTTTCCCGACACAATCCTCTAATATGATTATAATATAACAAAAAAGCAAACAAGTAAAGGGTGAAAAAATTGAAAAATACAAACGACCTGCAGGAAGCGCTGATGGATGCCCCGGACCTGAACCGTTTTCTTGACGAGAATCGGGAGAATTTTAACAACACCTCCGTTGCGGACTCCCTGAATCAGATGATTCTAAAGCAGAGAATTTCCAAATCCGCTCTGGCCCGTCAGTCCGGGATGAGCGAGGTATACCTGCACCAGGTCTTCTCCGGCCGCCGTACCCCCTCCAGAACCCGGCTGCTGTGCATGTGCTTTGGCCTGCAGGCCACGGTGGAGGAGGCCCAGGTGCTGCTGAAGCAATGCGGCTATGCCCCGCTGTACCCCAAAAAACGCCGGGATGCCATTCTGCTTTATGGCCTGAGCCATCAACAAACCCTGTTTCAGATTAACGACACCCTGTTCGACGAGGGGGAGGAGACTCTGTATTAAGAGGGCGGCTGAGATAATCACCTGCTTTTGATGCGTATTCCCCCGCAGGGGCGGCTACCAGCCGCCCCTACGGGAAAAAGAAAACCGCCTCGAAAACTCGAAGCGGTCTTATTTATGTTGGCATTACCTATCTTCCCGGCAAGTCACCCTGCAAGTATTGTCGGCGCGGA
>USQL01000120.1 GCA_900556935.1 uncultured Eubacteriales bacterium | reverse complement strand
CTACTTCCTGGTTTCCGGTGAGCTGGAGCGCTCCAACCAGCCTGTGAACCTGATCATCACCGATGCCTCCGGCATGTCCGTTCTGACTGCCTGGGCTGCCGGTAAGTTCTCCTCCACCTCCGTGAAGAAGACCTTCGCTGACCTGGACATCGAGAACAAGATTAAGAACCGGACCCTGATTATCCCCGGCAAGGTCGCCGTTATGAAGGGCGAAATCGCTGAGAAGCTGCCCGGCTGGAACGTGGTCGTCGGTCCTACCGAGGCCGTTCAGCTGCCCAAGTACATGAAGGATAAGGAGTACGAGGCCGCTGCCGCCGCCGCTGCCGCCGAGGCCGCTGCCAAGGCAGCAAGCGCTCCCAAGGAAGAGGTCAAGGAGCTGTCCTTCGAGGAGCTGCTGGCCACCAAGGTGCCCGCCATCGAAGTGGTGGACATGGGCGTACAGTACAAGGGCCACAACCCCGACGCGCAGACCTTCGTCACCATCGGCGAACGGATCCACTGCATCTCTCCTGTCATCCGGAAGGCTATGGACGAGCGGGATCCCGCTCCTATCCTGAAGCGTGCCGCCGAGCAGATTGCCGCCGGTGCCACCTACCTGGATGTCAACATCGGACCTGCCGAGAAGGATGGCCCCGAGCGTATGATGTGGGCGGTCAAGCTGCTGCAGGAGAACTTCAACAACGTGCCTCTGGCTCTGGATACCGCCAACAAGAAGGCTATCGAGGCCGGTATTAAGGTCTACAACCGGACCAACGGCAAGCCCATCGTGAACTCCGCCGATGCCGGTTCCCGTATCTCCTACATTGACCTGGCTGCCGCCAACGACGCGATCTGCGTTGCCCTGTGCTCCGCCGATGGCATCGCAAAGGACAACGAGGAGCGTATGAAGCACTGCCACAACATGCTGGAGCGCGGCATGAGCCTGGGCATGGAGGCCACCGACCTGTGGTTCGACCCCCTGTTCCTGGTTGTCAAGGGCATGCAGGACAAGCAGATGGACGTGCTGAACGCCATCAAGCTGTTCGCTGACGAGGGCCTGAAGTCCACCGGCGGTCTGTCCAACAACTCCAACGGCGCGCCCAAGAACGTCCGTCCCATCATGGACTCCGCTCTGGTTGCCATGGCTATGATGCAGGGCCTGACCTCCGCTATCGTCAACCCCTGCGACCTGCGGCTGATGGAAACCATCAAGTCCTGCGACATCTTCAAGAACCACGTTCTGTACTCCGATTCCTACCTGGATCTGTAATCGAACGGGCTCCAAAACGCACTTTCCCGGCCGGGGAGGGTTCTCCCTCCCCGGCCTTTGCTGCTTTCAAAAATCAGGACAGGAGGACAGGCCATGGATGCTTTTCGAAAAAACCGTGTTTTGCAGGCCCTGGCTGCGGCGCTCCTGTCCGCGGGAATGCTGCTCGTCCTGACGGCCTGGCTGGCAGGCGCTTGGGGTGCCGGGACGGGGAGCCTGGTCTACCGGTTCCGGTATGGGCTGCATTTTCTTAGGGGAAATGTGCCCTCCTTTCTGCTGGCGGGGGTGGTAAGCCTGGCGGGGGCCTGGCTGGGCATCCGCGGGCTGATACGGACCGAGAAGCCTGTCTGGCTTCCCGGAATCCTCATAAGCCTCTTTTTCACCCAGAACACATTGCTGCATTTCACCCGCCCGGATTGCCTGAAATACCTGGTGCTGTGCCCCGGATACGCATTGGCGGACAATCTGGTGCTGTGGTGCGTCTTCTTCCTTTTTTACTACGGACTGATTCAGGCGTTCTGCCTGTGGCTGACCGCCCCGAGACAAGGGCGGGCCGCGGATAGAAGGGCATGGAGCCTGTGGGCCTTTGCGGGGCTCATTGCCCTGTGCTGGGTGCCTGTTCTGATTTTGCGTCTGCCGGGCTCCATTCCCTACGATACAGGCAGACAAATCCTGCAATCCCAGGGAAAAATTCCCTGGGAGGGGGCAAACCCCGTCTTCATCACCGCTGTCTACGGCTTCCTGTTTTCCCTGGGGCAGAGGCTGGGGGGAGACAACATAGGGCTCCTGTTCTGCACGGCGGCCCAGCTGGCGCTGACGCTCCCTACCATGGGGCTTGTCTGCCGGGAGGTGGACGGCCTTGGGCGGCGGAGGGCATCGGTGCTGCTGGCACTGTTTTACGGACTGTGCCCGCTGTATCCAAGCTTTGCGACCCTGGTCCTGAAGGACTCGGTCTATGGGCCCCTGTTTCTTTTGAGTATGCTGTATTATCTCCGGGTGCTGGAGGGCGGCACCCGAAGGGACAGAATTTTACTGGTGCTGACGGCGGCTCTGTGCGCCCTGACCCGGAAGGGCGGGGTTTACCTGTCCGCCGGGATGCTGCTGTGTCTGCTTGCCCGGAAGGAGACGCGGCGGTTTAGCCTCCGGGCCGCCGGGGGCCTGCTTGCCGGAATGCTCCTGCTGGAACAGGGGCTGCTGCCGGTGCTGGGGGTGGAAAGGCCCTGGCAGCGGGAGAACTACAGCTTCTTTTACAACCTGACCTGCGTCTACTGCCGGAAATACCCCCAGAAGTTGAGCGCCCGGGAACTGGAAACCATTGGGGCGGTTCTGGACCTGGACGCGGTGCGGGACAACTATGACCCCAACGGCATCGATTCCGTCAAAAATACTTTCCACGCCGAAAGCAATGCCCAGGTGCGGCAATATGTGCTGCTGAATCTGAAATTTGCTCTGTGCCATCCCCTGTGCGTTCCGGAGACCCTGCTTTGCTCCAAAGGCCTCTACTTTGACCCCTTCGCCCAGAATGTGGAGAGCGTCATGAGCCCGGAGCAGCGGGATTTTGCCGAATGCGTCCCGGAGGAACGTGCCCATTTTTCCTATTGGGTCCCGGAACGCCTGCGGCTCCCGGCGGAAACGGCCCTTTTTGACTGGACCCGGTCCTATCCCCAGGCGGTGCTGCTTTCCTCCGGCACCTACAGCTGGCTGTGCCTGCTGCTTTTGGCAAGCGCTCTGTATCAGAGGAAAAAGGGTGCGCTGCCGGCGGTGCTGCCTGTGGTCCTGGCCCTTGCCGGGCTGCTGCTGACCCACACCAACGGCACCATCCGCTATGCCGCCCCGGTGATTTTTACGGTGCCCATGCTGCTGGCCCGCCGGTATGCCCGGGGCACGGTGCCCGAAAATAATATTTAGCCAAAGGAGAATTCGGTATGCGTCATCCTTCCCGAAATTTATCCCGCACTGCCCAAAAGCTTCCCTATCTGTTGGTGTTCCTGTTCCTGTTTGTCTGCAATGTGCTGACAAAGTACATGGTGGACGATTTCGCGTATCTCTACAGCTTCCGAACCGGCCAGCGGATTGCAAGTGTTTTCGATATCTTTCCGTCCATGGCTGCCCACGCGCAGTATATGAACGGTCGGCTGATTCCCCATTTCCTGGTGCAGCTGTTCACGCTTCCGCCTACATGGGTGTTCGACTTGGTGAATGCAGGTATGTTCGTCCTTCAGATATGGACAATTGTCCGTGTAGCGGGGGGGGGGTACACCTGGAAAGAACCGATTCTGTGTTTCTTCGCCTTCTTCACCCTGTGGCTCTATGAGCCTATGTTCGGCCAGGTGAATCTGTGGCAGGACGGTGCTGTGAACTACCTGTGGAGCGTGGTATTCGGGCTGGGCTTTTTGAGCCTGTTTGCCCGGGCCTATCTGCATGGGGAGGAGGCCCTTCCGAAGAAAAAGATTTATTTCCTGCTGGCCTTTGCCGCGGGGGCTTACTCCGAGACGGTTTCGGCGGCGGCCATCTTTATGGCGGCTGTGCTGGTGCTGCTAAGAGCCATTGAGCATCAAAAAGCGCCGGAGAAATACCTGATTGCCCTGATTTGTGTGGCGTTTCTGGGCTATGTCAGCATCTATCTGGCACCGGCGCAGTGGGCAAACAAGTTTGCGGGCTCCGGCGGGATGCTGGAATCCTTCAAGGGTGCCCTCCGGATGTACATGGATTTCCGTATACTTTTGGTTGCATTTTTTGTTCTTTTCATCTATAATCTATCTGTTGGGACGAGCCACAGGCAGCTTCTGCTGGCCTGTACGCTGCTGGCGGGCTCACTGGTTGCAAACTTTATGATGACCTTTGCCAGCTATTACCCCTCCCGCTCCGCCTGCGGGGCCTGCGTGTTCCTGATTGCGGCGGACGCGGTGCTGCTCAGCCCCATGCTGAGCCTGAAAAAGCAGCCGCTGATTCTCAGCGTTACGCTGCTGTTCCTGCTGTCGGGACTGGGAAAGCTTCCGGAAGGCACCCGGGATATCTACAGCACCTACCGCCAGATGCAGGCAAATGAAGCCCTGATTGCCGAGAAAAAGGCGGAAGGGGAGACGGACCTGCTGGTGCCGATGGTGATTAGCTCCACCAAATACAGCGGGCTGTATAACCTGCGCTATCTGGAGACCCTAACCCCAGACACCTGGCCCAACGACAGCATGTCCAGATACTATGGGGTGAACTCCATTCTGGGCTATTTCCAGGACGAATAAATCCGTATATTCAGCCCCTGCGGGCTCTATATAGACAGTGCTTTACACGCTGCCACTTTTTTCCATCGCAAAGTAAACAGGAGGGAAATTATCATGAGTGTATTAACCGACCTTATCTATGGTGGCTCCAACGCCGTTGCCGGTCTGACCGAGAACGCCGTCAATGAGGCCATCGCGAAGTACGGTGCTGAGAAAGAGATTGCTTTCCCCGACACTGCCTATTTCTTCCCCACCATTTATGCCGCTACCGGCGTAAAGGTGAAAACCCTGGGCGACCTGCCCGCCTGCGTGGGGGTGCTGAAGAGCCTGATTACCAACCAGGAGGACCTGGGCCAGGCGTTGAACGCCGGCCTTGCCACCGCCGTAGGCGCGGAGATTATCGAGGGCCTCAAGTACGTGGAGGGCGGCAATCCCTATGAAAATGATTCCGGCATCGGCTTCGTGCCCGACCCCGTCATTCGTTCCCTGGGCGTGCCCCTGGTTACCGGCGATATCCCCGGCGTGGCCGTGGTGCTGGGCAAGGCAGACAACGCTGAGGACGTTGTGAAGGTGGTCAAGGACTACCAGTCCAAGGGCATTATGACCTTCCTGGTGGGCGAGTGCATCGAGCAGTGCGCCGAGGGCGGTGTAAAGATGGGTCTGGAGCTCCGTGTGATTCCTCTGGGCCATGATGTCACCGCCGTGATTCACGTGGTCACCGTGGCCATCCGTGCCGCTCTGATTTTCGGCAATGTCCAGCCCGGCAATCTTCCCGAGCTGCTGAAATACACCAAGGAGCGTGTGCCCGCCTTTGTCAATACCTTCGGTGCCATTGACTCCGTGGTGGTCTCCGCCGGTGCCGGTGCCATCGCCCTGGGCTTCCCCGTAGTGGTGGATATCGACCTGGGCGAGAACCAGGTGCCCGGTGCCCTGGAGTCCGTCACCGACCACAACGAGACCGTCAAGAAGTCCCTGGAGCTGCGGGGCATCAAGATTAAGGTCAAGGAGCTGCCCATCCCTGTGGCCTTCGCCGCCGCCTTTGAGGGCGAAATCATCCGCAAGGCCGACATGCACAACGAGATGTGGTCCTCCAAGAACCCCACTGCCGAGCTGGTGGTGATGCGGAACCTGGACGAAATCGAGGACCATAAGATTAACCTGATTGGACCGGACTTCGATCAGGCCAAGGATTTGGCCCTGGCCACCTATGTGGAGGTTGCCGGCAAGAAGATGCAGCCGGACTTCGAGTCCGTCATCGAGCGGAAGTTCCACGCCTGGTTTAACTACATGGAGGGCGTTATGCACACCGGCCAGCGGAATCAGGTCCGTGTCCGTGTGAGCAACGCCGCCTATGACGCGGGTCTGCGGCTGAAGGACTTTGCAGAGGTCCTGTACGTCATGATTATGGACGAGTTCGACGCGGTGGTGGACAAGTGCCAGGTTACCCTGATCACCGACCCTGCCGAGGCTGAGAAGTTCCGGGATGAGATTGCTATGCCCCGGTACAATCAGCGTGATGACCGCCTGGCTTCCATGACCGACGAGGCCGTGGACCGCTACTACACCTGCATCCTGTGCCAGTCCTTCGCCCCCGCCCACTGCTGCG
>USQL01000119.1 GCA_900556935.1 uncultured Eubacteriales bacterium | reverse complement strand
CCTGGCCCCGGCGGCGTAGAGGCTTTGCAGCAGCTCCGACAGCACAGCGGGGGAGCCGTGGCAGTGGAATTCCACGGTGTCCTCTCCGGTGTAGCTGTGGGGTGCCCGGGAGACCACGGCCATTCCCTGGTCCAGAATTCTTCCCCGGCTGTCCCGGAGGGTGCCCAGGAGCATTTTGCGGTTTTCGGCGCTGTGCAGGTCCCCGCTGAAAAGCGTTTGGGCAACGTCAATGCACCCGTCTCCGGACAGCCGCAGGATGCCAATGGCGGATACCTGGCTGCCGGTGGAGACGGCGGCGATTACATGAGACATAGCGTTCTCCTTACTTTCCGATAAAATCCAGCGGGTCTCCGGTGCCGGAGGCGAAGTGCATCAGCTGGTAGGCGCACATAATGGCCACGGGCTCCTCCCGCAGGATGCGCTTTGCCTCCGCCCGGTCCGCCAGCACCACCTGGATATCCTCGCTTTCCTCCTGGTGGGCGGTGGTGGGGGTGCCGGTGCAGCGGCCATAGACGGTGGCGCAGCTCTCGTCGGTCATGCCCACGCTGGTATAGAAGGGGCGGCCCAGTCCGCCATCCTCTACAGGGTGCAGTGTCAGGCCGGTCTCCTCAAAAAGCTCCCGGATGGCGGCGCGCCCGGGCTCCTCGCCCGGCTCTACCAGCCCGGCGGGCAGCTCGTAGACATACCGGCCCACGGGGTAGCGGTACTGCCGGACCAGCACCACCCGGTCCTGTTCGTCCACGGCAAAGACGGCCACGCCGTCGGCCCGGTTTTCCCCTGTAACGGCTTTCAGCTTTTCAGGCTGGGAGATGCGGGAGGCGAGGAAGTAATCGAAGCTTTTCCCGTCCCGCCGTTTGGCCTCCAGCTGATATAGATTTAAGAATCTGCTGCCCGCCAGCTTTTTCACAGAACCGATTCCGGACATAAAGCAGCCCCCTTCTTTATTTTTGCACCTTATCATACCATTTCCCCATAAAAAAAGCAAGGCCCGCAGGCCTTGCAATTCTTTAGTTTACGGCGTGGCCGGTGGCTTTGATCACATCGACTACCTGGTCTACCAGCTCCTGGCAGGTAACCTTGCTCTCGGCCTCTACCATGACCCGAATCACCGGCTCGGTGCCGGATTCCCGGACCAGGATGCGGCCCGTGGAGCCGAGCTTCGCGGATACCTCCGCAATGGCCTTCTGGACGGCGGGGTCTGCCTGGGCGGCGGCCTTGTCGTCCACCCTGACGTTTTTCAGCACCTGGGGATAGAAGGTAAAGCCCTCGCACAGCTGGCTCAGGGTTTTCTTCTGGGCCAGCATGGTCTCCATGACCTTCAGGCTGGTAAGGATGCCGTCGCCGGTGGAGGCGTAGCGGGAGAAGATGATGTGCCCGCTCTGCTCACCGCCCAAACGGTAGTTGTTCATCATCATGTTTTCGTAGACGTACTTGTCGCCCACCTTGGTCTTTTCGTAGCGGATGCCGCACTCGTCAAAGGCCTTGTAAAGGCCAAAGTTACTCATAACGGTGGTAACCACGGTGCTGCCCATGAGCTGGCCCTCCTGCTGCATGTATTTCCCGCAGAAGTAGAGGATGTGGTCTCCCGTGACCACCTCGCCCTTTTCATCCACGCACAGGCAGCGGTCCGCGTCGCCGTCGAAGGCGAAGCCCGCGTCCAGGCCGTTTTCAATCACCAGCCTTTGCAGACCCTCAATGTGGGTGGAGCCCGCGTCTTTATTGATGTTGAAGCCGTCAGGCTGGGCGTTGATCACGTAGGTCTTGGCCCCCAGGGCATCGAATACGGACTTGGCGATGTTCCAGGCGCTGCCGTTTGCGCAGTCCAGGCCGATGCGCATTCCCTTAAAGGAGTAGAGCCCCAGACTGATCAGGTAGCCGATGTACCGGTTCCGGCCGGAGACATAGTCCACGGTCCGGCCAATCTGCTCCCGTTTGGCGGCGGGGAGGGTGTCCCATTTCCGGCCGAAGCATTCCAGGTGCCCGTCGATGTAGCTCTCCACCAACTGAATTACGGATTCGTCCATCTTTTCGCCGGAGCTGTTGATGAGCTTGATGCCGTTGTCATAGTAGGGGTTGTGGCTGGCGGAAATCATAATGCCGCAGTCAAAGCCGTCGGTCCGGGCCACGAAGGCCACGGAGGGGGTGGTGGTGACGTGGAGCAGGTACGCATCCGCTCCGGAGGCTACCAGTCCGCCCACCAGGCTGTATTCAAACATATAGCTGGACCGGCGGGTGTCCTTGCCGATGACGATTTTGGCCGGGTCGTCCGAGCCTGCCCGGCGTTTCAGCTGGCCGTAGTACCAGCCCAGGAAGCGACCCACCTGAAAGGCGTGGTCCGCGGTCAGGGTGACGTTGGCTTCCCCACGGAAGCCGTCGGTTCCGAAATACTTTCCCATGGTCTGTTCCTCCTTTAATCTTTTCGCTTGGCGACCACAACGCCGCCGGTTTTGAGAATGCTTTCCGGGGGAATGACACCCCGGACGCAGGAGGTGGGATAGATATTGCTGTGGGGGCAGACCACGGTACCGGGATTCAGGACGCTGTTGCAGCCAACCTCCACAAAGTCCCCCAGAATCGCGCCGAACTTTTTAAGCCCCGTGGGGATTTCTCCCTCCGGGCCCTTGACCACCACCAGGGTCTTGTCGGATTTGACATTGGAGGTCAGGCTTCCGGCACCCATGTGGGATTTGTAGCCCAAAATGCTGTCGCCAACATAATTGTAGTGGGGAACCTGCACATTGTCGAAGAGAATCACGTTTTTCAGCTCTACGGAGTTGCCCACAACACAGTTAGCCCCAACCAGGGCGCTGCCACGGACAAAGGCGCAGTGGCGGACCTCAGTGTTGGGGCCGATGATGCAGGGCGCGCCCAGAAAAGCCGTGGGCGCTACGGTGGCGGTACGGTGGACCCACACCTGGGGGGCAACCTGGGTGTAGTCCTCCCCCAGCCGGGAGCCCAAATCCAGAATCAGCTGCTTGATTCCGGCCAGGGCCTGCCAGGGGTATGCAAAGCCGGCAAGATAGCTTCCGGCAGCGGAGTGCGTCAAATCGAACAATTCCTTGACATGAAGCATATAGCTCCTCCTTCCTGCGCAATCGCATGGGCTTACTATACAACAGGAAAACAGGGTTGTCAATGAAAAGTTAATTCAAAACGGTAAAGTTTTTATATAAATAGGTAAAGTACGATTTACTTGGCGGCATCCATCTGCATCTGGTCCAGCTGAATCCGGTCGGCCAGGCGGCAGATAAAGGTGGCGTTGCTGGGGCGGGGGATGGATCCGTCCTCGTTTCCGGGGAAGTAGCGCAGCCAGGTTTCGTCGCTCCTCTTCTCCCAGGCCTGCTGGATGGCATTGCGGATGGAGCGCTCCACCTGGGAGGGGGTGCAGCGGAGCTCGCGGGCAACGGCGGGGTAGAGCTCCTTGGTAATGGACTGCATGGGGTTTTCCAGCATGGCGAGGATGGCGGCGCGGAGATAGTTATACCCCCGCAGCTTGTTGTTGATGCCCAAGGCGGTGAGCAGATTGGAAACATAGGTCCGCCGGTCCGGGCCGCCGGCCGCGGCGCGGGATTTGCGGCTGCTCAGGTCCCGGACCCGCCTCACAATGGCGCGGATATTGCAGGGCTTGATCATCAGGTATTCCACACCCAATTTCGTGGTGGCGCTGATGACATAGTCATTGACAAGTCGGGTGGTGGCCAGGATGGTGGGGTGGATGCCCAGCTCATGCAGTCGCTGCAGCAGGGTCAGACCGTCCACCTCCGGCAGCATCAGGTCCATTATAAAAAGGTCTGGTGTTTCCCGTCGGAGGATATCCAGGGCCTCCATTCCGGTCCGGCAGCATAATACTCTGTAGTTTCCCTGGAGCGCCTGGACCAGTGTCGTCCGGAATTCCTCGGAACTGTCCGCTATGAGTAATGTCTGTGTCTCCAAAAAAGAGACGCCCCCTTGTTGCAAAATTATTTGTACAAGGATAGCATGGTGCCTGTAAATGCTTCAATTGGCTCAAATGTTGCAGCTCCTTCCAATTTTCGACAAGTTTCGACAAAAAACACGTGAAAAAACCGGTGCGCAGGTATTGCGCGCACCGGAACCTGATATTTATCGCATAAAATTCAGGGGTTTTCACCGCTTTTTCTGTTAAAATAATTGAACCATTTCTGAAAATCGCCCTCTTGAAGTTCACTTTGTGAACCACTCTGGGCGCTGTCCTCCTGGGGCCGTTCGGCAAGGGTAATGGGGAGGGTCAGCTCCCTTCCGCCGCGGTAGACGGTGACGGTGGTTTCGTCCCCGGGGGCGAAGCTCCGCAGGGCCCGGGCCAGGGCGTTGAAGCTGTCGATTTCGGTTTCTCCCAGCCCGATGATAATGTCCTTGGGCTGTAGACCTGCCTCTGCGGCGGGCCCACCGGCGGCCACGGTTTCCACATAGGCACCGCTGGGCAGCCCGTAGGTTTCCACGGCCTCCTGGCTCACGTCCATGCCGGTGATGCCCAGGTAGGCCGAGCGGATATAGCCCTGGGTTTGCAGGTCCTCCAGACTCCGCTTCAGGTCGTCGATGGGGATGGCGAAGCCGATGCCCTCGATGGAAGCACCGGAGGAGGACGCGCCGGAATATTTGGCGGTGATGATGCCCACGACCTCGCCCTTCATATTAAAAAGGGGGCCGCCGGAGTTGCCGGAGTTGATGGCCGCGTCGGTCTGGAGCATGGTGGTGACGTTCTTTTCCGTGTTCACCTCCCGGCCGATGCCGCTGATATAGCCAACGGTCTGGGTGGCGTTCAGGGTGCCCAGGGGATTGCCGATGGCAACCACCATGTCACCGATGATCAGCTGACTGCTGCTGCCCAGGGTGACGGCGGGAAGGTCCTGGGCATCGATTTTCAGAACGGCCATATCCGCCGTGGTGTCGTGGCCGACGACGGCAGCCTCGTAGCTGTCGCCCGCCTGGGTGGTGACCGTGGCGGTCTGGGCGTTTTCCACCACGTGGTAATTGGTGACAATATAGCCGTCGCCGCTTAAAATAAAGCCGGAGCCGGTTACGGAGGAGCGGACGGTCTGCCCGCCGATGGAAAGGTCTGTGTCGCAGGAGATGGCAACCACGCTGCCCACGTTCCGGGCATAGACCTGCCCCGGGGTCAGCCCCTCCTGGGGGGCTCCGCTTCCGGAGCGGGAGATGCCGTCGGACTGCTGCAAACTGTCCACCTGCTTTTGCAGGGCATCGATTTGCCGTTGCAGAAGGGCGCTTGACTGGCTGTTCATGGCCCGGGCGCTTCTGAGGCCCAGGCCGTAGGCTGCGCCGCCGGTTCCGGCGGCCAGTACCAGGGCGAGAAAAACCCCCAGCAGCGGCTGAATCCTGGGCTTTTTTCTGGGCTTTTTGGGCGTTTCCGGGATGGGTTCCGGGGGTTGCGTGTCAAAGTAGCTTTCAAAAGGGGAGTTGTCGTAGGGAGAAGCCTTCCGGGGTTCGGATGACATGGCTTCCCCAGGGGTCCTGGATGTATCGTCGCTGCACATGGCGCTGCCTCCTGATTGTCTATGTATTACCTCCATCATACCGAAAAACCGCCGGTTCGTCAAGAAAAAGCGCCTGTGAAAACACCGCTTTCGCGGTGCTTTCACAGATAGGGGTTACTTCTTGCGGAAGCTCTTGCAGTCGGTGCATTCGGCCTCGGTGGGGTTTAGCTCGTGGGTGCCCACCAGGATGGTGTCCAGGGAGCAGTAGTTCTCGCCCTCGCAGTGGTGCGCGCACTGCTGGACGGTGCATTCGATGCTCTTGTTGGCGTGGCAGTCGTGACAGTTCATAAAAGTACCTCCTGTATACCTAATGAAATAGAACGCTCGGCGTTCAAGCCTAGTTTGGCCCAAAAGAGCGAAGCCATACTGGAAAATTCAGGAAGGAGAAACAGGTAGTTTTGTATCGAATTTCATTGACATTTCTCGCCCCGGAATGTATAATGTATGCGGAAATTGTTGGGGATTTGCAGAGCCGTCTCTGCACAGCATTTTCCGGAAGTACAAAAGAAGGCGGAAAACCGTCTTTTAAGAAAGGAAATTTGCCATGATTTACAGTGCAGAAGTACAGAATATGTGCTCCGTGGCTAAGGGCGC
>USQL01000118.1 GCA_900556935.1 uncultured Eubacteriales bacterium | reverse complement strand
GGAGGCAGCAGCACCCACGCCATCCTCACCGGTCACTCCGGCCTAGCCAGTCAGAAGATGTTTTCCGACCTGGACAAGCTGGAAATAGGGGACACCTTCTATCTGGAGGTGCTGAACGAAGTCCTGGCCTATGAGGTTGACCAGATCAACACCGTTCTGCCCCATGACACCACCTATCTGGGGCTGGAGGATGGCAAGGATTTGTGTACCCTTGTTACCTGTACGCCCTTCGGGGTCAACACCCACCGGCTTCTGATTCGTGGCCACCGGATCGCCTACACCCCGGAGGATGAAGAAAGCCCCACAATAGAACCGGCTGAAACAAGCGAACCCGTGGATTCCACATGGGAACAGGAATACGAGGAGGGTGTGTATTTTGCCATAGGTGTCGTAGTGGTCATCTGCCTGATTCTGTTTCTGGGCTGGCTGATGCAGCGAGGTGAGAGCCGTGCGTCGTAAAGGAGGCCATAAAGGGAACCTGCTCCCCTTCCTGCTGGTTTTTCTCGTGGGACTGACCATTTTTCTGTATCCCACTCTGAACAGCTACTTTACCGGCAAACGAATGGGAAGCTCCGTAGAATCCTTCTTTGGCACGGCTCCCACGGACGCCGCACCGGATGATCTGCTTCCCACGGAGTCGATCCCCGAAACCGAACCTCCCACGCCCTACCCGGAGGTTCTGGAGCTGCTGGAACAATACAACCGGGATATCTATGCGGACGGGCAAGCCAAGCTGAGCAGTCTGGCCGCTACCGAACAGGCCGGCGTCCTGTTCTGCGTCAGCGGCCAGCAGGGGGACATGTTCGGGGTCATTTCCATTCCCGGAATCGAGCTGGAAATGCCCCTGTATCTGGGAGCCACGGAAGCCCATATGGCAGAAGGTGCCGCCCAGCTGGGGCAGACCAGCATTCCCATTGGCGGCGAGAATACCAACGCCGTCATTGCCGGACATCGAGGATACAATGGCGCACCCTATTTCCGGTATGTCCCGGAATTGCAGATCGGTGATTCTGTGAACATCACCAATCTCTGGGGAACACTGCACTACCGCGTGGTGGAAACAAAGATCATCCAGCCCAACGATATTGACGCCATCAAGATTCAGTCCGGGCGGGATTTGATTACCCTGCTGACCTGCCACCCCTACGCCAGCGGCGGCAAGCAGCGGTTTCTCGTGATTTGCGAAAGAATGGAGGAAGAAAATGGAAGATAAGAAAAGAATGGCCGGAAGCTATGAGATCATTCAGGCATTCCACATCGGAGACCGGGAAATCGTTCTTGGGGAGGACATAAACGCCAAGCCGGAAGAACGTTATATGTGTGCTTACTGCCAACAGAGCGAGATCGCGGCGCTCTATAATGAGGTCATAGTCAGTGACGACTACTGCGAAGCCGTCAAGCTCTTTGCGGGCAGGCTGTCCAAACAGGCCGAGAAAACCCGTGCGGAGGTATTCAGCCCAAAATTTCAGGGCATTGACATGACACCCCTGAGCAGCACAGACTGTACCCCCATTTCCTATGACGACGATCTGCACGGGAAAATCGTTGTCATCCGTCCGGATGTACTGCGGAGGGAGTATCAGTTTGCAACCCGTCAGCTGAAGCTCTGTATCGGCGGTTTTGGCGCCAGTCCCCACAGCCGGGGTTCCGCCTGTTTCTGTATGGATTTGTGCTCCGGAAAAGGTTCCCGGTTTGAACGGCGGGACATTCTTGGGACATTGGCACCCGAACAGCTCCCTCAGTGGGCAAAGCTGGGACTGGAACAGTATCAGCGGGAACGATCTGAAAAGCGAAAGGAGCGTGAACGCTAATGTTTCTACCCGAATATTCTCCGTGGGGAGAAGTCCAGCATCAAGAGGAATTATGCTCTGGTGTCTTTTCTGTATCCACCGCCAGCCATGGCGGCATCATGGTTCACAGAAGCGTTGCGAAAGCGGTATTGTCTCCGGCGGCAAGAAAGCATTGCTTCCGGGATGGCAGCTACTACTGCTTCGAGGAGGACTGCGATGCCCCGGTTGCCATTCGGGAGCTGTTGGACAAGGGCCTCTATACGGCTCCTGTAAATGACTATTTTAAGCAGGGAGAGTATGAGAGGGTCATCAACCGCAGCTTGCAGGAATACCACCCGGACTACTGGAAGGACAGAGAAGCCGCCAAAGCGAAACAAGCAGAAAAACGAAAGGAGCGTGAACGTTAATGGAACTGCGAGAATTGACCCAGCCCGAACAGAAATACACCTACCGTCAGAGTCACCAGCTGGATGCCCAGACGGGATGTATCGGCTATCTGCGTGGGGACTTCGGCTCCACCGGAAAAGAGTTCTATTCCAGCTGGTTCGACAACATGGCGTATCTGAAAACACCAGAATTTCAGGCAGAGCTGGACCAGGTGATAAACGCCCTACGGGAAGATTCCCAGTATGGCGGTATCCTGGCAGACCGGAGCAGCCTGTCCAACGCCTGCAACCAGTCCACCACGCCGCAGTTTGGACGAGATGAATTTGGCTTCCGGGTGAATACCCAGGACTATGCCTATCTGCTGCGCTTAAACCCCAACCGAGGCGAATACAATTTCTACATCTACTGCTACCGGCGGGACTATCTGGACCGGCATATGCGGAACGCCGAGTACGGCATCCGGTTCATTACTCCCAATTACAAGGAGAAGTTCCGCCTTGCGGACGGTGACAGTATCCGCATGACCTTTCTCTCCGGGGAAAACCGGGACCGGGAATGCCGCTTTATCGACGAAACTCATTTGGAGGTCGGGAACAATCTCTACCATGTCTGCGAATTTGCGGAGTGGATTCAGCGGGAGCGCATTCAGATTATCCCCCTGCGCCAGTCGCTCCCGGAGAAGTGTTTCAGCGCTTTGGAAAGCACCGGTGAGATCATCACCGTTACCAAAGGCGAAAAAGGCTATACCCCCACAGGGCAGTATCCGCAGGAGGGTGTTTCCCCGAAAGAGGCTGTCGCCGCCCTCAATGATGCCGCAGGTATCACCAGGGCGCAGGAGGCCGCCATGGTGGCAGGCTCCATGTTCGGCTGGGACACGCCCGCCGCCGACCCCAAAAGTTATGATGCCAAGGGCGTACCTATCAAAAATCACAGAGAGAGGGATGCAAGATGAAGTATGAAGTTACCGTCCAGGCAATCAGCCAGGGCCACGTCACTGTAGAAGCGGATTCTCCTGAAAAGGCAGAAGTTGCAGCTATGAAAACCCTGTTTACCGGTGCGATTCACTGGGAGTCCACCAGGATGGAGTTTTCCGGTACCTCAGCGCAGAAAGCATAAACCGGACATAATCTGCTGAAAAAGTAAGGATGTGAAACAATGGATAAGAAAACAGCGATCTGCCAGTATCTCAAGAAGTACCATACCGGTGGAGAAAGAGCCGTTTACAGCCGTGAGCTGCAGCGGCTCTTTTCCATTGATGGGCGGGGCCTGCGCAGGAAAATCAACAGTCTGCGGCAGGACGGCTACCCCATTTGCAGCGACGAGCGGGGCTACTACTACGCTGATAGCCAGGAGGAGATAAACGGCACGGTATGCCGGCTCAATCAGATGGTGACGAAAGTTTCCAATGCCCGGACTGGGCTTTTGTACGCCTCCATTCAGGATGGCGGCGTGACGGTGGAAGTGTCCGTCACCGTGCGATAAGGAGGGGCCATGCCTAGAAAAAATGAAGTTCTTTCGGAACTGCTCTCCACGAAAACAAAGGAGATCGTAAGCAGTCCAGCCAACTACACCGCTTTTTTGAGGACTGCCGCCCAGAACTATAAGTACAGTTTCCGGGAGCAGGTGCTGATTTTTGCGCAGCGACCGGATGCCACCGCCTGTGCGGAGGCCGGACTTTGGAAACGGCTGGGCCGTCAGGTCAACCGCAGCGCCGATGAAATTGCTCTGCTGGTAGATCCTTCGCCCTACCGTGTCCGCTATGTTTACGATGTATCTGACACCAGCAGCCGTGAAAACCGACCGATCCCACTGTGGCATATGGACTCCCAGCAGGAGGAGCCGGTACTGGAAGCCCTGAACACCAAATTCCAAATGGATCAGAATGGCACATTCCCGGAGTTTGTGGACACGCTTTCCCAACGCCTTGCATTGGAAGCCTGCGACGATTTTCTTCCGGACCTACTGGACAATAAGCGTGGCAGTTTCCTTGAGGAATTAGACGAGGACAGTATTGCCAGCTGGTTCATTGAGGCCGCCAGCGAAAGTGTTCATTACATGATCCTGTACCGGTGCGGTTACGAATCTGACCAGGAAAACACCGTATTTCGCAGAGTCCTGGACTTTAACACCGTTCGCACCGCTACCATTCTGGGCATTGCTGTCAGCACCCTTTCTGAATCCGTTCTGCGGGAAATCGGCATCACGGTCAAAGCCCTAAACAAACAGCGGCTTCATACATTTGATTCTTTCGGGGACCGTGTGTACAATGAAGCCAGAAAAAAAGATATGGAAAGGAGCAACGACAATGGAACTGACTTACACGATGACGGGAGGACACCGGCGGCCCAACCTGATACCCCCGGAAAGTCCCAAGGTGGGCAAGTACGGGATGCTGCGGCAGAGCTATCTCCGCAAGCACCGGGAGGCGATTTACACCATCATGCTGATGGAGGGCACCCTGAACGCCCATCTGGAGGAGGTGGACCGGGAGGCCACCCGGATGCTGGAACAGCTGACAACGCAGATGGCCCGAGAGCAGGGCGTGACGGAGGAACTGAAAGCCCAGGATCAGATGCTATGGGTCCAGCGGATGAACAACATCCGGCAGGCCGCAGTGGAGATCATCTACAGCCAGCTGATTTACGTGTAATTGAAGAATCGCCGCTGCCCAGCGTGGAGGAACAGATTTCCTTCCTGGACGGCGGCTTTTCTGTATCGGAGGAAGCACAGCAGACCTTTTTCCCGCAATTGCAGCTTCCTCAACAGATCATTGACGAAGCCCTGTGCATGGGCTTTAATGACCGGGATAGCCGGAAAATCATCTGTGCCTACTTTATGAAGGACAAGCCGGATAACGCTGCTTTCCTGCAAAAAAGCTATGGCACCAACGGTGCGGGGCTGATCATCCAGGGCCAGGAATACGCCGTCTGGTATGACCCGGAGGGCATTCGCATCTCCACTGGACGCACCGTCCAGAAACTGCATACCACCATTGTTACCTGGGAGCAGGCGGCGAAGCGTATCCGGGAGCTGCTGGATATGGGGCGGTATATGCCCAGGGAGGAGCTTGAACAGGTCCCGGACTTTGAGCGGCGCAGACTTGCCCAGGCCCTTGCGTTTGCGGTACGGGAGTGTTCCGCACAAGCGAAAGAGGCCGGGTATCTTCCCCTTACAACGGGAACCTATTCCTCCAATAGCGGCTTTCCCGAAATCGAGGCCCAGATGCAGCGGCTTCTGGAATCCCCGGATACGCTGAACCGGCTCGTAGAGGAATGGACCGTGTTTGCATCTGCCCATGCCAATGATCGCAGTCTTATGGTAAGCCGCTTGTATCACCCTGCCAAGCTTTTGCAAAAGCTGGAAGATTTGCAGCGAACGCCTCTGATTTTTACCGCCGCCCAGAGCTTTAACCCTCTGCGGCGGTATTTCATTTCCGATGATGAAATCAACCAGGCACTGCGTGGGCATGAGCGTGAATTCCGGCCCCGGCTGGACGTATTCTCCTTTTTCAGCCAAAACACGGACACGAAAGAGCGGGAACAGTTTCTGAAACGGCAGCATGGGGAATACAGCGGCTACCATGGCGGAAATGACAACAAAACCTATACCTCTGCCGGATTTTCCTTTAGCCATGGAGATTTAACTGCCCCGTATGCCCAGCTGAACATGAAATGGCCTGCCGTTACCAAATGGGTGTCCAATATGATTTCCTCCGGCACTTATCTGTATCCCAGTGATGCGGATAAAATGGCTGACTATGAGATCAACCAACTTGCCAGACGGATCATGTTGTTCTTTTCTAATACCCCGGATGGTTTTCAGCGGCCCACCTCCAGAAGTGATTTTGACTATTGGGCGGGCGTTACGGAGATCCAGGAACAGCTTTCTGACCCGGAACAGGTCAATACCATCTATAACACCATGATGAAGCCCCTCATGGATGCAACACAGCCCAATGACCGTTCCTTTGAAACCCGGAAGCGAGGCATGGAGGCTATGGAAGCCTACCGAACAGGCACATTCTCCGTGT
>USQL01000117.1 GCA_900556935.1 uncultured Eubacteriales bacterium | reverse complement strand
GTGGGGTCTTGCTGGGGGGCCGCATCCTGTGGGGCAGCGGTGGGGTCGGTGGGGGTTTCCTGGGGGGCATTTTTGGCCCGGTGGTTGCCGACGGCGGTGGAGACACCGGCGGAGATGCCGCCGGAGAGACCGGCAACAAGCAGCTGCTGGCCTGCCTGGGACAGAAGGTCCTTATTGGCGGCAAGGACGGCATCGTCCGGGGACAGACCCTGGGCACGATATGCCTGAATGCTCTGGGCATACTGGGAATTCTGCTGCAAAATGGACATTTCCAGCAGTTGAGAGCCAAGGAAAGAGGCCCCTTCCGTGGTCATTTCAATTCCCGCCTGGTGGAGGGCGGCTTTCAGGGCGCTGGTAGAGCCGGAGGAGGCCAGAGAAAAGAGCCTATCCAGGGGAATCTTATCCATAGCAAAGTCCAGGGCGGCGGTGGAGGAGGCCAAGAGATTGGCCTGGGCGGCGGTAGCGCCACGCTCCGCTGCGTCGGCAAGGGTGCGGGTATAGCTGCCCATAGCAGAGGTGGCGGCACCCACGGCGGGGCCAAGGACAATGGCCTTGGCGGTGGAGTCCGCAACGCCCATTCCCACCTGATAGAGGATGGAGGCACCGGTGCGAAGGAAATTGGAGCCATCCCCGGCAATCTGACCGGCCACATTCTGACGGACGGTATCGGTATAGGTATTGAGGGCATCGCCATAGGTATAGGGGGAAAGGGACTGATAACGGCCCGTGGCGTTTTTGGCCTCGTCTAAGCGTCCGGCAAGGGCCATAGCGCCCCCGGCAAGATTGGCGGGGATAGAGACGATGGAGGAAGCGATGCCGCCGACGGTGCCGTCGGAGGTGCGCTTTGCGGCATCCTGGACGGCCTGGCGCTGCTGGAGCTGGGCTTCCCGGGTGGCGGTTTCGGCAAGGCCCGCGAGGCGAGATTCGCCGTACTTGTCCACAAGAGCCTGATACTCCCGGGGGAGTGGATATCCTTCCCCCGGTTCCGGCCCCATTTCGGAGGAGGCATTCTGGCGCTGGATTCTCAGGTAATTGCCATAGGAGGCAAGGGTTTTCCGCTCCGCATCGGACATGGCGGAGATATCGGCCATATCCTGGTTGTAGATATTTTGGTCATGGGCGGCGGTCTTTTCGGATTCGTAGACCTGCTCCGCTTTCTTGGCCTCCTGCTGGAGGCGGGCAAGGGTTTCGTCCTGATAGACCGCGCCGGTGCCGGTGGCCCCCTCCTGGAGGGCCTGGTTATAGGCCTTTTCCTTTTCCTTGGCGGCTGCCTGGGCCTGTGGGTCGTTCTGATAGGCCCAGAGGCGGCGGCGGGCATCCTCGTAGTCCGCCTGGGCATCATGGGGCTTTGACGGCATGGTGATAGAGTCCGGAAGGACACGGTTTCCAAGGGCGGAATCTACCACGTGGGAGACGATGGACGATAAAGAGGACTTTTTAGGCTCCTGCGGGGCATAGGGAGCACCGGCGGCGGGGGCGGATGCGCCATACTGAACGTTGCCAGTCTCCGCAAACTGCTTTTCCTGCTGCTTTCTTGGCTCAAAAGCCTGGGCACCGGCGCTCTTGACGATGCTTTTTGTTTTTGCCATGGTCTGTTACCTCCTACGTCCGGTATCATAAGTCGGCTTGAAGATATGCGTCCAGTTGGCAACGTCATTACTGGACGGATAGTTTTCCTTCCGGCTGGTTTTCTGCGCCTGCTTCTCCTGCGCCTGCTTCTCCTGCTGTGCCTGTTTGTCTGCCCACTCTTTGGACACACCGTAGTCCAGGGCGGGGATGCCGGTGAGTTCCCGACCGCCGCCGTCGCCGGAATATTCCGGGAACAGCCTGGCAATCTGTTCCGGGGTGAGGCCATAGAGCTTATTGAGGACGGAATAATCCCCCTGCTTGGCCAAGAGGTTGCCCAGCCACTGCTGCTGAGAAATGAGGTTGTTCTCCTCGCCCTCGGCGGCTGTGTAGAGGCTCTGGGCACGTTTGAGTTCGTTTTCCGAATTGGCGGATTCCAGGGCCTTTTGATAGGAGCGCAGAACATCATAGCCCTGTTGGCCGTAGGAAGCGTCCTTGTCCAGCTGCAGGGCGCGCAGGTCCGTGAGGTTCTTTTGCAGGGCCAGGTCCCGGGCAAGACCCGCCTGTGCCGCCGTGCCGGTGCCCATGCCGTAGGCGGTCTGGGTTTCGGCGGCGTTTCGTGCCTTTTGCAGGGCGGAAGTATAGGCAGAGGTTAAGGCCTCGTCGGTCTGGCGCTGCTGAGATAGCTGCTTCGCTGCCAAATCGGACGCGGAAGCGTCCCGGTTCTGCTGAAGCTTTAACTGCTGGGACTGCATGTTGGCATCGTAGATTTTGTTGACTGCGCCCTCATTTTTGAGGACGGAGGGGTCTGTGGGGGTGGCGGTGTCACGCTGGACGGGGTCACCCGCGGCGATGGATTCCAGGATGGAATTGTCACCAAAGCCCTGGGCGTAGGTGGCGGCGCTCTGCCGGAGAGACTGCAATTTCTGTTCCTCGGCCTTGGCGGCATTATAGAGCTGCTGGGCACGCTGCATATCGTTTTCGCTGGTGGCCCGCTGAATTTCCGTCTGGTAAAACTGGGCAAGCTGCTGGCGCTGGCGTTCAATCTCCGCCTCTGCCTGGGCCTGGCGGTCGTTCAGGGCGGTTTTATCCGTCTGAAGCTGGTTGCCCCGGGAAAGCCCCTGCTGGGCGGAGGCACCGGCGGAAAGGCTCTGGCGGGGATAGGATGGCCGGGCGGCGGAAGCCTGGGCCTCTACGTCGGTCCGGGTCTGGTAGCCGTTTGTCTGGTCCCGGACAGACTGGGTCTGGCCGTTGAGATAGTCCTGAGAATCTTTCTGACTCTCCTGGATAAGCCCCTGCTGGGACTGCTGGCGCTTGTCGTAGAGCTTATTGACGTAATCGTCCTGATTGAGGGTGGAGGATGCGGTTACTTCTCGCAAATTGGGCACAAAGGGTCACTTCCTTTCTTAAAAATACCCATAAGAGGGGGTGATTTTTTCCCAGGTGCCGGGGGTATGGTCCCGAAGCTGCTGGAAGGCCTCCCGGTACTGCTGCATACACAGGGCGGAAAGGGATTCGTTTTCCGTCTGAATAAGCTTCGCGGCGAGAAAATAGGGCAGGACCGGGAGGGAAATCCTATCGTCAAGCTGGATAATCTGGTCCATATCCGGGTTTTCGTAGTCGGACCAATCCAGGGCCATGGGCGGGTCCAGGGGGTCATAGCCAGACGAAAAGGGGGCAAGGGCGGGAATGATGGAATTGAGGATGGATATGGTGCGGTAGCGGTATTCGTCGGTATCTTCCGTGACGGTGGTGCCGTTTGCCTCGGACTGCTCGTCCAGAATATGGATTGCCATGTCATAGATTTGCTGTACGGTTGTCATAAAGAGCCTCCTTATTTGGCTTTTGCCCCGTAGCGTACCTCCATATCGTAGCCAAGGACCGTGGTACGGGTGCCGGGCTGGGTGACGGAGAGTTTTAGCTTGTAATAAACGAACTTTTTTACCTTCAGGCGGACGCGGGAAATGGAGGGGGACTGCTTTGTGCGGAAGGTAAGATTGGAAAAGCGGAGGGTGGAGAAGGTAAAGACATTTTTAGAAACCATCTTTTCCGTGTAGGTGGATTTCCGGTCTGTTTCGGCGGTGACCGACACGGAGGAATTGGACTGTGGCAGGACGGAGACATAGATTTGGGAAGCGTACTTTTTGAGGAAGTCCGCCCCAAAGGCCATGAATCCGGATTCCCAGCGGGCCTCGATGGGAACGGAGCCGGTGCCGGGGTTATCGTAAAGGGCACGGTCCGAAAAATGGAGGATGCGGCCATCCGCGCAGAAATAGAACTGCGAAGCGAAGGTAAAAGCGTGGGTCACGGAACGGAAAACCGCCCCCCGGTACATGGCCCAAACTCCGTTTTTGCCCAGACCGTAGCGGTTGACCAGGACGGAACCCATGGTGTCGTTGAGGAAGACATAATAGGTTTTGCTGGAATCGTCGTCCCAGGCCAGAAGACGCTTGGGGTCTGCCTGGGAAATCGCGGTACGCACAGGGTCGGAAATCCGGACGGCGTAGCGCTCATCCCGGTAGTAGGAGCTGGTGACACGCCACTCATAGAGAGCGGCGGCGGTAAAAGAGCGGGGATAATTGGAAACGGTGCGGACCTGGCCGGGGGCGGAGTTGCCATAATCCCGGTTGACGGGCCGGAGATAGAATCCGGCGGTGACGCTGCCGTCCGCCATGGTGACGGGCTCGTAGGTGATGGCAAAGGTTCCGTCCGGTTTGAAGACCATGAGACGGGAATAGTGCCGGACGATGGCCGTGACGGCGGAGCCGGACATGTCCACGGCAATCTCGTTGAGGGACGGGAAATAGAGGGCGGAGGGGGTGCCATCCTGGGTGACTCCGGAATAATAGCAGCGGTTGGAGCCGTCACCGGAGAGGAACAGACGGGTATCTGTGGAGCCGTTGAACTCCTCATGGAGGGTACAGGCGGTAATCTGGGCAAGGGCGGGGGCCGCCTGAGCATCGGATACACGGTAGGTAATCTCCACGTTGCCAACGCCTTTTGTGGGAACGGTGGAGAATGTGAATGTATGGGAAGCGGCGGAGAAGGAGCCGGGGGCAGTCAAGGCAACATTGTCAACCGACACGGATTCCACAGAAACGGCCTCCGCCGGTAGAATATAAGCCGTAGAAGTGCCGTCGGAGGAGAAGGT
Source organism: uncultured Eubacteriales bacterium (assembly GCA_900556935.1). Taxonomy (GTDB): domain Bacteria; phylum Bacillota; class Clostridia; order Oscillospirales; family Oscillospiraceae; genus Faecousia. The sequence continues at coordinate 1,497 of USQL01000117.1, read as the reverse complement.
CACCCGGCGCAGGGGGGAGAGCAGATTGATTTTTTCCAGCTCCGTTCCACCGCCAGCGGGGGAAGCACCGGCAATGACCAGGGGCACATAGGGGACAGCTTCCTGGAAGGCATCATCGGCCCCCAGAACGGCGAATTTTTTGGGGGACATGATATATACGTCACCGGAAAAAGCGAAGACCTGGACGTTGGCGGGGGCGGAGAGGCCCAAAAGCCCAAACTGGGAGCGGAGAATGGAGGTATCGCCCTGGGCATCCCGGCCATAGACGGTGATTCGGTCCGCCCCCTCGATGAGTTCTACAAGAACAATTCGCTCCACCTGGCCGACAAAGCCGGACCAGAGGGAGAGAACCTGGCCGGGAGTTCGGGATTCATCGAAGGTGGCCCGGAGAACACCTGGGCGGGACGCAAGGTTCATACCGTCGGTGACATTGAAATTGACCATGACGGAAGCCTCGCCCATGCGAAGCTCGGTATCCCCGTCGCCGGACTGGTTGAGACCAAGAAACTGGTCTACGGAGAACATTTTGGTAGTTGCCACTGGCTATGCCTCCTCATAAGCAAAGATTTTGATTTCCGCCCGGGGGTGAACCTTGTCGTAGCCCACGGTGGAGCCGTCCCTGCAGCGGATAACCGATATATTGTCGTCGGTGAGCACTCCCTCCTTGACAAGAAGGTCGTCCAGAGACGCATAGAGGTTCAGGTCGTCCACCCGGCGGCGGGTCTGCATGAACAAACGGTATTGAATCCAGACGGGGCCGGGAAGGGGCTGAGGTGGCTTCGGGTTTAGGTACTGGGCGGCCTGAGCGGTATAGACCGTGTTGGCGTGGCCCTGGCGGACAAACTGGCGCTTAGGCTTGCCGCATAAGGGGCACTTGGGGCCGGTGCCCGCAATGGACTGGTGGTTTTTCTTTGTTCTGGTGTCCAAAGGTATGATAAATTCGGCTAAAAGACGCAAAATAATCCCTCCTATAAGAGGGATTATTACAAACAAAAAGGAATTTTACAAGGGGGCTAATTGCGGCGCTGCCCCCGGCTTTTGGGTGGGCCGGGGGTGCGGACGGTGCAGCCCCGGCCAAAGGGACAGGGGCGGGGGGTGCCGGTATCGAAAATGTAATTGCAGCATTTTGTGTCCCGGTAGGAGCCATAGAAATGGCGGCAGCCGGAACAGAAGGAAATATCCTGCTTTGGGTACAGTTTTTTCGGCACAAGAGCCCCCCCTTTTTGCTACTTTCTTCCGTTTGTTTTTCGGCGATGCCCTATGTATCGGTTCCGCCTATCCTGAGCTTCCGCCCCTTTGATGGCCTTAGCAATCAGATAGTCAGGGCAGCGGTCGTAACAGGCGGTGTGCCGGTTTGGGCAGCCGAAGCAGCACTTAAAATACCTTGTGTCTTTTCCGTACACTATGCCCACCCCCACAGAATCGTCTTTACCCAGCCGGGACAGGGTAGGGCGCTTACGAAGCGTACCCACCCCAGCCGGTCATAGTGGCTCCAGG
>USQL01000116.1 GCA_900556935.1 uncultured Eubacteriales bacterium | reverse complement strand
GCCATCGGCTACGGTGGCCTGACCGCCGTAAAGGCCGTGGGCCGCATCCGGGACGACATCAACAAGTCCCTGAAAGCCGCCCAGACCGTGGAAAAGCTGCCCCAGTCCCCCCTGCGCATCACCCCGGACAGCGAAAACGCCAAGCAGAACCGCCACGCCGTCAACGGTGTCATCGTAGAGGACATCGACTCCTGCATGATTAAGTTCGCCAAGTGCTGTACCCCCGTACCCGGGGATGCCATTGTGGGCTTTATCACCAAGGGCTTCGGTGTCTCCGTCCACCGGGCGGACTGCCCCAACGCCCAGAACCGGGAGGACCCCAAGCAGGCGGGCCGCTGGGTCCGGGTCCGCTGGGCAAACCAGGAGGAGCAGCCCTTCGAGACCACCCTGGAGCTGGACTGCATCACCCGGGACGGCCTGGTGCTGGACGTGGCCCAGGCCCTGACCACCGCCCGGGTGCGGGTGAAGGAGCTCTCCGGCAAGGATTTGGCAAACGGCCGCAGTACCATCACCATCCGCTTCGAGGTCAAGAACACCGCCGAGCTCAACGCCATCCGGGGAAAGCTTCTGAACATCCGGGATGTCACCGGCTCCAAGCGGGGCCAGAATTAAGGAGGCAGCCAAAAATGCGTGCTGTTTTAACAAGAGTGAAATACGCCTCCGTCACCATTGACGGAGAGACCGTGGGCAAAATTGGCCCCGGCTTTCTGATTCTCCTGGGCGTGGGCCCGGAGGACACGGCCGAATGCGCCCGGGTTCTGGCCGAAAAGGCTCTGGGACTGCGGATTTTTGAGGACGAAAACGGAAAGATGAACCTGGGGCTGGATGCCACTGGCGGCCAGGTGCTGGTGGTCAGCCAGTTCACCCTCTACGGCAACTGCCGCAAGGGCCGCCGGCCCAGCTTTACGGAGGCCGCGGGCCCCGAGCTGGGGAACCGGCTCTACGAGCAGTTTTTGAAGGAATGTGACCGCCTGGGCTATCCCCCTCAGCATGGCCGCTTTGGCGCGGACATGAAGGTGGAATCCCTGAACGACGGCCCCGTCACTCTGATTTTGGACACCGACCAGCTGATGAACACCCCACGAAGGAGTTAAGCCATGCTTCATATTCATGTTCTCCCCCTGGGAGATTATCAAACCAACTGCTACATTCTCCACAATGACGGCAGCTCTGACTGCGTCGTTCTGGACCCGGGCTATGAGCCGGAGATTATTTTAAGCTATCTTGCGGAAAAGAAGCTGAACCTCACCGCCATCGCCCTGACCCACTGCCATTTTGACCATGTGGGCGCGGTAAAGGAGCTGGCGGCCCAGACGGACTGCCGGGTATACTTAAACCAAAAGGACCTGGCCCTGCCCCCCATGCTGACCAACGGGCCCCTATACTATACCGACACTTACAAAGACGGGGATACCGTTCCCCTGGCCGGCATCCCCTTCCGGGTTCTGGAAACCCCGGGCCACACCCCGGGCTCCGTATGCCTGATGACAGGCGCGCACCTGTTCAGCGGAGATACCCTGTTCGCCGGCTCCTGTGGGCGGACGGACCTGCCCGGCGGCGACAGCCGGGCCATGCGGGACTCCCTGCGGAAGCTGGCCACCCTGGAGGGCGATTACGACGTCTACCCAGGCCACGGCAGCGCCACCACCCTGGCCCGGGAAAAGCAGACAAATCCCTATCTGTAAAGGACATGCCTATGAATCTCACCCTAGTCGGTCATGAGGACCGTTACGCCGTGGAGCAGCTGCTCCTCTCCCTGTTCCCGGAGGGGGCGGAGCCCACGGCGGTTTCCACCCTGCACCGGGGGAAAACCTGGCTCACCGCCATGGCCAAAATCACCCTAAACGGCCGCACGGCCAGTGCCAGCCGCAGGCTGAAGGTCTCGGAGGAGACCGTCCGTCTGCGCCGCCGGGCTTTGCAGCAAAGCGTCTACCTGGCCGCGGTTCCGCTGCTGCCCGAGGTCCCCGCCTGGGGAGCCCTGGCCGGGGTCCGGCCCACCAAGCTGACCACCAAGCACCTTTTGGAGGGCGGCACCCCAAAGAGCGCGGACACTCTGCTGAAGGACACCTATTTTGTCACCCCGGCCCGCCGCCGTCTGGCGGTGGACTGCTCCGTTTCCACGGTGGAGGCCATTGGGAAGACGGAACCGCGGGACCTATCCGTATACATCGGCATCCCCTTCTGCCCCACCCGCTGTGCCTATTGCAGCTTTGTCAGCCGGAGCGTGGGGAAGAAGACCGAGCTATTGGAGCCGTATCTGCAAAAGCTTCTGGAGGAGATTGCCGTCACCGGGGCGCTTTTAAAGGAGTCGGGCTACACCGTCCGCAGCCTCTACATGGGCGGCGGCACCCCCACCACCCTATCAAGCGCCCAGATGGCAAGACTCTTAGATGCCATTCATGAACATTTTGACCTCTCCCGGTGCCTGGAATTCACCGTGGAGGGCGGGCGGCCAGACACGCTGGACGGTGAGAAGCTGAAAACCATCTTCACCCACGGGGCGGACCGCATGAGCATCAACCCCCAGAGCATGGTGGACTCCGTTCTCCGGGCCTCCGGGCGGCCCCACCGGGCAGCCGATATTCTCATGGCCTATGGGGAAGCGGTGGACGCGGGCTTCCGGGACATCAATATGGACCTGATTGCGGGCCTTCCCACGGATACCTTTGAGGGCTTCCGGGAGAGTCTGGACACCGTGGCGGCCCTGAACCCCTCCAACATCACCGTCCACACCCTGGCCCTGAAAAAGGGGGCAGACCTGTTTGAGCGCCGGGAAAACCTGCCGGACACGGCCTGCGTCACCCGGATGCTTGCCTACGCCGGGGAAACCCTCCGCGCCCTGGGCTACAAGCCCTATTACCTGTACCGCCAGAAATACATGTCCGGCTCCTTTGAAAATGTGGGCTGGAGCCGGGACGGGCGGGACTGCCTGTACAACATCTACATGATGGAGGAGGTCCACAGCATTCTCTCCTTGGGCGGCGGCGGGATGACCAAAATCAATCTTCCCGGCGGAAAGCTCACCCGCTTCCACAACCCCAAGTTCCCAGAGCAGTACATTGAACAGTTTGAGGGCGTTTTGAAACAAAAACAGGAAATTTTCCAGTTGCTGGACAGTTTGAAATAAGGAAAGGAATCTGCTATTTTGGATACTTTGATTACAAATGTCACCGCCGTGACCATGACCCCCGGGGCGGAGGTGCTCTTTGGGGTGAACATCGGCATTACCGACGGAAAAATCGAATTTATCTCGAAAAAGGTCCCCCAGGAGCTTCCTCAGACCATTATTGAGGGCACCGGCATGGTGGCCATGCCCGGGCTGGTGAACTGCCATACCCATCTGGCAACCTCCGTTTTGCGGTGCTTTACGGATGACCTGAGCAACAAGGAGGCTCTGGAGGCTCTGCTGCAAAAGGAGGCCAAGATGGACTCCCGCAGCGCCAAGGCGGCCGCCAAGCTCTCCATTGCCGAGTGCCTGCGCTTCGGCGTTACCTCCGTTTCGGACCTGTACTACTACCCGGAGGCCACTGCCGAGGCCGTGGCCGAGACGGGCATCAAGGCCAATCTGGCCCTTTCCAGCTATCGGTTTATTGACGAGAACGAGGAATTCGACTTTGAAACCGACGAGCAGTGCCGGGAGCTGGAGCGGCTTGTGGACAAGTGGCACGGCTACGACAACGGGCGGATTAAAATCGATGCCGGCATCTACTCCGAGTATACCAGCAACTATCCCCTGTGGGAGTCCCTGGCGGGCTACGCCAGCGAAAAGGGGCTGGGGGTACAGCTGCACCTGTCCGAGACCCAGAACGAGGTGGACTCCTGCCTGGACCGCACGGGCATGACCCCCGGGGAGCTTTTGAGCTGCCACCGGCTGTTTGCCGTCCCCGCCACCCTGGCCGGGTGCGGTTATCTGACCGAGGAGGAGGCCAAGAGCCTGGGCAAGCACCGTGCCTCGGCCGTGGCCCTGCCCCTGGCCGATGCCAAAAACGGCCAGCGCTGCGCCCCCATTACGGACCTGGTTCGCGCCGGGATGAACGTGGCTCTCGGCACCGACGGGGCCATTCAGGCGGGAAACCTGGATATGTTTGAGGTGATGCGGGGCGCCGCCATGTCCGTCCGGGCCCAGAAGGGGGACCCCTCCGCCCTGCCCAGCTCCGCCGCCCTGATGATGGCCACCTTCTGCGGGGCCCAGGCCCAGGGTAGAAGCGCCGAGTGCGGGATGCTGAAGGAGGGCATGGACGCGGACCTGGTGCTGGTGGACTTCACCGCCCCCCACCTGATGCCCTGCCACAATGTGATTACCGGCCTTGTCTACGCCGCCAAGGGCGGGGATGTAGCCATGACCATGGTCCGGGGCAGGATTCTCTACCAGAACGGCAAATTCCCCACCATCGACTTAAATGCCGTGGTGGAGGAGCTGACGACCTACGCCATCCCCAAGCTCTTTGCCAAGGAGGACACCCCCAATGGCTGATACCCGAAAGCAGCAGAACTTTCTCCAGGGAACGGCCATTCTGGCCCTGGCCACGGCCCTGGTAAAGGTGATTGGCGCGGTGTATAAAATCCCTCTGAATGCCATCATCGGGGAAAAGGGCTTCGGCTATTTCAGCACCGCCTATGAAATTTATAACGTGCTTCTGATGATTTCCACCGCCGGGCTGCCGGTTGCCATGAGCCGGATGATCTCCCAGGCCAACTCCCTGGATAACTACAACCAGGTCCGCCGGGTTTACGCCACCGCCCGGGGCATCTTCCTGGGGCTGGGCATTGTGGGAAGCCTGCTTATGACGGTGTTCTGCCGCCAGCTGGCCCAGTTCCAGAACCAGCCGGATGCCTGGGCCGCCATCGGATTTTTGGGACCCTGCGTGCTGCTCATCTGCATTATGAGCACCTTCCGGGGCTTCTTCCAGGGGCAGGGGAACATGGTGCCCACCTCTGTTTCCCAGGTGATCGAGGCCTTTGTCCGGCTGATTGTGGGCATTGCCGCCGCGCTGCTGCTGCTGAAAACCACCGGCTCCGTACCGCTGGCCGCGGGCGGTGCCATCCTGGGCGTGACGGCCAGCTGTCTGCTCAGCTCCGTCTACCTGTACACGGTCTTCCGGCGCAGCTACAAGGAGCTGCCCGTCTCCCAGGACACCCCCTGGAGCTACAAGGCAACGACCAAGGGGCTGCTGATCATCGCCATTCCCATCACCCTGGGCTCTGCCTGCCTGCAGATTATCACGGCCCTGGCCAGCAAGATTTATATGGGCCAGCTCCTGGCCTCCGGGATTAGCCAGCAGGCGGCGGACACCATGCGGGGTGTCCACGTGATGACCCAGACCATTTTCAATATGCCCTGCGCCTTTATCACCCCCATCACCGTGAGCATCATTCCGGCCATCACCGCCCAGCTCACCACCGGGGACCAGGAGGGGGCCCGGAAGACCGAGGAGGCCGCAGCCCGGATTACGGGGCTCATTTCCATCCCCTGCGCCATCGGCCTGGCCGTGCTGGCCCGGCCCATTACGGCCCTGCTGGGAGGCTACAGCGGAGAGCGGCTGGACCTTGCCGCCAGGCTTATGACCATCCTGGGCATCTGCGTGTTCTTCAACGCCGTGGTGCTGGTCACCACCGCCATTATGCAGGCCCATGGGCATGTAACCCGTCCGGTTATCAACATGGTTGTGGCGGGCTGTCTGCGGCTGATATCGGTGTATGTCCTCTCCGGCATTCCCAGCATCGGCATTGTGGGCGCGCCCAGCAGCAACCTGACCTGCTATGTGATCATCTTCCTGCTGAACCTGCTTGCTATGAGGCAGCTGTTTGAGGACGCGCCCAGGATTCTATCCAACGCCCTGCGGCCCCTGCTGGCCGGGCTTCTCATGGGTGCCTGTGCCCGGCTGAGCTATCAGCTCCTGCTCAGTGCCCACATCACCAGCCGCCTGATTCTCTGCGCGGTGCCCGTGGCCGTGGGCGGCATCGTATACGTGGCCGCCATTATCTTCCTGAAGGTCCTTCGAAAGGAAGACTGCCTGCTGCTTCCCAAGGGCGAGAAAATCGCGAGGATTTTGAAGCTGTAAAGAATTGGCTGGTACGAATGGCCGTAGGGGCGGCTACCATGCCGCCCGAAAGCCGACGGAATAGAGCGCTACAGATGAACGTATACCCTAACGGGCAAGCCCCCAGCCTTCTCAGGCTTCCGAAGGTGCCCGCAGGCGGATGTGGAGGGGACACCTTGCGGAATTGCCGTGCTGAA
>USQL01000115.1 GCA_900556935.1 uncultured Eubacteriales bacterium | reverse complement strand
TTCGGGCGGCTGGTAGCCGCCCCTACGGCATATTGCTGGAATTTGTTCACAGAATCGTAACTCACGCAATCGTCGTGGTGTGTTCCTCGTTAGTATTGACATTGCGATAGAATTTGATATAATCGTGGATACTACAAATATATGATGAAAGTGAGACATGGGTACGAATGAAGAAAAATGTGCGTGATAGGGGCTTCACCTTAGCAGAGCTTTTGGTTGTAGTGGCGATTATAGCTGTATTGGTAGCTATCTCCATGCCTATTTTCTCTTCGCAGCTTCATAAAGCACGCGTGGCAGCTGACATCGCAAATTTGCGTAATTTCTACGCGGAACTTCAAGTCAACTATCTTGAGACTGAAAAACCGAATGAAACTGTTATTAATAAATATGACTTCGGATCGACGACAAAGCATACATCATATACAGATTTAAACGGTAATCACATCAATCTTCAGGACGGGCATTTTGCCGTTGCATTTACTGAGGGAGCGGGATACCTAATAGCCTATCAATGTAATAATGAAAGTCATCATGATAATCCTGATCATCCTAACTGTACTACTGTAATTGGCTAAAATTATAATGTATGGCATCGTTCAAATTTATTGGAATGGTGCGTTTCCTATGCCCGGCAGTAATGCCGGGCATTTTTATACCCATTTTTAAGGTGAGTTTCCGGATTTCACCGTCTCGACCTGGCATCCGGTCCTTATTTCTTTGTGTTTTCTTCCAATTCCAACAGATACTTATCAAAATCAGACATGAACAATCTATCCTGGATGACACGGTATTTTTCAAATTCTGTCTCAGCATGAAGCTTTGCAATTTCTGCGGACACCTTACCTGCATCCTGTAAAATACCATAGTCAAACATTTCAATGAAGCTGTTGAGCCTCTTTTCCCAGTCCTGCATCGTAAGCGGGATATGGCGTAAAGTCATGTTTTCAGCAAAATCCAGGTATGCCGTCACCATACGATTCAGCTGCTTCATTTCATCCTGGCTCAGATAATTCTTCGCAACCGTAACATCGCTCTTCTTGATCTTTCCTTCCGGTGCATCTGCCCAAGTGGTTAATCCCATATGCTCTTTTGTATGATCGGCTCTTTCCACGATCAGCTCAGCTGCCGTATGTCCATGAACTGCGTAATGCATCTTATTCTGAACGGTCGCGTAGAATCTTCTCGTTGTTGCAGAATTTTTGTCATAGTCAATGGCTGTGGCATACAAGTCGGTGATCTTCTGATAGAACTTTCTTTCGCTGGCACGAATCTCACGGATACGCTCTAACTGCTCGTCGAAATACTTCTCCGTCAGATACGTTCCGCGTTTCAACCGTTCATCATCCATCACCCAGCCTTTGATGGTGTAGTCCTTGGCGATCTGGTTTACCCATTTACGAAACTGTACGGCACGCTCGGAATTTACCTTAAAGCCTACGGCAATGATCATTTGAAGGTTATAGTGCTTGGTATCGCGTGTGACCTGACGAGAACCTTCGGTTTGAACTATCCGGAAATTCCGGATAGTTGAATCTTCTTCAAGCTCTGAATCAGAATAAATCTTCTTGATATGCTCATTGATAGTACGAACATCCACATCGTACAAGGTGGCCATCCTCTTCTGCGTCAGCCAAATATTTTCATCCTCATAGCGCATCTCTATGCTGTCCTGCTGATCACCTACAGAGGCAGCATAGGTCAGGTATTCCGCCGCGCTGGAGCGGATGGTTGGCACATCTTTTCCCTTTTTCAAGCAATCTCCTCCCCGCTTCTCTTTAACAATGCGATGGATTCTATATGGCTGCATTTTGGGAAGAGGTCGGCCGCTGCCACCTTTTCTACCCGGAAGCCCCTTTCCTTCAGCAGGGCCACGTCCCGGGCCAGGGTGGCGGGGTCGCAGGAGACGTAGACCAGGCGCTTGGGGGACATGCGGGAGATGGCCTCGATGGCATCGCTGTTCAGGCCCTTGCGGGGCGGGTCTACGGTGATGATGTCCGGGTGGATGCCCTCTTTCTCCAGGCGCAGGGCCGCCTCGCCCGCGTCGGCGCAGAAGAATTCCGCGTTTTCGATGCCGTTTCTCCGGGCATTGTCCCTGGCATCCTCGATGGCCTGGGGGACCACCTCCACACCCAGGACCTTTCCGGCCCTGCCCGCCATGGCCAGGGTGATGGTGCCCACGCCGCAGTACAGGTCCAGTACCAGGTCTTCCTTGGTGATGCCCGCCAGATCGATGGCGGTTTCATAGAGCCGCTGGGCCTGATGGTGATTCACCTGGTAGAAGGACCTAGCCGACAGCCGGAAGGAGAGGCCGCAGAGGGTGTCCTCAATGAATCCGGGGCCATACAGCGTCACGAATTTGTCCCCCAGGACGGCATTGCCCTGCCTGGTATTGATGCTGAGCACCAGCGTTGTGAACCCAGGCACCGCTTTCAGCGCCTCGATGAGGCGCTGAACCTTGGGCAGGCCGTCGCCATTGAGCACCAGGCACACCAAAATCTGCCCGGACACGGCGCCCCGGCGGACATAGATGTGCCGCAGAAGGCCCCGGTGGGTTTGCTCGTCGTAGACCGGGACGTGATTTGAGTTTACATAATCAATCACAATCTTCTTGACCCGGTCGGTCTCCTCCGGGAGAATCCGGCAGCGGTCATTTTCAATCACCTCGTGGGTGCCCGCCCGGAAGAAACCGGCGTAGGCCCGTCCCTTTTTGCAGGCCACCGGGTACTGGGCCTTGTTCCGGTACCCTTCACAGGTGGGAGCCCCCAGAATGGGGACCGATTCCAGCCGCTCCCCGCCGATGCGGTTGAGGCAGTTTTTTACCCGCTCCGCCTTCAGGCGGCATTCCTCATCATAGTCCATGTGCCAGAAGTCGCAGCCGCCGCAGAGCTTGGCCACGGGGCACGCCCGATTCACCCGATGGGGAGATTTTTCCAGAATCTCCGTAATCTTTCCCGCGGCCCAGGTCTTCCGCGCCAGGGTCACTTGCAGCCGCACCCGCTCCCCGGCAATGGCATTGGGCACAAACACCGCGCAGCCCTCAATATGGGCAACGCCCTGGCCCTCGGCGGTATAATCCGTAATTTCCGTTTCGTAAATTTGATTTTTGATCAGCATATTCGTTCCCTCGGTAGGATGGTTTTTGCCTTATCATACCATATTCTCCCCCGGGGGTAAAGCAAATACTTGCGTCTTTTGAGAAAAAATGCTACAATAGACCGATAAATTTTCGGATAGGAGGGGCTTTTATGGACGTTTCTCATTGCATGCTGTGCCCCAGAAATTGCGGAGTGGACCGAGCCCGGGGGGCGCTTGGGTTCTGCGGCTGCCCGGGGACGGCGCTGGTTGCCAAAGCCATGATTCACCGTTGGGAGGAGCCTGCCCTGGCAGGTCCCGGGGGCAGCGGGGCCGTCTTTTTCGGAGGCTGCACCCTGCGGTGCTCCTTCTGCCAGAACGCCGCCATCAGCGCCGCCCCTGTGGGAACGCCCACGGACAGCATTGGGCTCCGGCACATTTTTGAGGATCTGATTGCCCATGGGGCGGAGAACATCGACCTGGTCACCCCAACCCAATACCTTCCCACTATTCTCCCCGCCCTGGAACCCAAGCTCCCGGTGCCGGTGGTCTACAACTGCGGCGGCTACGAGCGGGTGGAAACACTGAAAGCCCTGGAAGGAAAAATCGACATCTACCTGCCGGACCTGAAATACGCCGACGGGACGCTTGCCCGGCGGCTCTCCGGAGCGGGCGACTATTTCCCTGTCGCCACCGCCGCCATCCGGGAGATGGTCCGCCAGACCGGCCCTGTCGTATACCGGGGCGAAAAGGTCATCCGGGGCACCATCATCCGCCACCTGATCCTCCCCGGCCAGATTGAAAACTCCCTGCGGGTGCTGGACTGGATTGGCGAGACCTTCCGCCCCGGTGAGGTGCTGGTAAGCCTGATGCGCCAGTATACCCCCGTCGGCACCCAAAAGCCCCCCATGGACCGGCGCATTACCGACGAGGAATACGACGCGGTGCTCAGCTGGATGTTCCTAAACAACCTGGAAGGCTTCACCCAAGAGGCCGAAGCCGCCGACAAGGGGTTTATTCCGGATTTTTGAATGGTCCCATAGAAAAGCAAATCCGCCAGTCTTCCGAGGATGGTAGACTGGCGGATCTGCATTTTGCGGTTCTAAATGAACAGCTCCTCCACCGTGCCGAAGGTATACCCCTCCTGCTCCCAGTGGGTTAAAAGATCATCCAGAATCTCCGCGTTGGTCTTGGAGGTGGAGTGGAGCAGGACCACCGCCCCCGGGTGGGTGCGGGGCAGGAGCTTGGAGAAGGCCTGCTCGCGGGTCGGCTGCTTGTCGTTGTTCCAGTCCACGTAGGCCAGGCTCCAGAATACGGTTTTATACCCCAGCTCCTTGGCCATCATCAGGTTCTCCTGACTGTAGATGCCCTGGGGCGGGCGGTAGTATTTGGGCAGCTCCTTGCCGGTAGTCTCCCGGAACAGGTCCTCCAGGTCCGTCAGCTCCTTGGAAAAGGCAGCCTTGTCCGACAGCTTAGACATATCGTAGTGGTGCATGGTGTGGTTGCCCACGATGTGGCCCTCCGCCACCATCCGGCGGACCAGGTCGGCGTTGCGCTGGATGTAATTGCCCACCAAAAAGAAGGCGGCGGGCACCTGATGAGCTTTCAGGGTGTCCAGGATTTTTTCCGTGGAGCCGTTTTCGTACCCCGCGTCGAAGGTCAGATACAGCCGCTTCTGCCGGGTGTCCCCCAGATAGGCGGCATCAAACTGCCGCAGCTGGTCCACCCCCGCGCTTCCCACAGGGGCGGAGCCCTCCTGCCGGAAGCTCAGGCCCCAGGCACCCGTCTCCACGCTTCCCTCCACAAATACCCGAATAACCCCCAGAACCGTCATGCAGATGGCCAGAAACAAAATGGCCCCATCCCGTTTTCCCATAAAAAATTCCCCCTTGCCGAAAATATATGCCCGGCAAGGGGGTCGTATGTTTTTTGAGATTCTTATTTTCCGCCGTGGATGTATTTCCGGTCCCAGTCCAGGTCAAAGAGCTTGTTCCCCATTTCCATGGTACAGCCGTGGTACATATCCTCGGCAAGCTCCGCCAGCGTTCCCGCGGGCTCCAGGCACTCGATGTAGAAGGCGGGCAGGGCCTGTTCTCCCAGCCGCAGCCCCAGAATGGCCCCGGTCAGGGCACCCACGGCGGCGGACCGGCCGGAGTGGTTCACGGCGGCAATCAGGGCGGTGTCAAAGCTTCTGCCGCAGCGCAGGCTGGCATACACCGCGCCGGCAAGCACCTGGGCGGCGTTCACACAGTGCAGCTGATCCATGGCCAGCACCGGACTGAGCCTGGAGTCCTCCGCCAGGGAGACCGCCAGATTCAGCAGGTTGCTGATTTCAAAGCTCTGGCTGTACTGGTGGCCGAACTGATTTTTCACGGACTGGGCCGTCTCCAGCACCAGCTTTTTCAGCGGCACCTCCGGGGCGGACAGACAGCGGCTGACCAGATGGGCAATGGCCGCGCCGGTCAAAAACGCCAGGGGGCTTCCGTGGGAAAGGGCTACCACCTCGGCCCCCAGCAGGTCCAGCTCCTGCTGCTCCACCTTGTACAGGTGACTGAACAGGCCCACCGCCACGGCGGAGGTCAGGCTTCCGGGGGTGGTGGAGCTGTTGAAGCGGGCCTCCATGGCCCCCAGGCTGTCTCGGCTCAGGGCATCCAGCATCCGGGTGTCCATGCAGTGCCGGCGGCAGATTTCCGGCTGCTGCAGCAGCCAGCAGAAGGTGGTGCTGGGCCGCCCCCAGGGCTTCTGGGAGGCCGCCCACTCCCGGCTGGAAAGGCCCACATAGCGGAACAGAGGCAGCATCTTGCCCGTCATCTGCCCCCGGGTCAACCCCAGCAGGAGGCCGTTGCAGGTAAAGGCCGCCAACTGGGTATAGGAGGTCACTTCGGCGTAGCCGTTGACCAGGTCGTAGCCCAGCAGCCCGTTGGGCCCGTATCCCGCCTGAATCTCCGCCCAGGTGCTGTCATCCACGGTATACCCCATGGCATCTCCTACCGCCAGCCCCAGCAGCATTCCCCGGAATTGACCGATTTTATCCGTCATCCCCCTGCCCCCTTTCTTGTCGTAGGTTTATTATATCGGCTGCGCGCGCAAAAAGCAAGGGCAGAAAGAGAAAGCAGCGCAATTATACAGGGGGGCTGTTAAAAAACAATCTGTCATTGCGAGCCAGTGCGCACACTGGCGTGGCAATCCCCCGGATCTTCAAACTTTTTAGATAGAAAATCCAGGTCTTTTCCCCTAACCGGGGGATTGCCA
>USQL01000114.1 GCA_900556935.1 uncultured Eubacteriales bacterium | reverse complement strand
CGCACCGCCCCTACGGTTCACAAAATGTTTACTCACGCAATTGTCGTGGGGACACACCCTTGCGGGTGGATGATGTTGATTGTATCGACAAACAAAAAATGGATAGATAGAACGAAAACACCGATAAGGTATAAATGGAGGCAATTTATGTTTCAAGGAAAAAATGATGATAGAGGTGTTTGATAAAGAGATGTATAGAGAAATGTAATTGACAGTCAGGAGATTTCATATTATAGCAATGACAGCCAGTTCATTTGCGGAAGATATTCAGGCATCACGGGATGCGGGAATGAACGCACATTTGTCAAAGCCGATTGTGATTGATGAAGTTATAAAAACGATTTTATTGGAAACAACCAGACAGCCGAATCAGTCTGACGCGGCGGCATTATCAAACGCAATCCTGGGTGCCCCGTCGGACAGGTAGATGGTGCCGCATTTCTGGAAGCCGTAGCGGAGAATGGCACGTTGCATAGGAAGATTATCTTCGTGGGTGTCGATGCGCAGATAGGGGTATTTTTGACGGCTATAGTCAAAGCAGGCCTTGGCGATGCCCGGAACGGTGCCCCGGGAGGCCAGACGGTGGATGGTGGCGTAGGGCTTTTGGGAGTGCCAATGGCCGTTTTCGATATACTGATAGGTAGGCTCCTCGCCGGGGATCAGGGAGAAAGCGCCAACCGGCGTGCCGTCCGCAATCAGGATATACTGGTTGCCCATCTGGATGTCAGACAGGACGATGTCCTCCCCCGGGTAGCCGCCGAGCCACTGGTGGAGATTGCCGCTGGCGCGCATATAGGCCCGGGCAATGTCAAAAATACGCATAATTTCGGGAACGTCCTCCCGTGTGGCTTTTCTGATTTCCATAATTGCTCCTCCGATTCTTTGCGGCTTGAAAATTTGCAATCAGTATATCAGAAAATCCGGTAAAAATCTACCGTTTGACAACAAAATGGAGATACACCGGCTTCTGCAACGGCATCGGCAGGACCCGGTTTATGACGCGCCTCAACCGAAGAAGCGAAAAACAGAATATGCGCAATTGACAAATTTCTCCCCATCGCCTATAATAAACCGCAATCATACAAGATTTGAGAAAGAGGCTAGAATGGGTATACGCGGAAAAAAAGCCGGCAAAGGTTTTACTCTAATGGAAATGCTGATTGTGGTTGCCATTATCGCTGTCCTGACGGCGGTGGCGATTCCCACCTTTTCCGGTCAGCTGGAAAAGAGCAGGGAGGCTGCGGACATGGCAAACGTCCGCAGTGCCTATGCGGAGGTGCTGTCGGAGGTGATGCTCTATGACGATGAGAGCATTCACAAAATGGTGGATTTGAAGCAGAAGAAGGACGGCTTCCAGACCCCAAATGTGGATATTGGCGGCATCACCAGTGACAACGTGAACCAGTGGATTGGCACGCCTCAGGCGGACGGCAAATGCAAGGTCTATTACGACCCTCGATACGGTGCTGTGCTGAACTGGAACGGCGGCAGTATTTGGACCAGCCTGGGTACCCGGCCAGGCTACTGGAACGGAAAATGGACGAATCTGCACAAGGAAAACCCAGGCGGCTCGCAGCCGGAGCTGTCTATCTCTACCTGGGATACCGAAAGCAAAAATGGACTTTACAAGCTCGAAGCGGGGAAAACCTATCGAGTCACCTGCACCTTTGACCCGCACACACAGAAAAACGGCAGCCAGGTGTATCGAATGCTGGCCAGCGGCCTGCTGGTCTTTAATAATGCCGGATCTTCTGTGCTGGATACCGGTGTACCGAAACTGACAACCGACCTCACTACCGCAAACAATCAGGGAAGCGCGGCTCAGGGAAAAGAATCGGTAGAGGCATCTTACCGCTATACAGAAATCAGCGATAACCGGCTTACCTATACGATCACCTTTAACACGCCTCCCGGTGAAAACAACTACTTTTTGGCGATGAATTTCATCGCGCGGGATAAGAACATGAACGGAGTGAACATGAACCGGTTTATGAGCGATGAGGAAATCAAAGCCCTGGAAAAGCAAATCCGGGACAACTTCGTTTTAGAAGAGGTCCCGGGAAGCGGCAAATAATGGCCGGAAGAAAAGCTCTGCAGACGCGACAAAACAGTCGCCTCTGCAGAGCTTTTTTATGGATTGCGTGCCCTGAGTCACCGAAATCCGGGAGCTTATCTCCGGAACGTGGTGCGCAGGGTGGTGGACCAGCTCTCGCCGGGGGCCAGGATGGCGGCGGCGGGCTTTTGGAACCAGTCGGTGGAGCCGCGCTCGGGGCTGGGCAGGCTGTGCCAGGGCTCGATGCAGACAAAGCGGGGGTCAAAGCCGGGCTTGCTCCACAGCAGGGTATAGGGGAAGTCCCGGATGTCGCAGACCACGGCCCGGCCGGTGTCCTTCTCGTAGATGCCCAGGGTGCCGGAGGAGAGGTTCGTCATGCAGTGGCTGTCGTTGGCGAAGAGCTCCTTGGTGATGGGCAGGGCGATGATGTTGGAGCCCAAGTAGTAGAAGTTGCCGTGCATCAGGCCGTGGGGCAGATTGTTGATGCACAGGGGGGACTCCATTTTTTCAAACCGCAGCTCGTAGTCGGAAAGGGTATGCTTGTCGTCGAAGGGAACCGCAAAGGCGGGATGGTAGCCGATGCCGAAGGGCATCTCCTCCTGGTCGCTGTTTTCTACGGTCAGGGTGTGGCACAGGGTGGGCCCCTCCAGGGTGAAGGTGGAGATCAGCCGGAAGGCGTAGGGGAAAAGGGCCTGGGTCTCGACGTTGCTCTCCAGGGCCAGCGTCAGGGAATTGGCGGACCGGCTCACCAGAATGTGCTCCATATCCCGGGCGAAGCCGTGCTGCTTGGCGGGGTAGTCCCGGCCCTTGGCGTGGATGACCCCGTCCACCACCTTGCCGCAGTGGGGGAAGAGAATGGGGGCGTGGCAGCCCCAGACGGCGGGGTCCGCCTGCCAGACGTGCTCTACGCCGTCGCACTTGCGCAGGACACTGGTAACCTCAGCGCCCTTGGAAGAGACGGTGAGCTTTAAGTAGTCGTTTTCAAGAATGTAATCCATGGTGTTTGACCTCCAAAGATGTATTTTTCTGTTACTTTACAAGGGCAAAATACGCAAGAACCAGAACACCCAGAACGATGCGGTAAATGCCGAAGACGGAGAAGGAGTGATTGCGCACATAGTTCATAAGTCCGCGGATGACCAACAGGCTTACCAGGAAGGAGACGGCGCAGCCCACCAGAAGAATGGCGATTTCGGACCCGGCGAAGCCCACACCGCTGAAAAAGAATTTCAGAAGCTTGATGCCGCTGGCACCCAGCATGGTGGGGATTGCCATGAAGAAGCTGAATTCCGCGGCAGCGGACCGGCTGGCTCCCAGCAGAATGCCGCCTAAAATGGTGGAGCCGGACCGGGAGGTGCCGGGCACCAGGCTCAGGCACTGGAACAGGCCGATGCCGATGGCGGTTTTCCAATCCATTTGGTCAACGGAGGCAACCGCCAGGTGGCGGCCCTGATATTGCCGCTCCACCAGGAGAAAGGCCACGCCGTAGACAATCAGCATGGCGGCCACCACGGTAGAGCTATGCAGATGGGTATCCATCCAGTCGTCAAACAGTACGCCCACCACGCCGGAGGGGATGATGGATACCACCACCTTGGCCCACAGGCCCCAGGTGCCTTTCTTTTCCTCCGGGGTCTTGTCCGGGGAGAAGGGGTTCAGCTTGTGGAAGAACAGAACCACCACGGCCATAATGGCACCCAGCTGAATCACCACGTCAAACATGCTCTTGAATTCCTGGGAGACATTCAACTGCACCAGCTCGTCCAGAAGAATCAGGTGCCCCGTAGAGGAAATGGGCAGCCACTCGGTAATGCCTTCTACAATGCCGAAGAGCACGGCCTTTAATAATTCAAGCATCGGTCGTTACCTCACGATCTGTTTTATGAGAAATTTCATCCCCCACATCATACAGGATTTGCCATGGTTTTGCAAGAGAAATTCCTGTAAAACCGGGTGTTCCGCCGCCCGTTTATGAAAAATTTATGTTTCTCCGGATTAAGTGCCCGAAAATCCGGCTATACTCAGCCTCGGAGGTGCAAGAAAATGCGCAATAACAAAACCTTCGGAATCGGAGGAAAGGGCTACTACATAGCCCTGGTCCTGTGTGCGGCTGCCATCGGGATCGCGGGCTATGTATACCGGAACAATCACAACAAGGTGCAGCAGGTCTCCGTCCTGGAGACCCAGGAGGTCCGGCAGGAGGAGGCTCCTACGGCGGCCACGGCTGGGCTCCCCACGGAGTCCCAGCCCGCCGCAACCCAGCCCCGGCAGACAACGCCCCAGGGGCCTGTGGAGACGGCACCGCAAAGAAAGCTGAAAACGGCGGCCCCGGTGCAGGGGGTTGAGACGGCTTCCTACTCCATGGATGCCCTGAGCTACAACGAGACCACCCGGGACTGGCGGGTCCACAACGGTGTGGACTACACGGCGGAGGAGGGAACTCCGGTCAGCGCCGCGGCGGACGGAGTTGTGGCAAGTCTTCAGGAGGACGACCTGATGGGGGCTACGGTGGTCCTGCGCCATACCGGCGGCTATGAGACCACCTATGCGGGTCTCCGGGAAATTCCGGAGCTGAAGGCGGGAGACAGCGTGGTATTGGGGCAGCGCATCGGCGTTGTCGGGACAACGGCCCTGGCGGAAACCGCTCTTGGCCCCCATGTCCACTTCTCCGTCACCTATCAGGACATGCCCATGGACCCGGAGGATTTTCTGAGCCTGGGCTGAAAGGCGGGGCGGCAGCTCTGCCGCCCGTACATACACAGGATCCTGGCTATAATCCGCATTTATAGCCAGCCATTTATTTTCTAACATTGACTTGCGGGGAAAATCCGGTATAATAAGGCCATCGGCAGCCCGAAACCGGCCGCCAAATGAAAATTGGATATCCCTTCTAACGATAAAAGATACAGAAAAGAGGACTTTCCCATGAGCAACTATCATTTTGAAACCCTGCAGCTTCACGTCGGCCAGGAACAGGCAGATCCCGCGAGCGATGCCCGCGCGGTGCCCATTTACGCCACCACCTCCTATGTCTTCCACAACAGCCAGCACGCCGCAGACCGGTTCAGCCTGGCGGACGCGGGCAATATCTATGGCCGCCTGACCAACTCCACCCAGGATGTTTTTGAAAAGCGGATTGCCGCCCTGGAGGGTGGTACCGCCGGTCTGGCCGTGGCCTCCGGTGCCGCTGCCATTACCTATTCCATCCAGGCGCTGGCCCGGCAGGGGGAGCATATTGTGGCCCAGAAGACCATCTATGGCGGCACCAGCAACCTGCTTGCCCACACCCTGCCCCAGTTTGGCATTACGGCCACCTTTGTGGATGCCCACAACCTTGCTGAGGTGGAGGGGGCCATTCAGCCCAACACCAAGGCCGTCTATATTGAGACCCTGGGCAACCCCAATTCCGACATCCCCGATATCGATGCCATCGCGGAGATTGCCCATCGCCACGGCCTGCCCCTGGTGATTGACAACACCTTTGGCACCCCCTATCTGATTCGCCCCATTGAGCACGGCGCGGATGTGGTGGTCCACTCCGCTACCAAGTTCATCGGCGGCCACGGC
This sequence comes from uncultured Eubacteriales bacterium, assembly GCA_900556935.1. Taxonomy (GTDB): domain Bacteria; phylum Bacillota; class Clostridia; order Oscillospirales; family Oscillospiraceae; genus Faecousia. The sequence goes on along the minus strand of USQL01000114.1, from coordinate 711 downwards.
ACCACCCTGGGCGGCGTGATTGTGGATGCCGGTACCTTCGACTGGGCCAAGAGTGGCAAATATCCCTGGATTTCCGAGCCCAACCCCAGCTATCACGGGGTCCAGTTCACCAAGGCTGCCCCCAGTGCCCCCTTCGCCACCTATGTCCGGGCCATCCTGCTGCGGGATGAGGGTGCCTGCATCAGCCCCTTCGCCGCGTTCCTGCTGCTCCAGGGCACCGAGACCCTGAGCCTGCGTTTGGAGCGCCACGCGGAGAACACCAAGAAGGTTGTGGAGTTCCTGGTCAAGCATCCCATGGTGGAAAAGGTCAACCATCCCAGTCTGCCGGACCACCCCGACCACGCCCTGTATGAGAAGTACTTCCCCAATGGCGGCGCTTCCATCTTCACCTTCCAGATCAAGGGCGGCCGGGAGGAGGCCTTTCGGTTCATTGACAACCTGAAGATTTTCAGCCTCCTGGCCAATGTGGCGGATGTCAAGAGCCTGGTGATTCACCCTGCCTCCACCACCCATGCCCAGCTGACCGACGAGGAGTTGGCAAATGTGGGCATCTACCAGAACACCATCCGCCTGTCCATCGGCACCGAGCATATCGACGATATCCTGGCCGACCTGGACCAGGCCCTGAACGCCGTCAAGTAACGGATAATTTCCCGAAAGGGGCTGTTAGAAAAGCATGTCGCTGCGAACCAGTGACCGATGTCACTGGTG
>USQL01000113.1 GCA_900556935.1 uncultured Eubacteriales bacterium | reverse complement strand
ACATGGGTCACCGCACCTACCAGCTTGCCGTCCTGGATGATCGGGCTGCCGCTCATCCCCTGGACAATACCGCCGGTTAATTGCAGCAACTCCGGATCGGTGACTTTTAGGAGAAAATTCCGGTGGGTGGTGCGGTCTTTTGGATATAATTTCAGAATTTCCACAGAATAGTCCCGGGGTGTGTCGCCCTGGACGGTGGCACGGATGGTGGCGCAGCCGGTATGCAGGGTTTCCCATTGGCCCACAGGCACGGGGGAGCCCCGGAATCCCTGGGCAGTGGTTCCGAAAATGCCCTGTGGCAGGTTTTGGGACAGCGTGCCCATGGGCTGCTCTGAGGAAGCCTGACCTCTGAGGAGCCCCGGGGTGCCGACCTTGCCTTTTTGAACGGCGCTGACCTTGGCTGGGAAGATATCGCCGGAGACCATTTTCAGCAGGCCTTCCTTGGGTGTGCTGACACCGTGCCCCAGGGCGGCGAACCGGCCTGTGGCGGGGTCATACCAGGTGACGGTGCCGATGCCTGAGATGCCCTGGCGTAGATAGACCCCCAGCACCGCGGTGCCGTCCCGCTGTTTCGGGGTGACGCTGAGGGTCAGGCGGCGGCTGCCCCGGAGAATGGTGAGCTCTACAGGCGGCGTGCCCTGCAGGGCGGCGCGGACCTGGGAAATGGAATGGGTGGGCTGCCCGCCTACGGCTGTAATCCGGTCCCCGATTTTGAGCCCGGTAGACTGGCCGTTTCCGGTGTCGTCAAAGGCCGCGACGGTGACGCTGTCACTGCGCACTTGCAATCCCACCAGCTGACCCACCGGCACCAGATAGGCGGTCGCGTTGGCCGAGACGGGCAAAATCCAAATGAGTAGAAGAAATACACGAAAAAAACGCTTCATCAAAAATCCCTCCTTTCTGTCTGCCCTCTTAATATGACCCGACAGAAAGGTTGTAACCGCTGAAAAAGTCGAAAAATCTGGTGGACTTTGGGGCAACATTCAAATTTTTCTTGATTGTGCCGGGAAGACTGTGTAAAATAGGGGGAGAAAGGCGGGAAAAACCATGGATTTTAGAACTGATTACGAAACACTTTTCCAGAATTTGGAAGCAATCACCGCGGGAGTCCCCTATCTGACGGCAAACCTGGCCAACGCCTCCGCGCTCCTCTGGGAAGCCATGCCGGGGCTGAACTGGGCGGGCTTTTATCAGATGACCGATGGTGCGCTGGTGCTGGGTCCCTTCCAGGGAAAACCGGCCTGTATCCGGATTCCCCTGGGCCGTGGGGTCTGCGGCACGGCGGCGGAGGAGGGCCGGACGGTCCGGGTGGAGGATGTGCACACGTTCCCCGGGCACATTGCCTGCGACAGCGCCTCCAATTCGGAAATTGTGATTCCGTTGTACAAAGCGGGGCAGCTCTGGGGCGTTCTGGACATTGACAGTCCTCACTTTGGCCGCTTTACCCCGGAGGACCAGCACAATTTGGAGACGTTTGCCGGAAAAATCCAGGCATTTCTGTAGGACAGTACCATTTACCTATTGACAAGGTAGGCAAAATGTGGTATGCTCCCTACAGAGCTACTAGGGAGACTCCGCCCCGGCGGGGCCGCCCTTGAAGGACCATAGGAGGTTATTTCATGCAAGTTTACGCGGATAACGCGGCAACGACCAAGATGAGCCAGACGGCCATCGATGCCATGCTGCCTTATATGACAACGATTTACGGCAACCCTTCCAGCCTGCACACCGTGGGCCAGGAGGCCAAGGAGGCCCTGGATGCCGCCCGGGAAACCGTGGCGGAGTGTCTGGGCTGCGAGCCCCGGGAGATTATTTTCACCTCCGGCGGCTCGGAAGCCGACAACCAGGCCATTATTTCCGCCGCCCGTCTGGGAGAGAAGAAGGGCAAGAAGCACATTATTTCTACCGCTTTTGAGCACCACGCCGTGCTGCACACCCTGAAAAAGCTGGAAAAAGAGGGCTTTGAGGTGGAGCTGCTGGATGTTCACCAGGGCCACAACATCACTGCCCAGCAGGTCAAGGATGCCATTCGCCCCGATACCTGCCTGGTGACCACTATGTACGCCAACAACGAGATTGGCTCCATTCTGCCCATTGCGGAAATCGGTGCCATCTGTAAGGAGGCCGGTGTGCCCTTCCATACCGATGCCGTCCAGGCCGTGGGCCATGTGCACATCAACGTGAAGGAGCAGAACATCGATATGCTCAGCCTCTCCGGCCACAAGTTCCACGGCCCCAAGGGCATCGGCGCGCTGTATGTCCGCAAGGGCTTCCCCCTGGTGAACATCATCGAGGGCGGCGCACAGGAGCGGGGCAAGCGGGCCGGTACGGAGAATATCCCCGCCATCTGCGGCATGGCCGCCGCTATGAAGGAGGCCTGTGACCACATCGACGAGAACGCCGCCAAGGTTTCCGCCATGCGGGACAAGCTGATTGCGGGCCTAAGCAAGATTCCACACAGCGCTGTCAACGGTGACCTGGTGCACCGGCTGCCTGGCAACGTCAGCTTCTGCTTTGAGGGCATCGAGGGCGAGAGCCTGCTGCTGCTGCTGGACCAGAAGGGCATCTGCGCCTCCTCCGGTTCCGCATGCACCTCCGGCTCCCTGGACCCCAGCCACGTGCTGCTGGCCATCGGCCGGGTCCACGATGTGGCCCACGGCTCCCTGCGCCTGAGCCTGTGCGAGTGGAACACCATGGAGGAAATGGACTACATTTTGAAGTGCGTCCCCGAAGTGGTGGAGTATCTGCGGAATATGTCCCCCGTCTGGAGAGACCTGCAGACCGGTAAGAGAACCTATATTCTGTAATTTGGAGGAAACGAAAAATGGCACTTTACAGTGAAAAAGTTATGGATCATTTCACTCATCCCCGGAATGTCGGCGTGATTGAGGATGCCAACGGTGTGGGTGAGGTCGGCAACGCCAAGTGCGGCGACATCATGAAGATTTACCTGAAAATCGAGGACGACATCATCAAGGACGTGAAGTTCGAGACCTTCGGCTGCGGCAGCGCCATTGCCTCTTCCTCCATGGCTACCGAGATGATTAAGGGCAAGTCCATCCACGATGCCATGCGCCTGACCAACAAGGCCGTTGCTGAGGCTCTGGACGGTCTGCCCGCCCACAAGATGCACTGCTCCGTTCTGGCGGAGGAAGCCATCAAGAACGCCCTGAAGGACTACTATGAGCGTTCCGGCCTTCCCTACGACGAGAAGGACTTCCCGGACTGCGAGCATTGCGACCATTGCGAGTAAGCCTATGATCGTATCTACCAAAGGACGTTATGCCCTGCGGGTGATGGTCGCGCTTGCCCAGCGGGGCGGGGAAGAGTACATTCCCATTAAGGAAATTGCCGAAAAAGAGGGCATTTCCTTAAAATATCTGGAATCCATTATGACCATCCTTTCCAAGGGCGGTCTTGTGGATGCCGTTCACGGAAAGGGCGGCGGCTACCGGCTGAACCGGAAGCCGGAGAAATACACGGTGGGCAGCATTTTAAAGCTTACCGAGGGCGGCCTGTCCGCCGTCTCCTGCACCGCCGAGGGCCCTTCCGCTTGCTCCCGCAGCTCCTGCTGCGAGACAAGGCCCATGTGGGACAAGCTGGATGCCATGATTGACAACTTCTTTGAAGGAATCACTCTGGCGGATTTGCTGAAGGAAAAATAATGCAAAAAACTCCCTGCGGTTTCCGCCGCAGGGAGAATTTTTAAACGAAATTTCGTTTGAAAATACCTTGTAGAAAAAAACAGAATGTGGTATAATAAGCCCATGATATTTTGAGAAAACTTTGGGCCGAAAGGCCCGGCGCGAGGTAGCTATGAACGATAAAATCATTGTCCGGGGTGCCCGGGAAAACAATTTGAAAAATGTAAACCTGACCATTCCCAGAGACAAGATGGTGGTCTTTACCGGCCTCAGCGGCTCCGGCAAATCCAGCCTTGCCTTTGATACCATCTATGCCGAGGGCCAGCGGCGGTATGTGGAGAGCCTGAGCTCCTATGCCCGGCAGTTTTTAGGCCAGATGGAAAAGCCGGATGTGGATGCCATCGAGGGCCTGTCCCCGGCTATTTCCATCGACCAGAAAACCACCTCCAAAAGCCCCCGTTCCACCGTGGGCACGGTTACGGAGATTTATGACTATCTCCGTCTGCTCTGGGCCCGGGTGGGCATTCCTCACTGCCCCAAGTGCGGCAAGGAGATTCGCCGCCAGACCATCGACCAGATTGTGGACCGGGTGGAGGCCCTGGGGGAGGGCACCCGGTTTGTGGTTCTGTCTCCCGTGATTCGGGGAAAGAAGGGCGAGCATGTCAAGGTCCTGGAGGATGCCCGGAAGCAGGGCTTCGCCCGGGTGCGGGTAGACGGCATTCTCTACGACCTGACGGAAGAAATCAAGCTGGAAAAGAACAAAAAGCACACCATCGAGCTGGTGGTGGACCGGCTGGTATTAAAGGAAGGTCTGCGCCGCCGCCTGACGGACTCCATCGAGACCGCCTGCACCCATTCCGGCGGCCTGGTAATCATCGAGCTGCCCAAGGAGAATCAGGAGCTGAGTTTTTCCCAGAACTACGCCTGCGAGGACTGTGGTATCAGCCTGACGGAGTTGGAGCCCAGAATGTTCTCCTTCAATAACCCCAGCGGGGCTTGCCCCAGCTGTACGGGCCTGGGCTTTCAGCTGATTGCGGACGAGGACCTGGTGATTCCGGATAAGGAAAAGTCTATTTTTGACGGGGCCATTCAGGCCTCCGGCTGGCAGAGCGCCCGGACGGATTCCATTTTCCGGATGTATTTCGAGGCTCTGTCCCAGAAATACCATTTTTCCCTGACGGAGCCGGTGAAAAATTTGAGCAAGGATGCAATGCGCGTCATTCTCTACGGCACCGGTACGGAGAAGCTGCGGATGACCTATAACCGGGGCAACGGAATGGGGGTTCTGGAGCAGCCCTTCGAGGGCATCCTCAACAATATCTCCCGCCGCTATCGGGAAACCCAGTCCGATGCCGCCCGGAAGGAGCTGGAGGAGTGCATGGCGACGGCACCCTGCCCTAAGTGCCACGGGGAGCGGCTGTCGGAAATCGCCCTGGCGGTGACGGTAGGGGGCCTGAATATCATGCAGTTCTGCCGCATGAGCGTGGTCCAGGAGCTGGAATTCATGGAGAATCTGAAGCTGGAGGGCAACATGGCGGTGGTGGCCCAGCAGATTGTAAGGGAGATTACCTCCCGCCTGCGGTTCTTAACGGACGTGGGCCTGAGCTATCTGACCCTCTCCCGGGGAGCGGGCACCCTGTCCGGCGGCGAGAGCCAGCGGATTCGGCTGGCAACCCAGATTGGCTCCTCCCTCATGGGGGTGCTGTATATCCTGGACGAGCCCTCCATCGGTCTGCACCAGCGGGACAATGATAAGCTCCTGGCGACCCTCAAGCATCTGCGGGACATCGGCAACACCCTGATTGTGGTGGAGCATGACGAGGACACCATGCGGGCAGCGGATTTTATTGTGGACGTGGGCCCCGGGGCGGGCAGCCACGGCGGACAGATTGTGGCGGCGGGGACCCTGCAGGACATTCTGGATTGCCCGGAGTCCATCACCGGCCAATATCTCTCCGGGAAAAAGAAAATCCCCGTTCCGGAAACGAGAAGACCCGGAAACGGCCAGTTCCTGACGGTCCGGGGGGCCAGCGAGAACAATCTGAAAAATGTGGATGTCTCCATCCCACTGGGAACCTTTACCTGTGTCACCGGTGTGTCCGGGTCCGGAAAGTCCAGCCTTGTCAACGAGGTGCTGAATAAAACATTGCTCTCCAAGCTGAACCACGCCCGCTGCCGTCCCGGTGCCTGCCGGTGCGTGGAGGGACTGGAAAATCTGGACAAGGTCATCGACATTGACCAGAGCCCCATTGGCCGGACCCCCCGGTCGAATCCCGCTACCTATACGGGCCTCTTTAACGACATTCGGGATTTGTTTGCCTCCACGGCGGATGCCAAAATGCGGGGCTATGGGCCGGGAAGATTCAGCTTCAACGTCAAGGGCGGCCGCTGTGAGGCCTGCTCCGGCGACGGCCTGGTGAAAATCGAGATGCACTTCTTAGCGGATGTCTACGTCCCCTGCGAGGTCTGCCACGGGGCCCGGTACAACCGGGAGACCCTGGAAGTCCTGTACAAGGGCAAAAACATTGCTCAGGTGCTGGATATGACCTGCGAGGAGGCAGTGGACTTCTTCGAGAACTTGCCAAAGATTCGCAAAAAGGCCCAGATGCTGGTGGAGGTGGGCCTGGGCTATATTAAGCTGGGCCAGGCCAGCACCACCCTCTCCGGCGGCGAGGCTCAGCGGGTCAAGCTGGCCACGGAGCTCAGCCGCACCGCCACGGGC
>USQL01000112.1 GCA_900556935.1 uncultured Eubacteriales bacterium | reverse complement strand
ACGAGCACGATGAGAACTGCACCTGTGGCTGCCATGACCACCACCATCATCACCATGCCGATGAGGTGTTCACCTCCTGGGGCGTGGAGACTGCCCGGAAGTTCGAGAAGAAAACCATCGAGACGGCCCTCAAAGCCCTGGATTCCGGCGACTACGGCATGGTCCTCCGGGCCAAGGGCATTCTGCCCGCGGTAGACGGCAGCTGGATTCACTTTGACTATGTGCCCGAGGAGACCAACATCCGCTCCGGCAGCGCCGATGTCACCGGTAAGCTCTGCGTCATCGGCTCCAAGCTGGATGAAAAGGGTATTGCCCAGCTGTTTGGGGTGTAAGCATGGCCATTCAACAGATTCCTGTCTATGCCTTCACAGGCTTCCTGGATTCCGGCAAAACCAAGTTTATCCAGGAAACTCTGGAAGACCCCCGGTTTAACGCCGGAGAGCGGACTCTGGTCCTGATTTTTGAGGAGGGGGAGGAGGAATACGACCTCTCCACCTATCCCCAGAAGAACGTCTACCTGGAGGTGCTGGACCAGCAGACCGTGACCACCGAAGAGCTCCAGGCCCTGCAAAAGAAATACAAGGCCGAGCGGGTGGTTGCGGAGCTCAACGGCATGCAGCAGGTGGGGGACCTGTATATGCGCTTCCCCCAGACCTGGGCCATTGCCCAGGAGGTCATGTTTGCCGATGCTACCACCTTCATGACCTACAACGCCAACATGCGCAACCTGGTGATGGACAAGCTGGTGGGTGCCCAGATGGTGGTCTTCAACCGCATGACCCCCGGCCAGGATGTGATGCCCTTCCACAAGCTGGCCCGGGCCGCCAACCGCCGGATTGACATTCTCTACGACTACACCGACGGTACCACCAAGTTTGACGAGATTGAGGACCCGCTGCCCTTTGATATCAACGCCCCCGTCATCGAAATCAAGGACGAGGACTACGCCCTGTGGTATCGGGACGTATCCGAGGAGCCCCAGAAATACGACGGCAAGACCGTCCGTTTCAAGGGCCAGGTTGCCATGCTTCGCCGGGATAAGAACGGCATGTTTGCCCCCGGCCGGTTCGTTATGACCTGCTGCGTGGAGGATATCCAGTTCTGCGGCATTCCCTGCCGCTATTCCGGCTCCGGCTCTCTGGAGTCCCGGTCCTGGGTGACGGTGACAGCCAAGGTAAGCGCCGAGAAGCACCCCCTGTACAAGGGCGACGTGGGCCCCGTTCTGACGGCTATCTCCGTAGAAACCGGTGCCCAGCCCGCGGACCCGGACGTAGCACAGTTCTAAACGCAAAATCCTGGGGGCTGTTAGAAAAGCATGTCGCTGCGAACCAGTGACCGATGTCACTACTCCGCGCTAAGAGCCGGCTTCGCCGGTTGCGCTATGTACGTGACTGCGGTCACAGTGGTGTGGCAGCCCCCCGGTTGGATGGAAACAGCTTGGTTTTACTGCCAAGATGTTTGAAGATCCGGGGGATTGTGCCCGAAGGAAATACCCTTGGGGTACCACACCAGTCTGCGGACTGGTGTGCAATGACAGGTTATTTTCTAACAGCCCCTTTTTTATTCTGCCTCCTGCGGAAATACCAGCGTGGCTTTGAACAAATCGCCGTCCACCAGCAGCTCCAGTGCGCCGTGCTGCAGCTCCATCATGCTTTGGGCAATATTGAGCCCTAAGCCGCTGCCCTCCTGGTTGCGGGAGGCCTCGCCGCGGACGAAGCGCTCCATCAGCTCGTCAGCGCTGACGTTCAGCGGGTCCCGGGAGATGTTCTTGAAGGAGACGCAGACCCTTCCGTCCACCGCCACCATGTCCACATAAAGCCGGGTCCCCGGCTGGGCGTATTTGACGGCGTTGCTTAATAGGTTACTCATGGCCCGCCAGGCAAGCCGCCCGTCGGCGTGGATATACACAGGCTCCTGGGGAGCCCGGAACACGGGGATGAGCTTGGCCGCGGTGAGCTTATCGGAAAACTCTCCCAGGGCCTGGTTTACCGCCTCCACCGCGTCCATTTTTTCGGCGTTTACGGTGATATTGCCGGTGGAAGCCTTGCTCAGCTCAATGAGGTCGTCAATCAGCCGCTTCATCCGCCCGGACTGCCGGGAGAGGACCTCCAAATAGGTCTGCTCCTCCTCCGGGGTGTGGGGCTTTTGCAGCAGGTCTACATAGTTGATAATGGAGGTCAAAGGGGTTTTGATATCGTGGCTGACGTTGGTAATCAGCTCCGTGCGCATCCGCTCGGAGCGCATCTGCTTCTGGGCGGCAACCAGCACCACGTCGGAAAGGCCGTTCAGCTCCCCGGCAAAGTCCTTGAAGCCCCCTACCATCAGCTTGTCATCCACCTTGATGTCCAGGTCCCCTGCCCGCATCCGCTTGGCGGCTTCCAGCAGGGTTCCAAAGACGTTGGCCCCATAGATCACCAGGGCCAGGGCTGCGCCGAAGCTCAGGACCAGCAGCCATCCGTTGTCCCCTATGAGCCCCGGGAAGGTGCAGCCGCCAACAATAAGGCCCCCCAGCAGCCACTGCCAGGTCAGGGGCAGCAACGAATAGGCCCGTGCCAGGAATCTGCCGCACTTGGACAGCGCATTCTTGAGGATTTTCCACAGCTTCTGCCCCTGTTTCCCGCCCCACAGCAGCAGGGTCAGGGCCACCTTCCACAGAACCCGGTAAAGCGCCCCTGCGATTTTCCAGAACAACTTCCAGCACCATACCGCCACACGCCAGCACAGGCCCATGACGCTGTGATGCCACCAGTAATGCCCCGGGGTCTTGAACTGGGCGGCACAGGCAAAGCAGAAGCCCACAAACAGCAGACAGCAAAGATACCCACCGTAGCCATAATAGGCAAACATCACGGCGTTGCTCATATCCAGCAGATACCAGAAGCCCTTTGTGGCCCCGAAAATGTAAACGGCCGTCACGCCGATGAATGCCGCCAGATACAGCTCCAGTGGCACACAGTTGAGGCCACCGGGACGAATTTCCTCCCGGCCCGGCTTGTGGCCCGCAGCCATGCACAGGTACACCGCCAGCACCGCAAAGAGCAGCAAGCTGCCCCCCAGCACCCCGGCGCAAAGGGTCTGCCGCTCCCAGATGAACTGGAGGATGTCCGTCGCCTTTTGCTCCCGGTACAGCTCTCCCGAGCGGTCATTCAGCCGCAGGGTCACGGTGTAGGGTTCCTCCACAGGGACCCGCCGGATTTTGTAAATATACTCCTGGTCCTCCACACGGATGCCCAGAATCTGATCGCCGTTTTCCAGCTGGGTGGCGTAATAATACTGGATGACATGCATCATGTCAAAGAAGCCGTCCTTGGGGGTCTCCTCCCCCCAAAGGGCCAGGATCTCATCAGACTCCGCCCCCACCTCCGCTGTCAGAGGGCCTTTCAGGATTTTGGGGTAGGTGGCGCGTCCTTTGGCGATCTGGAAGGTCTTCTCGACAGTAGTCCCCTCCACGTCCTCCTGCTTTTGAAGAAGCTTGCCCTTGGCATCCCGGATCTCATAATTCACGTCCCAGTCGCCGTAAATGTCGTTTATGTGGTAGTAGTAATGGGCTAAAAATTCCTCGTCCGCATCCTTTTGAAGACCCGCCACATACCGGGAGACAATTTCCGCCCCATAGTTCTCCATCTGGGCCGTCAGGTGCCGTTCCTGCTGGTCCGCCGGGGATTCTCCCAGGTTCAGGTACAGCCCCGCCATCAGTAACAGTCCCCCGCCGGAGGCCACAGCCCCCAGCAGACACAGGGCGCACAGGGCAATGGCAAAGAATTTCAAAATGCCGTGGTTTCTCATTTCTTTTCTCCCTCCAGCTTATAGCCCTGACCCCACATGACCTTCAGGTAGCGAGGCTCCGAGGGGTTGATTTCGATTTTCTCCCGCAGGTGCCGGATGTGGACCGCCACGGACCCTTCGCTTCCCAGGGCCGCCTCCTGCCAGACGGCCTCGTAGAGGGTCTTGGTGGAGTAGACCTTGCCGGGGTTGGACATGAGCAGGTGCAAAATGGCGTATTCCGTAGGGGTCAGGCTCACCGGCTCTCCCTCCACGGTGACGGATTTGGTCCGGTCGTTCATGGTAATGCCCCCGATGGTCAGGCTCTCCCCGTCCTCGGCGCGGTTGTCCATTTTGGCGTATCTGCGCAGCTGGGAGCGGATTCTCGCCAGCACCTCCACCGGCACGAAGGGCTTGGTGATATAGTCGTCCGCCCCCACGTTAAGCCCCAAGACCTTGTCCTCGGTCTCGGATTTGGCGGTGAGGAGGATAATGGGGGCATCGGAGAACTTGCGAATTTCCGCCGTGGCGGCGATGCCGTCCATCACCGGCATCATCACGTCCAGCAAAATGAGATCCATCTGCTTCTCCTTGCAAAGGGCTACCGCCTCCTGGCCGTTAAAGGCTTCGTACAGCTCATAGCCCTCCGGGGTCAGGTAGATTTTCAGGGCGTTCACAATATCCGGCTGGTCGTCACAAATCAAAATACGATACATATTCCATTCCTCCGTATTCGTTTCTTTTAGGGCTATTATACCATCCCCATTCTTAATAAGAAAGGGGGAGAAACCTTAAGAAGTGATTAAAAAATCCTCCAAATTTAGGCCCTGACTCTTGTAAAAAATTTTTTACATTTCCCTCTGGAAATTTCACCTGTTTTCCTGCATAATAGGAGGCAGAAAAAAACCGCCCCTTGGGCGGACAGGAGGATGCGTTATGGCTTATCGGATGTTTCGGCCCATGAAAAAAGTCACGGGCGTGCTGTTTGATATGGACGGAGTCATTCTGGATTCCGAGGGGCTCTACAGCCGCTTCTGGCAGGAGGCCGCCCAATCCCTGGGCTACCCCATGACGAAAGAACAGGCCTTCGGGATGCGGGCGCTGAACCGGGACGCGGCCACCAGGAAGCTGCAAAGCTATTTTGGCCCCGACATCAACTACATGGACGTGCGTAACAAGCGCATCGAACTGATGGATGCCTTTGTAGCGGGAAAGGGCATCCCCGCAAAGCCGGGCATTGGGGAATTGCTTGACTACCTGCAAGCAAACCGTATTCCCACCTGTATCGCCACCTCCTCTCCCCTGTTCCGGGTCAAGGAATACTTAGAGCCCCTGGGGCTGTTTGACCGGTTTGATGCCGTGGTCACGGGCTACGATGTCCCCCACGGCAAGCCGGAGCCGGACATCTATCGGAAAGCCGCGGAGACCATCGGGCAGCCCCCGGAGCGCTGCATTGCCCTGGAGGACTCCAAGTCCGGCATTCTCTCCGCCTTCCGGGCCGGGTGCATGACCGTCATGGTCCCGGACCAGGATGCCCCCAACGAAGAGGACCTGGGTCGTCTCACCGCCCTGTGTGACTCCTTAACCGACGTTATTTCGGTGATGGAAGGGTAAGCGTACTTTGCAAAACCATCCGTTCCCCGGTGATGGGGTGGGAAAACGCCAGGCTTTTTGCCAGCAACAGCTGGGTTTCAAAGCCCATTTCCAGGGAAAAGGCCATGGATGCCTCCGAGCCGTACTGAGGGTCCCCCAGGATGGGGTAGCCCTCATGCGCGCAGTGGAGCCGCAGCTGGTGGGTGCGGCCGGTAATGGGCTCCAGCTCCAACCGGCAGATGTTCTCCCCCCGCTCCAGGACCCGGAATCGGGTCAGGCTGGGCTTTCCGTCGGGCCGGACTTCCCGCAGAAGGCTGGGCTTTTCCCGCCGGGCAATGGGCGCGTCAATCAGGCCGGAATTTTCCTCCGGTCCCCCGTAAGTCAAGGCCTCATAGGTCTTTTGGGGCTTCTCGGCCTGCAATAGAGCGTGGATATGGGCGTTCTTGGCAATGAGGACAATGCCAAAGGTGTCCCGGTCCAGCCGGGTTAAGGGATGGAAGGCCCCCTGCTGGTTGGTTGCCCGGTAATACCCCTGGACCAGATTGGCAAGGGTCCCGGTGTTTCGGTTCCGGGAGGGGTGAATGAGCATCCCGGAGGGCTTGTCCACCGCCAGCAAATAGGCATCCTCATAGAGAACCGTGAGGGGCCCCTCCTCCGCGGGGTACTCCGGCACCTCCTCTGTAAGCAGCACCGCAATTCGGTCCCCGGGCTCCACCGGGTAATTGGTGTGGCAGCTTACGCCGTTGACCCGCAGACCGTCGGCCCACTTGACCTTATTCACAAGACCCGTGGACATTTTGAGCTCGTTTTTCAAAAACGAGCTCAGCTTCCCCGCCCGGACAGCGGTGAGTGTCAGTTCCATGGTGTCCCCTCCTCGATTCTAAAAAGAAGCTGTCATTGCAAACCAGCATCTGCTTTGGTTCGCAATGACAGCATTTTTTACAGCCCTATGATTAGTTCAGAGCAGCCTTGGCCTTCTCCACAACAGCGGCGAAAGCGGCGTTGTCCTGGATAGCCATCTCGGACAGGCTCTTGCGGTTCATCTCGATACCGGCCTTC
>USQL01000111.1 GCA_900556935.1 uncultured Eubacteriales bacterium | reverse complement strand
AAACGGCGGCAAAATTGCCGCCGTTTTTGTTTGTAAGCACATCGCCGCCCCTACGGTTCACAAAATGTTTACTCACGCAATTGTCGTGACGCTATCTCACGACGATTGCACGAGTTATCATTCTATGAACAAATTTCAGAAATGCGCCGTACGGGCGGCTATTCGCCGCCAGAGATGTATCGGGATTGAGCTGTTATACGGGATAGGCGGCCATCTCCGGGGTTTTCCGGTAGCCGCCGGGAAACACCATGGCCTCTGCCACAATCTGGCCCGCCACCTGGGCAATCATGGGCGTGCGCATATCGCCGTTTCCCCGCCGACCCGTTCCAGGGACAGCCGGAGATTGCCCTCCAGCAGGACCCCCATCCGGGAAATCAGGCGATCTACATCCCCCTTCATGTCGGCGTTGAGCCACTCCAGAAGGATTCCCACCACGGCGCACTTGTAAAACAGGGTCAGATAGCGCATATCCTCCTCGGAAATGGACATCTGGGCCGTCAGGTGCCGGATGAGCCTGTCCATGCGCTCCTCCGTCACCCGGTAGAGATAGCGCTCCAGCTGCTCCCGGTGGGCAGAGCGGTACACATGGTACACGGCCCGGCGGTTTTCCAGGGCAAACCGGGTACAGGAGCGAAGACTCTCCTGCCAGGTGGTCACATCCTCCCGCAAAACCAGTTCCGCCACCGCGTCAAAGGTGGCCCGCAGAAGGTCGTAGATATCCTGATAATGGTAATAAAAGGTGTTCCGGCTGATGCCGCAGGCGGTGACAATGTCCTTGACGGTAATCTTATCCAGAGGGTACTGGTTCAACAGCTCCAGAAAGGCATGCATAATGGCTTTTTCGGTGCGCTCCTTGGACATAGGGCTCCTCCTTCTCGGCATCTTCTTAACCTTTATATTATAGCATGGTCTTGTGTCCCGCGCAAGGCAGGAATTCGACCAATTCTTTTTTTAACAAATATTGCAGTTTGCCTATTTTTTCTTTTCCGTTTTTATGGTATGCTAAAAAATAATTCTGGTCCCAGGGCTCCCCTGAAAGGTATAGAGGCCGTTGCCGCTTGCGGCTTACGGACTCTTAATGCAGAGCAGAGCTGGCCCGGCGATAGCCGGGTCTGAGGGGTCCGGCTTTTCGTTAAGAAAGGAATTTCGCCATGGAAAATGAAGAAGAAAAGGCCGAAGGCGGCGGGATGAAGAAGATTGCCGCGTTCATTGTAGACAAGCGCAATCTGTTCTTCCTGCTCTACATCGTCGCCCTGGTATTCAGCCTGTTCTCCCGGAACTGGGTTGAGGTGGAAAACGACATCACCACCTATCTGCCGGAGGAGACTGAGACCCGACGGGGCCTGACCGTTATGGACGAAAACTTTATCACCTACGGCTCCGCCCGGGTGATGATTACCAACGTCACCCCCACCCGTGCCCAGACCCTGGCAGACCAGATTGCCGAGCTGGACGGGGTTTCCCGGGTCACCTTTGATGACACCGATGACCACTACCGGGGTGCCGCCGCCCTGCTGGACGTGTCCTTCGACGGCACGGAGACGGACCAGGTGAGCATCGATGCCATGGACAAAATCAACCAGCTCCTGGAGCCCTATGACAGCTACGTGGATACCACCGTAGGCGAGGACAGCTCCGCGGACCTGGCCAAGGAAATGGGCGTGATTGTGCTCATTGCCGCCGTCATCATCGTGGTGGTGCTGACCCTGACCTCCAAAGCCTATATGGAGGTGCCGGTGCTCGTCATGACCTTCGGCGCGGCAGCCCTCCTCAACATGGGCACCAACTTTCTCTGCGGCAAAATAAGCTTCATCTCCAACTCCGTGACCGTGGTGCTGCAGCTGGCCCTGGCCATTGACTACGCCATCATCCTGTGCCACCGGTTTTCCGCGGAGCACGTAACCCTGGGCACCAGAGAGGCCTGTATCGAGGCCCTGAGCAAGGCCATTCCGGAGATTTCCTCCAGCTCCCTGACCACCATTTCCGGCCTGGGTGCCCTGGCCTTCATGCACTTCGGCATCGGCCTGGATATGGCCATTGTGCTGATTAAGGCCATCCTGCTCAGCCTTCTGTCCGTATTTACCCTGATGCCCGGCCTTCTGGTGCTGTTTTCCAATCTGATTGACAAAACCCAGCACAAGGAGATTCTGCCCAAGATTACCGCCATCGGCAAGTTCGACGTGAAGACCCGCTTCATCGTCCCCCCGCTGTTTGTGGCCATCACCGTGGTTGCCTGCGTCTTTGCCAACAAGTGCCCCTACGCCTATACCTACAACGACCTGACCACCGCCAAGCAGAGTGAAAAGCAGCTTGCGGTGCAGAAAATCAAGCAGACCTTTGGCTACAACAACATGGTGGCCGTCATGGTTCCCTCCGGGGATTACGAAAAGGAGGGTGCCATTCTGGAAACCCTGGACAAGGATTCCCGGGTCAAGAGCACCATGGGCCTTTCCAACATCGAGGCCATGGACGGCTATGTGCTGACCAGCGCCCTGACCCCCCGGCAGTTTTCCGAGTTGGCGGGCCTGGACTACGAGGTTGCCCAGCTGCTCTACACCGCCTACGCCACCGACAACAGCCAATACGGCGAGCTGATTAACGGCATCGGGGCCTACAAGGTGCCCCTGTTCGATATGTTCCAGTTCCTCAAGCAGCAGATGGACGACGGCAATATCAAGCTGGACGGCGACATCCAGGATACCCTGGACGACCTGTTTGACCAGCTGGACCAGGCCAAGGTCCAGCTGCAAAGCGACGACTACAGCCGAATGGTCGTCTACCTGGACCTTCCCGAGGAGGGCGACAAGACCAGCGCCTTTATGGACGAAATCCACGACCTGGTCCGCTCCTACTACGGCGACGACTTCTTCATTGTGGGCAACAGCACCAGCGCCATTGACCTAAGCTCCTCCTTCATCGAGGACAACCTGCTGATTTCTGTGCTGTCGGCCCTGTTCGTCATGCTGATTCTGCTGTTCACCTTTAAGTCCGCGGGCCTGCCCGTGCTGCTGATTCTGGTGATTCAGGGCAGTATCTGGATGAACTTCTCCGTGCCCGCTATCCGCAATACGCCTTTGTACTTCCTGGGCTACCTGATTGTCAACTCCATTCAGATGGGTGCCAACATCGACTACGCCATCGTGATCTCCAGCCACTACACGGAGATGAAGCAGCAGTATCCTCCCAAGAAGGCCATTATCGAGGCCCTGAACGCCTCCTTCCCCACCATCTTCACCTCCGGTACCATTCTGGCCGCCGCGGGCAGCCTGATTGCCGTAATGACCACGAACCCCGTTATCGCCACCATCGGCGACTGCCTGGGCCGGGGCACCATCATCTCCATTGTGCTGGTTCTGGCGGTTCTGCCCCAGATTCTGGTGCTGGGCGACACCATCATCGAGCGCACCAGCTTTGAGATGCCCGCGCTGGACCGGAAGGTCCGCACCGCCAGCGGCACTATGCGCGTCAACGGCCGGGTCCGGGGCTACATCAGCGGTGTGATTGATGCCGAGGTCAACGGCATCCTAACCGGCCAAATCAATGCCTCCATCGCCACCGGGGATATCCAGGTGGTGGAGGACCGTCCCACGTTAGAGGAGGGCGCAAAGAATGAATAAGCAGTTAAAGCGCAGCCTCTGCGCCCTGAGCCTTGCCCTGTTTCTGCTTCCCCAGCTGCCCCTGTCCGTCCCGGCGGAGAAGGCCGAGGAGGAAACCGAGGCTCCGGAAATTGTCTATACCAACTATACCGTCTCTTCCGTCCAGGACCTTCAAAACCTGGCAGATACCTGCCGCCTGGACAGCGCCAGCAGGAAGCTGCGGGTAACCCTGATGGCGGACCTGGACCTCAAAGGCCACGAAAACCTGATGATTCCCACCTTTGGCGGCATCTTTGACGGCCAGAACCACAAGATTTATGGCATCGCCGTGGATTCCGACGGCTCCGCCCGGGGCCTGTTCCGCTACATCCAGGAGGGGGCCACCGTCAAGGATTTGCAGCTCATCGGCCGGGTCACTCCCGCCGGAAGCTCCACGAAGGTAGGCGGTCTTGTGGGCGTGAACGCCGGGACCGTGGAAAACGTCAGCTTCTTCGGTGCCGTCTGCGGCATCAGCCAGGTGGGCGGCCTTGTGGGTCTCAACGAGGTCACAGGCCGGGTAGACGGCTGCACCATGCAGGGCTACATCCGGGGCAGCAAGGTCCTGGGCGGCATCGTGGGCGAAAACCAGGGTGTGGTCTACAACTGCCGGAACAAAGCCAATATCAATACGGTTCTGGCAACGGAGACCCTGTCCATTGAGGATATCACCGTGCCCCGGATCACCAGCGACGAGGGCGGCATTTCCGGCTCCGATATCGGCGGCGTGGTAGGTGCCAGCTCCGGTGTCATCCGGCTTTGCCGGAACGAGGGGAACGTAGGCTACCCCCACACGGGCTATAACATCGGCGGCGTGGCCGGCTCCAGCAGCGGCTTTATGGCCGACTGCGTCAACTACGGCGAGGTACAGGCCCGGAAAGAGGGCGGCGGCGTTCTGGGCCAGATGGAGCCCAACAACATGCTGATTTACAGCGAGGACACCCTGCAAAAGCTCAATGACGAGCTGCAAACCGCCCAGGGCATTCTGAACCGGGCCGCCTACGACGCGAGCCAGGCCAACAGCAGCATTCAGGCGGGGCTTGTCGATGTGGAAGCCTCCATGGAGGACACCTTAAACGCCATCGACTACCTGCTGACCATCGCCCGGGACAACACCCATGTCACCCTTCCCGACGAGGGAGACGATGACAACTGGCTTCCCGATATTGACATCAGCGACAGCGGCAAGGACGAAATCTGGGCCGCCGCCGGTACCCTTGGGGACCGGATGGGGGACCTGGTCTGGCAGATCAGCGATGTCAGCCAGGCCGCCGCCTCCGACGGCGGGCAGGTCATCTCCGACCTGCAATCCCTGAGCAGCCAGATGCAGCGGGTGATTAACGTCATGAGCGGCCGGGAGGAAAACGACAACCTGGTGCAGGATGTCTCCGGCGACAACGTCACCGAGGACTCCGCCGGTAAAATCCGGGACTGCATCAACTATGGCAGCGTCTACGCCGATATCAACGCCGGCGGCATTGTAGGCTCCCTGTCCCGGGAAAATGACTTAGACCCCGAAGACGACCTGTCCGTTGAGGGCGATACCTCTCTGAACTTCACCTTTATGACCCGGGCGCTGGTCTACCAGTGCCAGAACCGTGGCCTTGTCCAGGCCAAGAAGCAGTGCGCCGGCGGCATCGCGGGCCAGTCCACCTTGGGCGCGGTTGTGGCCTGCCAGTCCTATGGCACCGTGGATTCCGTGGATGCCAGCTGGGTTGGCGGCATCATCGGCAAGGCCAAGACACAGGTTTCCGAAAACTGGGCCAAGTGCCATGTCTCCGGCGGCAATATGGTGGGCGGCATCGCCGGGGAAGCCTCCCAGATGGAGGACAACCGGGCCCTGGTGACCCTGGAAAACGCCGGGGAATACACCGGTGCCATCGCCGGAAAGCTCACCAGCGGCGGCGAGGCCAGCGGAAACGTGTTTGTGGAAAACCCGGACTTTGGCGGCATCGACAACATCAGCTACGACGGCAGCGCCCAGCCCATCTCCTACCGGAAGCTTATGGAGCTGGAAAATGTGCCGGAATATTTCGGCAAAATGGTCATCACCTTCGTGGCCGAGGACCAGACCTTCACCCGCCGGGTGGATTACAACACGGCCCTGCAGGACATCCCCCAGGTCCCCGAAAAGGAGGGCTACAGCGGGATTTGGGCAGATTTTAACCCCTCCGGAATTCGCGCCGACCGCACCGTAGAGGCGGAATACACCGCCCTGCAGGCCGCGGCGGACACGGGAAGCGACTTAGGCCAGCTGCCCGTCGCCCTGGCAGAGGGCAGCTTTGTAGACGGCGAGAACATCACCGCCCAGGCCCTTACCGAGGACCTTCCCGACTCGGCCGACACCGGCTGGCTGCTGACCCTCCCGGCCGACGGCACCGAAAGCCACACCGTCCGCCTGAGAATGCCGGACAAGAGCAAGTCCTACCGTCTGTACATAGATACCGGCGACGGCTGGGTAGAGACGGAGGCCGAACAGGACGGCAGCTACCTGGTCTTCACCGCCCAGGGCTCCTCCTTCCGGGCAGCCCTGGCCCAAGAGGCCAGCACCGCCCCCATCCTCATCACCACCGCCGCGGCAGCCGCCGCAGTGCTGATTGTTGTGCTCCTGCTTGTCAAAAAGCGGAAGAAAAGCAGGAAAAAATCGGCGGTAAAGTAAAAAATCCCCCACAGTGCAAGCCAAAGCACCCGCTTTGGCCTCACACTGTGGGGTTTTTCTCTAAAAAGCTTCCCCTCCGGGGAAGCTGGCAGGGCGTAGCCCTGACTGATGAGGGCGGTACCAGAGCGGCGGGACAAGAAAGCCCGGGCGAATTCGTACCGACCAAACGCATAGCCCTGTAGGGGCGGCTATCATGTCGCCCGAAACCCGACGGAATAGAGCGCCACAGATGAACGTATACCCCCGGAGGGAAGCCCCCTGCCTTCTCCTGCTGGAGAAGGTGGCCCGCAGGCCGGATGTGGAGGGGAC
>USQL01000110.1 GCA_900556935.1 uncultured Eubacteriales bacterium | reverse complement strand
AGCGGCAGAATCTCCACTTTGAGCAGGTGTTCCGTGCCGCCCGGAAAGCCGGCATCGTGAAGCCGGAGACCCAGCTGGAGCACGTTGGCTTCGGCACCATGAACGGCAAGGACGGCAAGCCCTTCAAGACAAGAGACGGCGGCGTGCTGCGGCTGGAAACCCTGATTTCCGACATGACCGACTTCGTCCGGGCCAAGGTTGTGGAAAACAAGATTGTAGACGACGACCAGGTGGAGCCCACCACGGCAAAAATCGCCATGGCCGCCCTGAAATACGGTGACCTTTCGAACCAGCCCACCAAGGACTACAATTTCGACATGGAGCGCTTCGCCGCCTTCGAGGGCAACACCGGCCCCTACATTCTCTACACCATCGTGCGGATTAAGAGCATCCTGGCCCGGTACGGCGAATGGGAGAACCTGCCCATTCAGCTGCCCGCAAACGACTTTGCCAAGGATCTGATGCTCTCCGTTACCAAACTGGGCCCCACCCTGGAGCAGGCCCAGAAAACCTCCAGCCCCAACCTCATCTGCGCCTATATCTACGAGCTGGCAGGCTGCGTCAACAAATTCTACCACGAAACCCGGATTCTCAGCGAGGAGGACGAGCACCTGAAAGTGGGCTATATCTCCCTCATCGGCCTTTCCAAGAACATTCTGGAAACCTGCATCGACCTTCTGGGCTTCTCCGCGCCGGAAAAAATGTAACATACCGCCCGGGCAGCCGCCAAAGCTGCCCGGGCGGATTTTTGAAAATACCTATTGACACACGTGGTATTTTATGATAGGATATCCCCGGTGGTTAGCGTAAGCTAACATCCTGTCAGACTGCAATGCAGCCTTTTCTTTTGGATAGATAGTTAGTATTCGCTAACTATCGGATGTCTGCCCGGTCTTTCCTACGGGCAGCCCAGCTTCTGCGTTGCGGCGGACGAAATACCTCCTAATTCCGCCTGCCCGGGAAACCGTGCCCCCTCCAAAGCATGCCCGGGCAGGCGGACCTAATTCGTTTTTATTTCAATCCGGCAGCTCCGCTGCCCTTCATTTTTCAAGGAGGAATTCCATGTTTACAGAATTCAAAGATCAGACCACCCCCGCCTGGGACGGTTTTCACGGCACCCAATGGCGCTATGAAGTGAACGTCCGGGCGTTCATTCAGGACAACTACCTGTCCTATGACGGCGACGAGCACTTCCTGGCAGGTCCCACCGAGGCCACCAATACCCTCTGGGCAGACCTGCAGGCCCTGCAGCTGCAGGAACGCACCAAGGGCGGCGTGCTGGATATGGAGACCGAGGTGGTCTCCGGCCCTCTGGCCTATGGCCCCGGGTATATGAACGAGGCCCACAAGGACCTGGAAAAGGTGGTGGGCCTGCAAACCGACAAGCCCTTGAAGCGGGCCTTTATGCCCTATGGCGGCATTAAGATGGCCGAGCAGGCCTGCACCACCAACGGCTACACCCCCAGTGCGGAGCTGCACAAAATTTTCACCGACTACCATAAGACCCACAACCAGGCGGTTTTCGACGCCTATACCCCCGAGATGAAGAAGGCCCGGCACTCCCACATCATCACCGGCCTGCCCGATACCTATGGCCGAGGCCGTATTGTGGGTGACTACCGCCGTGTGGCCCTCTACGGTGTGGACTACCTGATTGCGGAAAAGCAGCGGGACCACCGGAACACCGGCGACGGCACCATGACCGACGATGTCATCCGCCTGCGGGAGGAGATTGCCGAGCAGATTCGTGCCCTGCAAAATATGAAAAAGATGGCGGAGCGCTATGGCTATGACATTTCCCGCCCCGCGGCCAATGCCCGGGAGGCGGTGCAGTGGCTGTACTTTGGGTATCTGGCCGCCATCAAAACCCAGAACGGCGCGGCTATGTCCGTGGGCCGTGTGTCCACCTTCCTGGACATCTACATCCAGCGGGACCTGGGCAAGGGCACCCTCACCGAATCGGAAGCCCAGGAGCTCATTGACCATTTTGTTATGAAGTGCCGCATGGTCAAGTTTGCCCGGATTCCCTCCTATCAGCAGCTATTCTCCGGAGACCCGGTGTGGGCCACCCTGGAGGTAGGCGGCATCGGTCAGGATGGACGGCACATGGTTACCAAAACCGACTACCGGTTCCTGCACACCCTGGAGAACATGGGGCCCTCCCCCGAGCCCAATATGACCGTACTGTACGCCCCCCGGCTGCCGGAAAACTTTAAAAAGTACTGCGCCCATATCTCCGTGGCAACCTCTTCCATCCAGTATGAAAACGACGAGGTCATGCGTCCTGTGTGGGGCGACGACTACTCCATCTGCTGCTGCGTCTCCGCCACCCAGACCGGCAAGGAAATGCAGTTCTTTGGGGCCCGCGCCAACCTGGCGAAAGCCCTGCTGTACGCCATCAACGGCGGCTGGGACCTGAAGCACCAGGAGCAGGTGGCCCCCAACACCGGCAGAATCGAAACCGAATACCTGGACTACGACCAGGTGCAGGAGAAGTTTGATTTGACCATGGAGTGGCTGGCGGGGCTGTATGTCAACACCCTGAACCTCATCCACTATATGCACGACAAGTATTACTACGAGGCAAGCCAGATGGCCCTCATCGATACCAATGTGCGCCGGACCTTTGCCACGGGCATCGCGGGGTTCAGCCATGTGGTGGACTCCCTGTGTGCCATCAAGTATGCCAAGGTCAAGGTACTGCGGGACGAAAACGGCTACGCCGCGGACTTCCAGGTGGAGGGTGACTTTCCCCGCTACGGCAACGACGACGACCGGGCCGATGCCATCGCCGTGTGGCTGCTGCGGACCTTCCTGGAGAAAATCAAGCACTACCACACCTACCGGGATTCCGAGCCCACCACCTCCATCCTGACCATTACCTCCAATGTGGTCTACGGCAGGTACACGGGCAATATGCCCGACGGCCGCCGGGCCTGGACTCCTCTGGCCCCCGGTGCCAACCCCAGCTATGGGGCGGAGCAGTCCGGCCTGATTGCCTCCCTGAATTCCGTGGCCAAGCTGCCCTATCAGTACGCTCTGGACGGCATTTCCAACACCCAGACCATCAACCCCGGTGCCCTGGGCCACAGCGATGGGGAGCGGACCGAAAATCTGGTCAGCATCCTGGACGGCTATTTCTCCCGGGGGGCCCACCACCTGAATGTCAATGTCTTCGGCAAGGAGATGCTGTTGGATGCTATGGAGCACCCGGAAAAGCCCGAGTATCAGAACTTCACCATCCGGGTCTCCGGCTACGCCGTGAAGTTTATCGATTTGACCCGTGAGCAGCAGCTGGATGTGATTTCCCGCACCTGCCACGAGACGCTGTAACACTTTCGCTTCAACCAAAAAGTCCCCCGGGGCATGGAAAACCGCCCCGGGGGAATCCTGTGTTCACACAGAAATATAAAAAGGAGACAAACCTATGGAAGCATCGCAAACCTATGGCCGCGTCCACTCTTTGGAGAGCTTCGGCTCCGTAGACGGGCCGGGGGTCCGGTATGTCATCTTCCTGCAGGGCTGCCCCCAGCGCTGCAAATTCTGCCACAACCCGGACACCTGGGATTTGGCAGACCCCGCCGCCCACAGCTATACCGCCGACGAGCTCCTGGACAAGGCCCTGCGCTGCCGGGGCTACTGGGGCAAAAAGGGGGGCATCACCGTCAGCGGTGGGGAGCCCCTGCTGCAACTGGACTTTCTGCTGGAGCTCTTTACCAAGGCCAAGGCAAAGGGCATCCACACCTGCATCGATACCGCGGGCCACCCCTTTACCCGGGCCGAGCCCTTCTATTCCCGGTTTCTGGCCCTGATGGCTGTCACGGACCTGCTGCTGGTGGATATCAAGGAGATAAACCCCCAGCGCCACAGGGCCCTCACCGGCGTGGACGGGGACAGCACACTGGACATGCTGCGCCTGCTGGACCGGCTGCAAAAGCCCGTCTGGATTCGGCACGTCCTGGTGCCCCAGTGGACGGACTTCGACGAGGACCTTCATGCCCTGCGGGCCTTTCTGGACACCCTGCACAATATAGAACGGGTAGAGGTCCTGCCCTACCACACCATGGGCATTTTCAAGTGGGAAAAGCTGGGCATCCCCTACCCGCTTGCGGGGATTTCGCCCCCTGACAAGGCGCGGATTGCCAACGCGGAGAAAATTCTGGGGTGCTGAGGCATCAGGCCGGAAGGGCCCCGATGGCACAGGCTATGCGGGATTTTCGGCTCCAATCAACGGTCCAAAACGCTTTTGAGGGTTTCCTCCATGGCATTGACATCCAGAGGCTTTGCAATGTGGGCGTTCATGCCGGCATCCAGGCATTTCTGAACATCCTCGGAAAAAGCATTGGCCGTCAGGGCGATGATGGGGATGGTTCCGGCATCCGGACGGGCCAGGGCGCGGATGGCCTTGGCCGCCGTCAACCCGTTCATCACCGGCATCATAATGTCCATGAGAATCACATCAAAGCTTCCTTCCGGTGCCTCGGAAAATGCCCTGACCGCCTCCGCCCCATTGGCCACCCTTCGCACCGACATTCCCCAGTTTTCCAGGAAAATCTGGGCGATTTCCGCGTTCATGTCATTGTCCTCCGCCAGAAGGACCCGGTGGCCGGATAGCTGCGTGCCCTTTGTCCGGGCCGCTTTCTCTGATTCCGGAACATCGTCGGTCAGCTCCAAAGGCAGTTCGATTGTAAAGGTGCTTCCCTGCCCCTGTTTGCTTTGAACGGAAATGGTGCCGTGCATCATTTCCACATATTTTTTCACAATGGTCATACCCAGCCCGGTCCCCTTATACTGGGTTCTGGCATCGGAATGCTCCTGGGCAAACTTCTCAAAAACATGCTTCTGGAATTCCGGGCTCATGCCGATGCCCGTGTCGGAAATCACATATCGGACGTTGATTTTTCCATTCTCCCCCGGCAAATAATCCGCGGAAAAGGTGACGGTGCCCCCGTCCCGGGTGAATTTCACGGCATTGCTCAATACATTCACCAGCACCTCACGGATGTGGGTGTCGTCCGCAAGGACATAGGGATTGGCAAGCGGTGCCCGATGCACCTCTATGTTCAGCTCCCGTCCAACGGTAAAGCCCCGGATAATGGACAGCACCTCGTCTACCACCTTCCGGATATCCGTCTTCACCGGGGTATTTACCAGCTTTCCGCTTTCAATTCGGCTGATGTCCAGCACATCGTTGATAAGCGTCAGCAGGTGGTCAGAGCTCTCCCGGATTTTTTCCAGGCATTCCCTGGTTTTTTCTTCCGGGTTCTGCCCCAGGGCAATGGCCGTGTAGCCCACAATCGCGTTCATAGGCGTGCGAATGTCGTGGGACATATTGCTGATAAAGTTCGTTTTGGCGACGCTGGCGGCATTGGCAAGGTCCAGCGTCTCCTGCAGCTTTCGGTTGAGTTCGGTCATTTCGCCTTCGGATGCCTTGGTGCGCCGCAGCAGTGTGAGCACCGTAATGAGACCGGACAGCAGCAGCAGAATCAGCACGCCGCAGCCAAACATCAGATGCAGGTTCCCGCCGCTGCCCCAGCCGTCCTTTGGCTGCACCTCCAGCCGCCAGCCGGTGTCCCCCGCCTCAAAGCAGTAAGTAACCGCCCTGTCCATCCGCGCCCCGGAGCCATAAACCTCCACGTAAGTGTCATCCCAAGGGGCCGCGGTTTTGGAGAGCCGGTAGTCATAGCCAAAATCTGAAAGGGCCTTGATGGACTCGGCGAAAATCTCCGGCACCCGGATAATCACAATGGTAAAGCCCCAGAATTCTCGCTGTCCGTCCTCCCGCTCCAAAAACACCGGGTTCCGCACAGCGATTCCGCTGCCGCCCTGCTTCAGCGCGAAGGGCCCCTGCATCGTAATTACGTCGTTGTCCCGCCCATAGCGGGAAATCTCTCCCCGGTCCTTGTCGTGGAGCAGGTCAATTTTTCCGGTCTCGTTTCCCGCCTCCGGGTAAATCTCCGTCACCACGCCCCCCGGTGCCAGCTGGATATTCTGGATACAGTCGTCCGTCATATCCTCGGCAACCTGGGGGAATTTATTGATTATGCCGTCATTGTTCACAAGAATCCGTTCCAGCGTCTCCGTGATGCCGAGCCCCTGCATAATATCCAGCCGCGAATGCTCCGCATAGGTCACAGCATTCAGCTCCACCTTCGATTGCTGCAGACTATCCTGGTTTTTCTGAAAATGATATCCCAGCGTCACCAGAACGACAATACCGACCAGAAAAAACAGCACCGGAAGAAGCATGCCCTTCTCCGCTTTGAATTTTGTTCCACATTTCCGAACTTCCATGGTAAGCGTCTCCGTAGTTTTTGCAAATGATATTTATTATTATACAGACTTTCTCCGCAAATATCAAGGCGTTGGACGTAAAATTCATGGCAGCCGGATGGAAACTCGCAACAAGCGCATGAACAGCCATTTCATGAACAACTTCAGGAAAATCATTGTCCGCCGCCCGTTTGAGTTCCTTCGGCTAAAAAAACCAGGAAACGCCAAAAGGCATTTTCTGATTTTGGTGCGCCGGAAAAGACTTGAATACACTGTGGCGCAAACTCCGTCGAGCCGGAGTTTGGGGCTTGATACAATAATCATTTCAAAGACAGGTTCCAATTTCATCCACATCCCTTGCGGGATGCGTCTGAAATTGGAGGGACTCTCC
>USQL01000109.1 GCA_900556935.1 uncultured Eubacteriales bacterium | reverse complement strand
ACTGTAAATCTGCTGCTTATAGCTTCGGTGGTTCGAATCCACCTTCCCCCACCAGCAAAAAGGCATCACCGTAAGGTGGTGCCTTTTTTGCTGGTGAGGACCAGGAAGGTGGATTCGAACCCATTTCAATCCAACATGCCGGGGGCATGTTGGCAAAACCAGTCCGCAGACTGGTTTTCACCATATGGCTTTGCCCCGCAAAGGCAGCCATCGAATCCACCTTCCATTACTTTTGCGCTGCCTCCAACACGGGGTGCTGATCCTTTTATTTTTTGCGCTATAGATTTTTACTACAATGTGTGGTAAACTAATAGAAAAATATGCAGAAATGATTGATTACACAACGGAACTGTTAACTAAGATAATTCTATTAAGAAAGGCAAAGTTAAACCGGCAAAGAACGACCCTATAGGCAATACTTTTATGCTATAGTGCAACTGCACTGTAACAAAGCCAATGAACCCAAATGCAGCAGACATATATTTCCGAACAAGCACCAGGAGGTGAAACTATGGGAATCCCAACCAATCTAAAAACGCTCCTATCCGGCGAAGTGGTAGAATGGGCGAGAATTGAATTTAAGGAAACCTGGGATGCGGAGGCATCGCTAAAAACCATTTGCGCCTTTGCCAACGACATTGATAATTGGGGCGGCGGCTACCTGGTGATCGGTGTGCGGGATGCGCAGGGGCGGCCGGACAGTCTGCCTGGGGTTGCCCCGGATAAGGTCGATGGATACTTGAAGGACATGCTGAATAAGTGCAAGCGGATCCAGCCGGAGTATATGCCCATTGTGGAGGTCGTTGATTACCAAAGCAAAAAATTTATTGTGGTATGGGCTCCCGGCGGGAGCATTCGTCCCTATTTTTCGCCCAAGAACATGGCGAAGGACTGCAAGGAAAAGGTTTGCTGGATTCGGAAGATGGCAAGTACCATCCAGCCCTCGGAGGAGGAGCTGCGGGACTTGTACACTCTTGCAAACAATATTCCCTTCGATGACCGGGTGAACCATCAGGGAGAGCTGACCGACCTGAATATCACGCTGATTCAGCAATATCTTCGGGAGGTTGGCAGCAGCTTGTATTCTGAATCAGGCCGAATGGACTTTGCCGACCTGTGCCGGAATATGAATCTTCTCAGCAGCCTGCCGGAGTACGTCAAGCCGAAAAATGTGGCTCTGATGTTCTTCAGCCTGGAGCCGGAAAAGTTTTTCCCATACGCGCAAATCGACGTGGTTCAGTTCCCAGATGATTTGGGCGGAGACCAGATCATCGAAAAGACGTTCACCGGGCCTCTGCACCAGCAGCTCCGTGAGGCATTGCAGTATATCCGCAACAGCGTTCTGACAGAGCGTGTACACAAACTGCCGGATGTTGCGGAGGCCAACCGATATTTTAATTACCCCTATGCAGCCGTCGAGGAGGCGCTTTCCAACGCCGTCTACCATAAGGGCTACGATATTCGGGAACCCATTGAAGTGCGCGTTCTCCCGGACAAAATAGAAATCCTCAGCCACCCCGGCGCGGACCGCTCCATCAGCATCGAGGGACTGAAAAATTACCGCGCCGTCAGCCGCCGCTATCGGAACCGCAGAATTGGAGAGTTCCTGAAAGAGCTGCATTTGACCGAAGGCCGCAACACGGGTTTTCAGAAAATCATCCGTGCACTGAAAGCAAACGGATCTCCCATGCCGGTGTTTGAAACAGACGAGGAACGCACCTATTTCCTGACAACGATTTCTATCCACCCGGATTTTTTGGTGTCACCTGAGCATGAAAATGAGCACATAAATGAGCATTTAAATGAGCACATAAATCAAACGCCGGAATACGATCTGACCGATTTGGAGCAGCGCGTTTTGGCAGCTATTCAAGAAGATGCCACTGTTACAATTCAGGAAATGGCTGCCGCATTGAAAACTTCCAGATCAACAATTGTTCGAGCGCTGAAGTCTTTGCAGGAACAGCAAATCATAGTGCGAATCGGCTCCAGAAAAACGGGAATGTGGGAAATCCTGAAATAATCATTTCACAACGTTTTGATCACAACCCCGACCACAATCACAGAGCAAACCCGGTAAAAGGAATGGACAGAATATCACAAAAAACAACAATTTATCAAAATAGAATGGACTGTTTGAAACTTAAAAAGTTATAATAAACGTATATAACAAAATTCGAATCCACCTTTCTGGTGAGGACCAGAAAGGTGGATTCGAACCCATTTACAGCGGCATTCCCAGATACTGGGAGAGGCCTTCCAGGCTGTTGAGACCCTCGGTGTAGCCCTGCCAGTAGAGGGCACCCAGCTTTTCCAGATCCCCTTCCACCCGGGAGACCCGGATGGGCCGTTCCGGGGCCAGGACGAAAATCCGGCCGATTTGCTCCAGCCCTTCCAGCCGGTCACAAAGCTCATTGTAGGTGGCAGGAATCCTATCCACGTTCCGGGCAAACTCCGGCCAGCGGCGGTAGACGGCCTCGGCGGTGTTCCGCTCTTTGGCGGGCTTTCGGTAGGACCGGTGCCGGGTACGGATGACCACGATTTTGTCAAAGCCCTGTCCCAGGGCCCAGTCGAAGGGAATGCCGCAGCTGCACCCGCCGTCTAAGCAGGGAACGCCGTCCACATCCACCATGGGGGTCACAAAGGGCATGGAGGCGGAGGCCTTTACCGCGGAAAAAATGTCGCACTGCCCCCGCTCCCAGAAGACGGAATTTCCCGTGCGGCAGTCTGTGGCCTCGGCCAGGAATCGGCGGCGGGGGTCCTGGAACCGAGCCTCGTCCAGAGGCTCGATGGCGTTAAAGTCGTTAATCAGAAAGTCCAGACGGATGAGACTTTTGCTTTTCCGCAGGGCGGCGGTACCGATATACGCTTTGTCGTGGCGGTGGCCCAGGTTGGCCCGGGCGGACCGGCCAATCTGGCCGCTGACATAGCTGATGCCCGCCAGCGCCCCGGCGCTGACCCCCAAGGTGCAGCTGAAATTCACGCCCCGCTGCATCCAGGCATCCAGCACGCCCTGGGTATACAGCCCCCGGAACGCGCCGCCCTCTAAGACAAGGCAGCCGTCAATCAACGTATCAGGAGCAGACCCTGTGGGGATGCTGCCAATTTTGGAATAGGTTTCCATAGAGTTCCTCCCGGAAAAAGTTTTTTAGCATCGTATCAGGTTTTTGGGTGAAAATCAAGCACAATTTGAAACGGCCCCCGGGTTTCCCGGGGGCCGCTTCTGCGTAACAAAGAACACTCAGCCGCAAGCAGCCAGGGGATAGAGCTGCGTTTGCTTACTGGTTAGCCTTCGCTAACTAGTATAGCAGAAAATACAAGTTTGTCAATAGGTAATTTCAAAAATACGGGATGATTGCACGGGCAAATCGTTCATGCGTTGTAGGGGCGGCTGCTATGATAGCCGCCCCTACAGGTATTGGGATTATCATTATGATAAAATGACTTAAAAAAGTGCCATTTCTCCGGTAGGACAACGGAAAAATGGCACTATTAGCGGAACACTTTGTTTACTCGGACATATCCACAAAGCCCAGCTTGATGGCGCTGTAGTCGATTGTGGCTTCCGCGGCGGCGCGGGCTTCGGAGATGAAGTCGTTGGTCTTCTGGGTGAGCAGGTCCTCTTTGGCCTGGCTCTGCCACAGGGTTTCGGAGCCGCAGAAGAGCATGATGTGGTAGCCGAACTGGGTTTTCACAATGCCGTAGTCCCCAACCTGGCGACTGTCGTCAAAGCACCAGTCGTTAAATTCCGTGACCATCTGGCCCTGGGAGACCCCGGTGTACAGGCCGCCGTTGGTGTTGGAGCCGGTGTCGGCGGAGTTTTCGTTGGCAAGGAGGGCAAAGCTGTCCTCGGTCTTGTCGCCGGAGAGCCACTGGTCCAGAATCTCCTGGGCCTTGGCCTCACCCGCGGCCCAAGCCTCGTCGGAGAAGGTTTCGGTGGTGACATTTTCCACGGTTGCGCCCTCGGGCAGCACCAGAATATGGCGGACATCTACGGTCTTGGTGGTCTTGTCCAGGCCGTTTTCGGCGTATTCCGCCTCGTGGGCATTGAAGAAGCTTTCAATTTCGCCGTCGGTAGCGGTGAAGCTCTCGGCCACCTGGCTGTAGTAGCCGCTGCTCAGGAAATACAGCTGCCAGAAATCCAGGTAGTCCTGCAAGGAAGAGCCGGGGCCAAAGTTCCGCTGGAGCATGGTTTCCGCATCGTCGAAGCCGTTATTGGCGGCAGTCTCTGCCAGTCCCTCCTCCATTTCGTCCAGCTGGGTCTGGCTGTCGGCGGGCATCTGAAAGCCTGCCTCCTCGGCCTGCTGGTAGATGGCTGTGTAGACCTCCCAGGAGTTCAGAGCCTGGGCCAGGAAATACTGCTGCCAGGTTTCGTTGTCCACCATGGGGCAGCTCTGGGTGTCCAGCCCCTGGGTGTGGTCCAGCCCCAGGTATTGGGCATAGGTGCCGTACTGGGCGTAGAAGTTCTGCACGGCCAGCCAGTAGTGGACCTGCAGCTGACCGTTGGTCAGGGTGTGCTCTCCGGAGTGGGCCACCACCTGGGCGGCGGCATCCTTGGCATCCCCGTCGGAGACGGTGTAGCTGCCCTTGCAGGTCACGTCGTCGGGGTTGCCGTCGGCGGGAATGGTGGGAGCTTCCGTTGCCTGGGTGGTTTCTACTGCCTGGGCGGTCTCCTCGGGTGCGGCCACCTGTGTTTTATCCCGGCCGTTGAGAATCAGCACGGCCAGAACGGCGGCCAGCAGCACCACGGCGGCCACGGCCAGGGCCACGGCGGAGGCACCGGTGATGCCCTTCTTCACAGGGGCTTCCGGGGCGGCTTCCGGGGCGGTGCTGTCTTCCGGAAGGGTCTCTTCCGCCGCGGGGGTGGCCGATTCCGCGGCCTCGGGGGCCTCCTCCGTCACGGGCGTGGCTTCTTCCACGGCATCCACGGGGGCATCCTGGGACAAATCCTCCGCCTGGGAGGGCTGCTCTTTTTCACATGCGGGGCAGACGGTCAGATCGTCTTCCATCTCGGCACCGCAAAACAAACATTTTTTCATGGGCTCCTCTTTTCTCCGATAACCGGAAGTATAATCCCGCCAAGTCTACCATGTTTTCGCAAGAAATGCAAGTAAAAAGGAAAATGTTCACAAAAAATCATCCGCTCTTGAAAAAAAGAGGCGTTCATGGTATGATTTACCGTGAAAAAGAATCTCGTAATAAAGGAAGAACCCTATGAATACAAAAACCACAGTGATTGAGGAGGCCAGACTCCAGGAGCAGTTTGGCTATTGCGATAAAATTGCGGCCTATTGGGCGGGGCAGGGGATTACCCCTCTTGCCTATGTAGAGACCTACGGTTGCCAGCAGAACGAGGCGGACTCCGAAAAAATCCGGGGCTACCTGACCCAGAGCGGCTACGCCATCTGCCAGAGCGCGGAGGGGGCCGACGTGGTGGTGATGAACACCTGTTCCATCCGGGAGCACGCCGAGCAGCGGGTTTTCGGCAATCTGGGGGCTCTGACCCATACCAAGCGCCGCCATCCGGCCCAGAAGATTTTCCTCTGCGGCTGTATGGCGGGAGAAACCAAGGTGTCGGACCGGATTAAAAAGAGCTTCCCCTATGTGGATGGGGTGTTCTCCACCCATCACCTGTGGCAGTTCCCGGAAATTCTCTACAACGTCCTGACCAAAAAGAAGCGCCAGTTCTATATTGAGGACGAGGCGGGCTCCATCGCCGAGGGCATCCCCCAGGTGCGGGATTCGTCCCTGAAGGCCTGGGTGTCCATTATGTACGGCTGCAACAATTTCTGCACCTACTGCATCGTCCCCTATGTCCGGGGCCGGGAGCGGAGCCGGAGGCCGGAGGACATTCTGGCCGAGTGCAGAAGCCTTGCGGAAAGCGGCTGCAAGGAGATTACCCTCCTGGGCCAGAACGTCAATTCCTACGGAAAGGATTTGGACTGCGGCGTGGACTTTGCGGACCTCTTGGCCCAGATTGCCCAAATCCCCGGGGATTTTCTCATTCGCTTTATGACCAGCCACCCCAGAGACGCTTCCGAGAAGCTCTTCGATACCATGGCAAAATACCCCAAAATCGCCAAGCAGCTGCACCTGCCCTTCCAGTCCGGCTCTACCCGGGTGTTAAAGGCCATGAATCGGCACTATGACCGGGAGACCTATCTGCAAAAGGTGCGGTATGCCAAGTCCGTCATGCCGGATCTGGTGCTGACCAGCGACGTGATTGTAGGCTTCCCCGGGGAGACCGAGGAGGAGTTTGAGCAGACGCTGTCTTTGATTGAGGAAGTGCATTACGACAGCCTCTTTACCTTTATTTTCTCCCCCCGCACCGGCACCCCCGCCGCGAAAATGGAGGACCCCACCCCCAAGGAGGAGAAAAACCGCCGCTTTGACAGGCTCTGCGCCCGGCAGAACGCCATTTCCGAGGAAATCCACCAGAGCTATGTGGGCAAGACCCTGCGCTGCCTGGTGGACGGCCGGGACGGGGACAACCTGACCGCCCGCACCGAGGGCGGCCGCCTGGTCCGCTTCCAGGGCCCCGACAGCCTGATTGGGGACTATCACCCTCTGCGCATCATCGGTGCCACCACCTGGAGCCTGACCGGCGAGATTGCGGAGTGAAATAAAGTTTGGCTCCCCTGAAAGGGGAGCTGGCCCGGCGATAGCCGGGTCTGAGGGGTCCGGC
>USQL01000108.1 GCA_900556935.1 uncultured Eubacteriales bacterium | reverse complement strand
CTCCACATCCAGGCCCGTGACGGCGAGAAGATCGACAACATGGAGCAGGCTCTGGATCGTGCGGTTGCCAACGGTGTCAAGACTTTGGTTGTGCAGCCCACCCACCTGATGCACGGTGCGGAGTACGACGAGATGTGCGAGGCGCTGGACGCTTACAAGGACAAGATTGAGACCATCGTGGTTTCCGAGCCCATGCTGGGTGAGGTTGGCGACGATGCCACCGTCATCAATGCCGACAAGGAAGCCGTTGCCAAGGCCGTTGTGGATGCCGCTGTCGCCGATGGCGGCTTCGAGAGCGCTGCCAAGGCCGGTGAAGAGGGCACTGCCTTCGTGTTCATGGGCCACGGTACTGCCCATGTGGCCAAGGTAACCTACAGTCAGATGCAGACTCAGATGAACAAGCTGGGCTACGACAATGTGTTTATCGGTACCGTCGAGGGCGAGCCTGAGGAAACCGCTTGCGAGAACGTCATCGAGGCTGTGAAGGCCGCGGGTTACACCAACGTGGTTCTGCGTCCTCTGATGGTCGTTGCCGGTGACCATGCCAACAACGATATGGCCGGTTCCGACGATGACTCCTGGAAGACCATGTTCGAGGCTGCTGACCTGAACGTGACCTGCCAGATTGCGGGCCTCGGCAGAATCGACACTGTGGAAGCGCTGTATGTGGCCCACACCCAGGCTGCTATGGACACCCTGAAGTAATTCAATCCCACTCTCCGGGGGCCCGCACCCCCGGAGAAACTGCATCCCCATGATCTTCTTTTTAAAAGCGCACCGGGCTCGGTGCGTTTTTAATAGGAAAATCCTGAAAGGGGAAGAAGAAAATGAAAAAAATATCCGCACTGATGCTGGCAGCGCTTCTGCTGCTGTCCATGGCTGCCTGCGGCCAGAGTCAGCCGTCCCAGACAGCCGCGCCCGAAACCCAGGTTACCGTGGAGACCACGGAGGAAACCACGGTTCCCGAGACCACCGTGCCCGAGACCACGGAAAATACTGCTGAAGTGCCCGCTCTGGCCGACGGCGTGTACACCGCGGAATTCAACACCGACAGCTCCATGTTCCACGCCAACGAGGCCTGCGACGGGAAGGGAACCCTGACTGTTAAAGACGGACAGATGACGCTGCATGTCAGCCTGGCCTCCAAGTCCATCCTGAACCTGTACCCCGGCCTGGCCGAGGATGCCCAGAAGGAGGGCGCGGCGCTGCTGGAGCCCACCGAGGATGAGGTTACCTATTCCGACGGCCTGAAGGAGACGGTCTATGGCTTCGATATTCCCGTACCCTATCTGGACCGGGAGTTTGACCTGGCTTTGATTGGCAAGAAGGAAAAATGGTACGACCATAAGGTTTCCGTCACCAATCCGGAGCCCAAGGCGGCGGAGGTCCCCGAGGACGGGGAATACACCCTTGAGGCCACCCTCACCGGCGGCACCGGCAAGGCAAAGCTGCTGAACCCCACGACCCTGACTGTAGAAGATGGGAAGATGACCGCCACGGTGGTCTGGAGCAGCGACAAGTATGACTACATGATTTTGGACGGCGAGAAGCTGCTGCCCGTCACCACGGAGGGCGGCTCCACTTTCCGGATGGCGGTTTCCGCGCTGGATGTGGAAATCCCCGTTGTGGCGGATACGGTAGCCATGAGCATACCCCATGAAATTGAGTACACGGTCTGCTTCCACGCCGATACCCTGGAACCCAAGGCATGAGACGGATTGCGATTTTGCTGCTTGCGGCCATGCTGACGCTTTCCTGCGTCGGCTGTGCCGCCCCGGCGCAAACGCAGCCGGAGGAGACCGGCCCGATGGAAACGGCAGAGGCGGCTTCCTGGGATGGCCTGCGCTTTGACCAGCCGGAAACTTTGGCCTATGCCACAGAGTTTTCCATCTCGGAAAACGAGGAGGGCTATCAGAAAATCACCGTCGGCACGGACCAGACCATCCTGGTGGTGCCGGAGGGGGCACAGACACCGGAAGGAATTCCGGAAAACGTAACGGTGCTTCACCAGCCGCTGCAAAATATCTATATGGTGGCCAGCGCCTCCATGGATTATTTCTGCAAGCTGGATGCCCTGGATGCCGTCAAGCTCAGCAGCCAGAAGGAAAGCGCCTGGTATCTTCCGGAGGCCAGGCAGGCCATGGCGGACGGGAAGCTTCTCTACGCCGGAAAGTATTCCGCCCCGGACTACGAGACCATTCTGGCCTCCAACTGTGACCTGGTTGTGGAAAACGCCATGATTTACCACACGCCGGATGTTTTGGAGCAGATTCAGAAGCTGGGCATCCCCGTTGTTGTGGACCGCTCCAGCTATGAGGCCCACCCCCTGGGACGTATGGAGTGGATTAAATTCTATGGAGCGCTTTTAAACCGGCAGACGCAGGCGGAGGAATACTACGAAAATCTGCTTTCGAATATTACTCCGGTGCTGAATCAGCCCTCCACCGGGAAAACCGTGGCCTTTTTCTACATTACGGCCTCCGGTGCCGTGAATGTCCGCAAGGGAACGGATTATATAAGCCGCTCCGTCACCCTGGCCGGCTGCGAGCCGGTGCTCTTTGCTGACGAAGGGGACAGCGGTGCCACCTCATCCCAGACCATCCAGATGGAGGCCTTTTACGACGGGGCGGTGGACGCGGATATTCTGATTTACAACAGCACCGTGGACGGGGAGCTGGACTCCCTGGACGCGCTGTTTGCCAAAGCGCCGCTGCTGAAAAATTTCCGGGCCGTTCAGAACGGACAGGTCTACTGCATTTCCAAAAACTTTTACCAGGAGTCCCTGGCGCTGGGAGATTTTATCCTGGATGTGAATACCGTTGCCTCCGGCAGCGGCAGGGAGCTGTACTTCTTAAAACAGCTGACGTAAAGACAAAGGAGGAGCGCTGTGAAAAACAGGGAGAAATTGCGAAGACTCCTGGGCTTTTGCCTGCTTTTTGGGCTGGTCATTCTTTTCCTGCTGTGGAATCTCCATGCCGGTTCCGTCTCCATCTCCGCGGGGGAGATTCGCCGGATTCTTCTGGGACGGGGGCAGGATGAGACAAAATGGAACATTATCTGCTCCATTCGCCTGCCAAGGCTCCTGTCTGCTCTGATTCTGGGCGGGGCGTTGTCCGTTTCCGGCTACCTGCTGCAGACCTTTTTTCACAATCCCATTGCGGGCCCCTTTGTGCTGGGTATCTCCTCCGGTGCCAAGCTGACCGTTTCCATTACCATGATTTTTCTTCTGAGCAAGGGAATGGTTTCCAGCTCGGCCAGTCTGATTTTCTCGGCGTTTTTCGGAGCCATGATTTCCATGGGCTTTGTGCTTCTGATTTCCCAGAGGGTGAAAAACATGAGCCTTTTGGTGGTCTGCGGTGTGATGATTGGCTATATCTGCTCGGCGCTGACGGACTTTCTCGTCACCTTTGCGGATGACTCCAATATTGTGAACCTGCACAACTGGTCCGTTGGCTCCTTCTCCGGAAGGACCTGGGCGGATGTGCGGGCCATGGCAATTGTGTGCTTTCTGACGGTGGCCCTGTCCTTCCTCCTGAGCAAGCCAATCCGGGCCTACCAGCTGGGAGAGGTGTACGCCCAGAATATGGGCGTGCCGCTGAAGGCCTTCCGGGCGGCGCTGATTCTGCTGTCCAGTGTCCTGTCCGCCTGCGTGACGGCCTTTGCCGGCCCGATTTCCTTTGTGGGCATTGCGGTGCCCCACCTGATGAAGCAACTGTTCGGCACGGCGGAGCCCATGCTGATGATTCCCGCCTGCTTTTTGGGCGGCGGGGCGTTCTGCCTGATGTGCGACCTGATCGCCCGGACGGCCTTTGCCCCCACGGAGGTCAGCATCAGCTCGGTTACGGCGGTATTCGGGGCACCCATTGTGATTTACATGATGCTCCATAGAAAGGCGGCCAGAGAATGAGCGCGTTTTTGGAAACAGACAGCCTGACGGTAGGCTACGACGGAAAGCCGCTGATTCATGATGTGTGTCTGGAGGTTCAGCGGGGAAAAATCGTCACCCTGATTGGCCCCAACGGCTCCGGAAAATCCACCATTCTCAAAACCATAGTGGGCCAGCTTTCCAAGGTGTCCGGTACGGTGCTGCTGGAAAACACCCCCATGGAGCAGCGCCGCCAGCGGGAGATTGCCCAGCGCATGGCCATTCTTATGACCGAGCGCATTCGCCCGGAGCTGATGACCTGCTACGATGTGGTCAGCACCGGCCGCTATCCCTATACGGGGGCCCTGGGCCTGCTGGGCAAGGAGGATAAAAAAATCGTTGCGGAATCGTTGGAGCTTGTCCATGGAGCGGACATTGCGGACCGCCCCTTTGATGCCATAAGCGACGGGCAGCGCCAGAGAATCCTGCTTGCCCGGGCCCTGTGCCAGCAGCCGGAGATTATCGTTCTGGACGAGCCCACCAGCTATCTGGATATCCGCTACAAGCTGGAGCTTCTGACGATTTTAAAAACCATGGTCCGGGAGAAAAACATGGCGGTACTGGTGTCTCTCCACGAGCTGGAGCTTGCCCAGCGGGTATCGGATACCGTGGTCTGCGTTTCCGGCGACCGGATTGACCGTATGGGCCCGCCGGAGGCGATTTTTACCAACGATTACATTGCAAAGCTCTATCACATGGAGCCGGGAAAATATGACCCCTGCTTTGATACGCTGGAGTATGTCCCCAAATAAGCCCGAAGTCCCTGGGAGGAACGGAATTGCTTTCCGTCCTCTCGGGGATTTTTTCTCGCCCCGCGGTGGATTTTTGGGAAAGGCTGTGGTAGAATGGCCAGGAGACAGAAAGAAAGCGTGGTAAGCTTATGAATCCAGTTTCCAGTGCACTGTTTGTGCTTTTGGTCCTCTGCGCGGCGGCACAGTGTTTGGCCTTGCGCAGAGCTATGAGGCGGACCATTGGATTGCGGATGTGCTCACGCCTCTGGGGCGGAACGGGAAGCCCTTTTTTGGGGTGCTGGGAAATGTGATGCCCCCTGTTTTTGCTGCGGATGCTCTGTTATTTTGAATGTATCCTGGCGTGCTGAGGCTCGCTGCCGGTTGAAAGAAAATCATAGGAGGAAATGAGAATGACTACCGAAGAAAAAATCAAACAATGGATGCTTGGCCGGGAGGACGAGCTGGTGGAAGCCCTGACCCCGCTGATTGCCGCGGAGTCCACAATGTCGGAGCCCTTGCCCGGAATGCCCTTTG
This sequence comes from uncultured Eubacteriales bacterium, assembly GCA_900556935.1. GTDB lineage: Bacteria > Bacillota > Clostridia > Oscillospirales > Oscillospiraceae > Faecousia. The sequence continues at coordinate 1,520 of USQL01000108.1, read as the reverse complement.
GTAAGGGTCCGGCACAGGCTTTGGAGCGGGCGCTGGCACTGGCGAAAAGCTGGGGCTTTCATACGGAAGACCATCAGGGCTATGTGGGCACCGCGGATCTGAACGACAAGCCTGACGGCCTGCATATTCTGGCCCACCTGGATGTGGTGGGTGCCGGAGACGGCTGGGATACGGACCCCTATACCCTGGTGCGGGACGGGGACCTGATTTACGGACGGGGGACCGATGATGACAAGGGCCCCTTGACGGCGGCGCTGTTGGCTATGCGCTGCGTGCTGGAGCTGGGGCTGCCGGTTTCCAAAAACGTACGGCTCATTATGGGCACCGATGAGGAGACGGGCTCCCGGGATATTGCGCATTACTACAAAACCCACCCCTTCGCACCCTACGCACTGTCCCCGGACGCGGATTTCCCTGTGACCAATATTGAAAAAGCCCACTATAGTCCCCGTTTCTCCGGCTCCTGGGAGGAGAAGAACCTGCCCGGTGTCCGGGTCCTGTCTGTAGACGGCGGCATTCGGACCAATGTGGCCCCCGCCAACTGTGTCGCGGTTCTGAAAAATGGGGACTTGGAACAGCTGCGGACGGTCCTTACCGAGACCTCCCGGGAGACGGGCGTTGCCCTGACAGCGGAAGCAGAGGGGGAGAACATTATCATCACCGCCGTTGGCATCCAGGCCCATGCATCAACCCCGGACGAGGGTAAAAATGCCATTACGGCCATGCTGCAGGCGCTGTGTCAGCTGCCCCTTGCCCAAGGCGGCGCGGAAAACTGTGTCCGCGCGCTGCATGACCTCTTCCCCTATGGGGATAATCGGGGAGCGGCGCTGGGCATCGCCATGGAGGACAAGGTGTCCGGCAGACTGACGCTGTCTTTTACCATCCTGCACCTGACCCAGACCGGCTTTGAGGGTCGTTTCGACTCCCGGGACCCTCTGTGTGCTACGCGGGAAAACGTGTGCCGGGCCACGGAGGCAAGGTTTGCGCGCTGCGGCTGGAATTGCGAAGGGGAGATGCTTCCGGCCCATGTGGTGGATGGAGAATCGGACTTTATCCACACGCTTTTAGAGGCATATGAAACCTTCACGGGCCGGAAGGGCTACTGCGAAGCCATCGGCGGCGGCACATATGTTCATGAAATCCCCGGCGGTGTGGCATTCGGCGCGGGAGAGCACGACTTCGATTCCCACCTCCACGGTGCCAACGAACGGGCACGCCTGAGCCAGCTGTTAAAGACGGCGTGCATCTACGCCCTGGTCATCAGCAGGCTCTGCGCGTAAATCGGATTGAAGTCTTTGCGGCTTAATTTTCCTGACGCAAAGCAAATTGAATTTCACGGTATAAGGGGCCGATGCCCGCATTGGCCCCTACAAGATGTTTGCAAAGAACGGACACCTGTCCATGGTGAAAATCACCAAAAAAGAATGCTGGTTTTTGTAAAAAAGTGCTTGACAAATGGAGCCTCGTATGGTAACATATGCAAGCTGTCCGATGAACGGCTGCCAAACAGCCCGGAGGAA
>USQL01000107.1 GCA_900556935.1 uncultured Eubacteriales bacterium | reverse complement strand
GTCGACCTCCAGCGTGACAGGCTGGCGTGCTAACCGACTGCACCACCGGGCCAGATATGGTGGGAACAATAGGGCTCGAACCTATGACCTCCTGCTTGTAAGGCAGATGCTCTCCCAGCTGAGCTATGCTCCCGAACGGCTTATAATTGGCTTTCTTTTCAGCCGCTCACCAGCGACATGGCACATTATACACGAGTGCGGACCATTTGTCAAGCAAAAAATTACATATTTTTTCAAAAATTTTTCACATCGGAAACAAGGGTGATTCTCCCTTGTTTCCGGTAAATCTTAAATCTTTTTCAGAATATCCTGAATATCCTCCGGTGTGAAGGTATATACGGTGTCGCAGAACTGGCACTCCACGGGGAATGCCTTTCCCTCCGCGGCAATCTCCCCCAGTTCCTTTCTGCCCAGGCTGATAAGGGCCTGCTCCACCCTGTCCCGGGTGCAGTAGCACTTGTAGCAGACCGCGGTGGTCTCCATAAATACAACGCCCAAATCCCCGCAGACCTGGCCCAAAATATCCTCTGGAGTCATTCCCGCCTCCAGCATGGGAGTCACCGCCCCGGCCCGCTGGATTCCGGCCTCCAGCTTGTCGATGGTCTCGTCCGGTGCGCCGGGCAGCAGCTGAATGAGGTAGCCTCCCGCCACTTTGACGCTCTTATCCCGGTCCACCAGGACCCCCAGGGCGCAGGCTGTGGGCACCTGCTCGCTCTGGACAAAGTAGGCCGTCACATCGTCGCCAATCTCCCCGGAAACCAGCTGTACGGAGCCGATATAGGGCTCCTTCATCTGCAGGTCCCGAATCACCGTCAGGGTGCCGTCGGTGCCCACCGTGGCCCCCACGTCCAGCTTCCCGGGGTATTTTTCAACCAAGGGCACATTGGGCTCAGTGACGCAGCCCCGGACGTTGCCAACGGCATCGGACACCACGGTAATGGTTCCGATGGGGCCGCCGCCCCGGATTTGCAGGGTCATGGAACCGTTTTCCACCTTCTGCATATTGCCCATCATAGATGCCGCCGTCAGGGCCCGTCCAAAGGCCGCTGTGGCGTTGGGGGTGGTCTTCTGAATCTCCGCCCCCCGGCGGACAAGCTCCGTAGAGCAGATGGCGGCGACCTTCACAAAGCCGTCCATGCTCATACCCCGAACCAAATAGTCACTCATTTTCTGATACCCTTTCTCGCTTTGAAATAAATCCGCTGCTCCCCCGGTCTTGGGGATTCCATGACCCGGTCTCCATAGACCTCGATTCGGCAGAAACCCGCCTGCTTTAAAAATTCCCGCAGCTGGGCTTCCGAGTAGGCGTACTCCCGGTGTTCCTCAAAGGAGCGCTGCCAGAGCTTCCCCCGGCGCTGGAACAGGTCCATTCCGTAGGAGCAGATATTGGTTTGTTCGTCAAACTCCCCCCGCCAGACGCAGTACACATCGTCGTCCTCATCCAAAAACACCTGGCCGTCCATGGCCCGGAGCTTTTCCGGGGTGTTGACATCGAAGATGAAAACCCCGCCGGGGTTTAACACGCGATAGACCCTGGCGATGGCCTTCCGGCAGGCTTCCACCTCCGTAATGTAGTCCAGGCTGTCCAGGGCGCACACCGCCAAATCCACCCCTCTGGGCAAACGCAGCTTCTGGAGGGGCTGACAGGAAAAATAGGGCCGGGGGGTTAAATTCATGGTCTTCTGCTGGGCAACCGTCAGCATTTCCTCGGAAAGGTCCACGCCCACGGTGGGGATGCCCATCTCCGCCAGAATTGCCGTAACGGACCCGGTACCGCAGGCCAGGTCTACGGCAGAGCGGGGGCTAACCCCCTCCCTTGCCAGAATCTGTCGGTAAAAATCCACCGTGGCCCGGTAGTCCACGTCGTTTGTCAGGCGGTCATAGCTGGCCGCCAGTGCCTCGTAAGCACCCATAGTACCTCCATAAAAACGCGTCCCGGCCCAGGTGGGGCCGGGACGTAAAAAGCTTATCTCTTAAAGATGCTGAAAATCTCGTCGATGTCGCTGATGTCGGCGGGCTTTACCGGCTTCTGGGTTCCGGGCAGCGGCGCGCTGATATCGTCGGCGGGGTCAACGGCCTTGGCCTTGGTGCCAAAGCCCGCATCGGCGTTTTCAAAGCCGGTGGCAATCACGGTGACCCGCATCTCATCCTGGCAGGACTCGTTGCAGGTAGCGCCGAAGATGATGTTGGCATCGGGATTGGCGGCCTCCTGCACGATCCCAGCGGCGGTCTCCACATCGTCCAGAGTCATCTCGGTAGAGCCGGTGATGTTGATCAGCACACCGGTCGCGCCGTTGATGGAGGTCTCCAGCAGAGGACTGGAAACGGCGGCGGTAGCGGCGTTCTCCGCCTTCTCCCGGCCGGAGGCGGCGCCCACGCCCATGTGCGCCCGGCCCGCTTCCTTCATAACGGCGGAAACGTCCGCGAAATCCAGGTTGATGATGACATTCTTGGAGAAGCCCACCAGCTCGGAAATGGAGGTCACGGCCTGCTTGAGCACATCGTCGGCAATGCCGAAGGCGTTGGCAAAGGTAATCTTCTGGTCGGTGACGTATTTCAGCCGGTCATTGGGGATGATGATCAGGGAGTCCACCTTTCCCTTCAAATCATTGATGCCCTGTTCGGCCTGGCGCATCCGGTTGGCACCCTCAAACTTGAAGGGCTTGGTAACCACGCCCACGGTCAGGATTCCGGCCTCGTGGGCCAGCTCCGCCACCACGGGAGCCGCGCCGGTGCCGGTGCCGCCGCCCATACCGGCGGTAATGAATACCATGTCGGTCCCTTCCAGGGTCTGCGCAATGGCGGAACGGCTCTCCTCCGCGGACTTCTTGCCAATCTCCGGCTTGGAGCCCGCACCCATGCCGCCGGTCAGCTTTTCACCGATCTGGACCTTGTTCTTACAGACGGACTTGTTGAGGTCCTGCTTATCCGTATTGACAACCACAAAGTCCACACCGTTGACACCGGACTCAATCATCCGGTTGATAACGTTATTACCAGCGCCGCCGACACCGATCACCTTGATCTTGACAACGCGATCCTGAATGGTTTCAGACATACATTCTTTCCTCCTATGTATCTTTTCGCTGTTTTTGCGAGAACGCTTCTGCATAGTATTTTAATCGTACCTTTCTATTTTAGCTTGTAATTTCAGATTGGTCAATAGAAATTCTGAGAATTCCGCAAAAATTTCGATTTTTTCTTTCCGTGCAGATGGCTTTCTCAGCTGAAGGGGGTCAGGCCCACCTGATTTTCCCAGGTTGTGAAGCTCACATCCAGGATTCCGTTGGAGTAATCCGTCATCTGCAGGATGGCATCATACATGCAGGCGATTTTATATTTCAGGCTGTGAACCGTATCGTTCGCGTCTCCCAGGTTCACCTGATACTGGGTGCCGTACCAAAGAACAACGTCGTTCAGCTGGGAGACATCCACGCTGGCCACCTCGCCGACGATGTCGTTTTCCTCCAGAGCCTGCAGAATCTCCAGCACCGCCGCCATTCTCTGGGCACCGGTGACCACCGTCCCGGCAACCGTGGGAAGGGTTGTGGCATCGGAGGCGGCGGAGGCATCCGTGGCATCCGTGGGATTCGTCGGGTCTGCCGTCTGGTCCGCCGTCAGCTCTGTGGGAACACCTATCGCGCCAACCGCCGGGTCCGTCAGGGTCACGCCCAGAATCTGGGTGTAGTTTTTCGCCACGGAATTGTTGGCCATTTCCGTGACCTTGCCCTGGGAATTCATCAGCCACCAGATGCCGGTATTGGACTGGATGGCGTAGACCACGTCATCCTCCACAATCTCAATATTAACCGTATCCGGGAGTTTTATTCCAATTCTAACACTTTTTACATAGGGAAGCTTGGCCAATATCTGTCCCGCCGCCCGGTTGCGGCCCAGGGTCAAAAGGTTCTCCCCCTCGGAGATACCGGAGGCCTCCTGGATGGTATAGGGGCTGTAAACCCTCGCGCCGGAGACCGTAATCGCCTTGACCTTAAAGAATAGGGAAAGGCCCACCATAAACGCCGCCACCACGGCAAGCACCGTCATAAGCTGCACCAGGAGCCTGTCCCGGTTGAAGGCCGCGGGCTGGGTGTAAATCACCGCCGGACCGCTGAATACATTCTGGCGCTTCCGGCGCTTCTCCGCCTCCTCCTGACGCTGCTGCTTTCTCTTTTTGGCAAGGTCGGAATCCGTGGCGAAGCTGTCTTTGTTGTACCGGACCCGCTCGAACCATTTGAGCACCGGATTCTGGCTGGAGAAAAAGATCTTGATATTTCCGGACCTCTGGGCCTTTTTTCGGCGGTTTGCCTGCCGATAGGGCTGGTAGCCGGAGTCCCCCTGGGCCGGTTTCCTGGCCGTGGCCGATTTCTTGGCCGGGGCCGCCTTTTTCCGCGGCTCCTCCGTGCTCCGACGGGCGGGGCGCTGGGGCTGTACGGATTCTTCCGGTGCCCGTTTCCGGCGGGGGGCCGGTTCCTCGTTCCGGGGCCTCCGGGAGGCGCTTTCCCCGGCGGTCCGCCGCTGAACCTTTTGGCCATCCCGCTCAGGCGGCTTTCCGGTTCCGGCCTTGGCCTTCTCCCCCTCCGCAGGGGTCCGGGGCCTTACGCCTGGCTTCCTGGTGGAGTCCGCCTCCGCTTTCCGTTTCGCCCCCGCGGGGCGGCGGGGACGGGAGCCCGCACTGATGCCGTCCATCTTCGGGGCACTGGGGCGAAGGGCACCGTCCTTTTTCTGTTCCTCCGGGGCTTTCCCGGTATTTTCGTTTGTATCCATGTTGTGTTCCTCCTGGGCTTTGGGGGGATTATCCCTTGGTCAGCTCCTCCACAATGTCGCAGATTCTCTCCGTGGAGTCAAGACGCGCCATCGTCCTGAGGGTTTTGCTCATGTTCTCCCGTCTTTCGGGAGACTTCAGCAGGGCCTGAATTTCGTCAAAAATGCCCTGGGCAGTGCAGTCCTTCTCCAGAATCGTCACGGCGGCATCCTTGTTGGACAGCACCCTTGCGTTGTGCTCCTGGTGGTTGTTGGTCACGTTGGGCGAGGGAATCAGAATGCTGGGGGTGCCGGAGGCGGCAATCTCATTGCAGGTGGCCGCCCCGGACCGGCTAATGACCACGTCCGCCGCCGCCATCTCCACAGGCATATCGTAGATATACTCCCGCATATCGATGCTGGGGGTATGGGGCAGGTCCACGCCGTCCTTTTCTACCAATTCCGGCATCCACTCCCAGCCGAATCCGCCGGTGGCGTGGATATGGTGGAAGGGGTAGCCCGCCTCCTTTTCCAGGCAGAAGAGCTCTGCCATGATTTCGTTCATGTGCTTGGCCCCCAGGCTGCCGAAGGCGGAGAGCACCACAAATTCGTCGGTAAGGCCCAGCTGTTCCCGGGCCTGCTTCTTGTCGTTATAGATAAAGCCCTGCTGCACCGGCATGCCCACGACCTCCACCTTGCCGGGGTCATCGTAGTAGCTGACGCTCTCTTCAAAGGCCACCAGCACCCGGGAAGCGTGCTTGGCGATCATCTTGGTGGTCACACCGGGCACGGCGTTGGACTCGTGGACGCAGGTGGGGATGCCCATTTTGCTTCCGGCGTACAGAGCCGGGAAGCTGGCATAGCCGCCGGTGCCGATGATGACATCGGGTCGGAATTCCTTAAAAATCTCCTTGCAGGCCCTCACCGCCCGAAAAACGCAGTTGACGGCGTGGACATTCTGTTTGAGGCCCGCCAGATTTTTCTTTCTGCTCAGGCCGGAGCCCGGCAGGGTTTTCAGCTCGAAGCCCGCCTGGGGTACCAGCTTCTCCTCCATGTGGCCCTCCGCGCCGATAAAAAGCACCTTGCAATCCGGGTGCCGCCGACGCATTTCTCCGGCTATGGCGATGGCGGGGTTAATATGTCCGGCGGTGCCGCCGCAGGTAAATACCAGATTCAATGTAACTGCCTCCTGATGGTTCTTTTGTTCCCGCTGCGGGATATATTCAGCACGATTCCCATTTCCCCCAGGTTCACCGCCAGGGCCGTTCCCCCATAGGAGAAGAACGGCAGCGCGATGCCCGTAGAGGGCAGAAGATTCGTGACAACACACAAATTTAAAACGGTCTGCACAGCGATCAGGGTCACAAGCCCCGCACCCAGAGCGGTGGAAAACCGGTCCGGTGCCTGACGGGCGATGCGGTAGCCCCGGGTAATCAGCAGGGTAAACAGCAGGATGATTCCGCAGGCCCCCACAAGCCCCAACTCCTCGCAGACAATGGCAAAGATATAGTCGTTATATTGAAAGGGCAGGTAGAGATACTTCTGCCTGCTTTTGCCAAAGCCCAGGCCGAACACACCGCCGGAGCCGATGGCATACAGAGACTGCAAAATCTGATACCCCGTGTCTCCGGGGTCCAGTTCCGGGTTGCGCCAGGCGGTGACTCGGTCACCGGCGTAACCCATCAGACGGATGTATACCAGCAGAAACAGGACCGCACCCCCGATGCCCAATATGAGCCACTTGGGGTTCGTCCCGGCGATATACATCATCACCACCGCCACCATGCCCAGAAGCATAATGGCGCTCAGGTGTTTTTCCAGCGCCAATGGCACCAGGATTCCCAATATGGCCATGCCGAAGCCCAGCACGCCATACCGGAATTGGGAAGCGTTCTCCCCATAGTCCTTCGTCAGCTTGGAAAGCAGCAAAATCAGGGTGAATTTCGCCACCTCCGAGGGCTGAAACTGGAGTCCCATGATGTTAATCCACCGTCTGGCCCCATTGACCTGCTGGCCCACCGCC
>USQL01000106.1 GCA_900556935.1 uncultured Eubacteriales bacterium | reverse complement strand
AAGGCCGGAGATGGTCTGGTTCACCACCGCCTGGAAAATAGAGGCGGCCAGGTCCGCCTTGGTAGCGCCCTCGTTGATGAGGGGCTGGATATCCGTCTTGGCGAATACGCCGCACCGGGCGGCGATGGGATAAATCTGCCGGTAGTGCTCGGCCTCCCGGTTGAGCCCAGCGGCATCCGTCTGGAGCAGGGCCGCCATCTGGTCGATAAAAGAGCCGGTGCCACCGGCGCAGACACCGTTCATCCGCTCCTCCAGGCCGCCGGTAAAATAGATAATCTTGGCATCCTCACCGCCCAGCTCAACGGCCACATCGGTCTGGGGATAGAACCTTTTCAGCGCCCCGGCGACGGCCACAACCTCCTGCACAAAGCCGATTTCCATGGCCTTGGCCAGGGTGATGGCCCCGGAGCCCGTGATATTTGCCTTGAGGGCACACGCTCCCAGCTTCTCCCGGGCATCCTTTAAAAGCTCCGCCAGTGCCCCCTGGGTGTTGGCCTGGTGGCGGGTATAATTTCCGTAAATCAGCCGGTCTTCTTCGTCCAGCACAGCCAGTTTTACTGTGGTGGAGCCGATATCAATGCCTGCGCGATATGTCTTCATAGTGTCTTTCTCTCCAATATTGCGAGTATATGTGGCGTTATTTTATTTTTCATTTATGAACCCAATCTAAACAGAGTTTTTCGGTTTTCTGAATAGAGAGCAATCCCCCAAAAGGGAAATGCCTGATCCTGGCATTCTCTTTTGGGGGAATCCGGTTTCTTTTTTAGTCCTTTTTCGCAGGGCCCAGACGGCCCTCTTCCTTGCGTTTCTGAATATAGGCCAGGAACTCCTCCTCGGGCAGGGGCTTGGAGAAGTAATAGCCCTGGATGTAGTCGCAGCCATTGTCCTGCAGAAATTTCACCTGGGCCTCGGTTTCCGCACCCTCGGCGATGACCTTGATGCCCAGATGGTGGACCATCTGGATAATGCCGGTGATGATGGTGCAGGTCTTGGGGCTGGTCTCAATCTGGCGTGTAAAGGTCATATCCAGCTTAAGGATATCGAAATTATACCGCTTGAGCATCCCGAAGGAGGAGAAGCCGCTGCCGAAATCATCCAGCAGGATGGGCGACCCCAGCTTGCGCAGCTGTTCCAGGATTCCCTCCCGGTCGCTTTCCAGGGCGGCGTAGGAGGTCTCGGTAATCTCCAGGCGGATGTCCCCTACCCGGACCCGGTCGCTTCCCAGCAGCTCTACCAGACCCTGCATCATATCATCATCGTAAAAGTCCATCCAGGAGAGGTTGACGGACACGGGGACCACCGGCTCTCCGGCCTGGTGGCGCTCCCGGGACAGCTTTGCCACCCGGTTGGCGATAAACCAGTCGAGCTTGGAGATATGCCCGCCGTTTTCCAGGGCGGGGATGAAATCCGCCGGAGAAACCATGCCCCGCTGAGGGTGAATCCACCGGACCAGCGCCTCCGCGGAAATCAGATTGCCGGAGGAAGCCTCTACCACCGGCTGATAGTACACCTTGAATTCATCGTTGGCAATGGCCGACTCATACTCGCCCATGAGCTCCATCTGATTGACATACCTCCGGCGCATGGAATCGTCAAACACCACATAGGGTTGTATATGGTCCGAGAGGATGCTCTCCTCGGCAAGCTTGGCCCTGTCAATCATGCTGGTGACGGAAACGTCGTCATCCTCCACGTGGTAGATGCCGCAGTAGCCGTAGAGCTTCATGGCTCTGCCGCCCAGCTGGACATTCAGCTTCAAGTCCTGGGACAGGGTATCCATATTGATGTGGCTCTGGGGCAGCAGGCAGACAAAATGGTCCGCATCCAGCCGGGCCGAAACAGAGGGATTCCAGATTTTGTCAATCCGCTGGTAGAAATCCCGCAGAAAGTTGTCTCCGCCGCCGACGCCGAATAGCTCGTTGGTGGCCTTGAAATTCTTGATGTCAAAGAACATCAGGGCGTAGTCCGACTTCTTTTTGGCGTTATACAGGACGTTCTCCGCCATGCGGATAAAGCCGGTGCGGTTGTAGCCGCCGGTCAGGTCATCTTTGTAGTCGCGCTCGTAAAGGGAGAGGATATTGTGGACCCGGTTGAGAACAATCTCCGGGCTGAAGGGCTTGGAGAAAAAGTCCACAGCCCCCAGCTTGTAGGCGTAGAGAATGGACGCGTCGGAGGAATCGCCGGAAATCACAATCACCGGGAGATTGCGCAGCAAATCCTTCTTTTTCATATAATCCAGGAAGCCGAAGCCATCCAGCACGGGCATCTGGATATCCAGCAGCACCAGTCGGTAAATCCGCTCCTGGGACTCAATCATTTCAATGGCCTGTTTTCCGTTTTCCGCCTGAAAAACCTGGTAACGGTCCTGCAAAATGTAGGCAAGCAGCTCCCGATTGATGGGCGCGTCGTCTACAATCAAAACATTTGACTTCTGCATATCTATCTTTCCTTTTCTATAAAATCCGACAAAAACCTTCTTCTGTCGGCACCTCTGGGAAATCGGGGAACGGGGCACGCAGGAGCGGTTATTTCTCAGACTGATAGGCGTGGATGGAATCAACCACCAGCTTGTAGGCCTCCTCCACCCGGGCAAAGAGCTCGGGGTCTGCCGGAGCCGTCTGGGGACGCAGCTGCTCTGTCAGCTGGGAGGCGGCTGCCTGGAGCTCTGTAAAGGCCAGGTTCGCGGCCACACCCTTCAGGGTATGGGCCTCCCGGAAGGAATCAGGGATATTCCCCGCCTCTACGGCCGCCCGCAGCGCAGCCATGGTGCCATCCTCCAGGAACTTGAACATGAAACGCTCAACCATAGAATCCATCATAAGTCTGCTTTTCGCGTCATCATAGTTTCCATGCATTCTATCGTAGCATTCTTTTAAAGTCATGGGTCTTCCTCCATATCTCAATTTGCGGAAAACCACTGTTATGGGATAACACACAAGAAAATGCAGCGTTTATGTGCGCACAGCGGTCCACACGTATTTTTGACCATTATACACGCATAGGCACAAAATATCAAGTTTCATTCCGCAGGAAAATAAGAAATTTCTTACAAGGAAAGGCATTGATTTTTGCGAAAATCCGTGTATAATATTTTCGTAGTAGGATGAATGAATTTCCATAACCCGAAATAAATAGAGGGGGCACTCATGAAAAAACTGAATTCCTTTCTAACCCAAGTCCTTCTAAAGATTCTCTCCGCGGTACTGGTCATTCTCGTTTTCTTTTCCATGATTGACTCCAAACTGATTCAGGGCAGTGCCCGGGTTATGAACTATACCGCCATGGTCCGGGGCGGAAGCCAGCGGATTGTGAAGCTTGCCATGCTGGGCTCTCCCTACGAAGACCAGCTGGTGGAAATAGAGACCATTCTCAACGAGCTCAAAACCGGCGGCGGCACCCACGGGCTCACCACCCTGCAGAGCGTCCAATACCAGAACAATCTGGCTGTGCTCACCAAATACTGGTATACATTGAAAGATGAACTGTCCCTTCTGGAAGCCAACGCGCCGGAGGATACCGAGATTCTGGCCGTCAGCGAGCGGTTTTTCACATTGGCAGACAAGGCCGTCTCCTCCGCGGAGGAGTATTCTGACCAGATTGCCAAGGATTTGCTGGTGGTGGAATACACCATGGCCGTTTGCAGCATTCTGTTTATCGCCCTGCTGCTGTTCAGCGCCTTCCAGAACCGGCGGCTGTCCACGGCAAACTCGGAGCTGTCCCATACCGCGTACTTAGACAAACACACGGATCTGCCCAACAAGAGCCGATGCGAAGAGGTGCTCAATAATCCGGAGCCGCTGGACCAACGCACTGCCTGCCTGATGTTTGACCTGAACAATCTGAAAAAGATCAACGATGCCCTGGGCCATCAGGCCGGGGACGTGATGATTAAGAGCTTTGCCCATCTGCTGCGCAAGGCCGTGCCCATTTACGACTTTGCAGGTCGGTACGGCGGAGACGAATTTGTGGCCATTCTGACCAATGTCAGCCCCCAGGATGTCAACCTCTTCCTGGAAAAGCTGACGCGCATGACCGAGGAGCACAACCGTTCCGGCACCCAGTTCATGCCGGTGATTCCATTGAGTTATGCCGCGGGCTTTGCCCACTCCGCCAATATGGAAAATCCAACCATGCCCGCCCTGCTCCGGCAGGCGGACTACGATATGTACAAGAACAAGGCCGCCATGAAAGCCGCCCTGGGCCTAAACCCGGATGCGAGGCTATAAAAAACCGCACAGGAAGGATTTTTCCCTTCTGTGCGGTTTTTTGTATGCTTAATTCTTCAAGCTCTGCAGGGGTGCGGGGATGCGGCCGCCGCGGGCGACAAATGCCTCGCTGCCCTCTTTGTGGACGGGCATCACCGGGGCGCTGCCAAGCAGACCGCCCATTTCCACCCGGTCGCCCACGGTCTTCCCCAGGGCGGGGATGATGCGCACGGCGGTGGTCTTGGTATTGACCATGCCGATGGCGGCCTCGTCCGCGATGATGGCAGAGATGGTCGCGGCGCTGGTATCGCCGGGGACGGCAATCATGTCAAGGCCCACAGAGCAGACACAGGTCATGGCCTCCAGCTTATCAATGGCCAGGGTGCCCCGCTCGGCGGCGGCAATCATGCCCTCGTCCTCCGACACGGGGATAAAGGCACCGGACAGGCCACCCACATGGTTGGAGGCCATCACGCCGCCCTTTTTCACAGCATCGTTCAGCAGGGCCAGGGCGGCGGTGGTGCCATGGGTGCCGCAAACCTCCAGGCCCATCTCCTCCAGGATTCTCGCCACGCTGTCCCCGATGGCAGGGGTGGGGGCCAGGCTCAGGTCCACAATACCGAAGGGAACTCCCAGGCGGCGGGAAGCCTCCACACCCACAAGCTGGCCCATACGAGTCACCCGGAAGGCGGTCTTTTTAATGGTCTCGGCCACCACGTCAAAGGGCTGGCCCTTGACACTCTGCAGGGCATGGTACACAACGCCGGGGCCGGAAACGCCCACATTGATGACGCACTCCGGCTCGCCCACGCCGTGGAACGCGCCGGCCATAAAGGGGTTATCCTCTACGGCGTTGGCAAATACCACCAGCTTGGCGCAGCCCAGGCAATCGTTGTTCCGGGTCAGTTCCGCGGTCTTCTTCACCACACGGCCCATCTCGGCCACGGCATCCATGTTGATGCCCGCCTTGGTGGAGCCCACGTTGACGCTGGCGCAGACCATATCCGTGGATGCCATGGCCTCGGGGATGGAGCGAATCAGCTTCCAGTCGCTCTCCGTCGCGCCCTTCTGCACCAGGGCGGAGAAGCCGCCGATGAAATTGACCCCACAGGCCTTGGCGGCGGCATCCAGGGTCTTGGCAATTTCCACATAGCTGTCCGCCTCGCAGGCGGCGGCAACCAGGGCGATGGGGGTGACGGAAATGCGCTTATTGACAATGGGAATGCCAAACTCCGCCTCAATCTCCTGCCCCACTTTTACCAGGTCCTTGGCGCAGCAGGTGATTTTCTCGTAGATTTTCCGGCAGCAGACCCGAATATCCCGGTCCGCACAGTCCAGCAGGCTGATGCCCATGGTGATAGTGCGGATATCCAGGTGCTGATTGTCAATCATGTCCAGTGTGGACAGAATATCTTTTTGATCCAGCATGGCGACTCCTTAAATCCTGTGCATAGCCTGGAAGATGTCCTCCCGCTGAACACGGATGGACAGGCCCATCTGCACGCCGGTTTCATCCATCCGCAGGGCAAGCTCCCCCAGGGGGATATTGCACTGGGAGACCTCCGTTGCCATCATCATGGTAAAGTAGCCCTGCATGACCGTCTGGCTGATGTCCAGAACATTGACATTGTACTCGGCCAGCTTGGAGCAGACGGCGGCGATAATGCCCACCCGGTCCTGGCCCACAACCGTTACGATTGCTTTCATAATTCTCTCTCCTTATACCTCATAGTCCGCTGCCACGCGGTTTTCCACCCAGGGGAAGAAATGGCTTTTTGCCTCGATATGCAGAGGATGGTCCGCATAACCCTTCAGAGCCTCCCGGTCCGTCAGCTCGGAGTAGAGCACAAAATCCGGGCCGGAGAAACAGGGCTTGACCTCCATTTTGGTAAGGCCGGGAATTTTCCCAACCAGAGGAAGCAGGGCCTGCTCCGCCGCGGCAATGACGGCGTTTTTATCCGCATCCGGTTTCAGGGTGAAGAAAATAAGATGCTTTACCATAAAAATCTCCTTTCTACAGGAAATACCGGGGCAGAATGACTACCCCGGTATTTTTATAGCCTAAAATTACTCGGCGTCCTCGCCGTCCTCCAGCAGAGCGCGGATGGACAGGGAGATGCGCTTGTTCTCAGCATCAACATCGGTGATCTTGACCTTGACTTCCTGACCCTCGGACAGAACATCCTCGGGCTTGCCGATGCGGCGGTCCGCAATCTGAGAAATGTGAATCAGGCCGTCAACGCCGGGCAGAATCTCCGCGAAAGCGCCGAAGGTCATCAGCTTGACCACCTTGGCATCCACAACATCACCAACGGCGTAGTTGGTCATGAACTGGTTCCAGGGGTTCATCTCAGCGGTCTTGTAGCCCAGAGAAATCTTGTGCTTCTCGGGGTCGAAGGAGATGACGTAAACGTCAATCTCGTCACCGACCTTCACAACGTCGGCAGGGGTCTTAATCCGGTTCCAGCTCAGCTCGGAAACATGGACCATGCCGTCCACTCCGCCGATGTCCACAAACGCGCCGTAGGAAGTCAGGGACTTCACAACGCCGTGGTACTTCTTGCCTACCTCGATCTCGCTCCAGATCTTCTCCTGAGCGGCCTTGCGGGACTCGGCGTTCACGGCA
Organism: uncultured Eubacteriales bacterium; assembly: GCA_900556935.1. GTDB lineage: Bacteria > Bacillota > Clostridia > Oscillospirales > Oscillospiraceae > Faecousia. The sequence continues at coordinate 20 of USQL01000106.1, read as the reverse complement.
CGGATGGAGCCGATGGCACG
>USQL01000105.1 GCA_900556935.1 uncultured Eubacteriales bacterium | reverse complement strand
CACCGTACTCTGACGAGAAAGCAGGGACTGTATGGAACTTAGACCCGAAGAAATAACCAAAATCATTCGTAGTCAGATTAAGAACTACGAAAACAAGATCGAGGTCAGCGAAACCGGTGTCGTCATTCTGGTTGGTGACGGCATCGCAAAGGCCTCCGGTCTTGACAAGTGCATGGCCGGTGAGCTGGTGGAATTCCCCGACGGCTCCTACGGCATGGCACAGAACCTGGAAGAGGAAACCGTATCCATCGTTATCCTTGGCTCCGACCAGGGCATCAAGGAAGGCGATATTGTCAAGCGCACCGGCAAGGTCGTTTCCGTGCCGGTAGGCAAAAATCTGATTGGCCGTGTTGTCAACGCCCTGGGCGCGCCCATCGACGGCAAGGGGGCCATCGAGGCCGAGGCTTACAAGCCTATCGAATCCCCTGCCCCCGGCATTATTGAAAGAAAGCACGTTTCTGTGCCTCTGCAAACCGGCATCAAGGCCATCGACTCCATGATTCCCATCGGCCGCGGCCAGCGTGAGCTGATCATCGGTGACCGGCAGACCGGCAAGACCACTATCGCCACCGATACCATTCTGAACCAGAAGGGCAAGGATGTCATCTGCATTTATGTTGCCATCGGTCAGAAGCGTTCTACCGTGGCCCAGGTGGTGGAGAACCTGACCCTGGGCGGAGCTATGGACTACACCATCGTAGTCTCTGCTACCGCTTCGGAGCTGGCCCCCATGCAGTATATCGCCCCCTACTCCGGCTGCACCATGGGCGAATATTTCATGCATCAAGGCAAGGATGTGCTGGTTATCTACGACGACCTTTCCAAGCACGCCGTGGCTTACCGTGCCATTTCCTTGCTGATTCGCCGTCCCCCCGGACGAGAGGCTTACCCCGGCGACGTGTTCTACCTCCACTCCCGTCTTCTGGAGCGTGCGGCGCAGCTGTCCCCGGAGCTGGGCGGCGGCAGCCTGACGGCCCTTCCCATTATCGAGACCCAGGCCGGCGACGTTTCCGCCTATATTCCCACCAACGTCATTTCCATTACCGACGGCCAGATCTTCCTGGAAACCGAGCTGTTTAACTCCGGCATTATGCCCGCTGTCAACCCCGGTATTTCCGTGTCCCGTGTAGGCGGCGACGCGCAGATTAAGGCCATGAAGAAGGTGGCAGGCTCTCTGAAGCTTCTGTACTCTCAGTACCGGGAGCTGCAGAGTTTTGCGCAGTTCGGCTCTGACCTGGATGCCGATACCAAGCAGCGGCTTGCCTTGGGCGAACGGATTGTGGCCGTACTGAAGCAGAAGAACAACTCCCCCAAGGAGGTTGCGCAGCAGGTCTGCATTATCTACGCCGTTACCAAGGGCTATCTGACGAGCATTCCCGTGGAACAGGTTCCCGAGTTCGAGAAGCGGCTGGAAGAGCATATGGACGGTCGCCATCCCGAGGTCCTGGAGGCCATTCGTTCCACCGGCAAGCTGGAGCCCGAAACCGAGGACGCGCTGAAAAAGGCGCTGGAAGAGCTGGTCGCGCAGTTCACCCCGGCATAAAAGGAGGGAAACAGCATGGCTGGCGTTTCCACGAAGGAGATCAAAACCCGCATCCGAAGCATGGAGAGCACCAAGCAGATTACCAAAGCCATGGAAATGGTTGCTGCCTCCAAACTGCGGCATGCCCAGGCCCAGGTGCAAAACTCACGGCCCTATTTTGAAATCCTGCACTCCACCATTGAGGACATTGTACGCACCAACCGGGACTTTTCCTCTCCCTTTTTTGCTGAGCGCAAGGAAGGCAAGACGGTGTTTATCGTCATTGCCGGTGACAGAGGCCTGGCGGGCGGCTACAACAGCAATGTCCTGAAAATGGTACAGCAAAAGCTTGACAAGTGCCCCGAGGCCGTGGTGCTTCCCATCGGCAAGCGGGCCCTTGACTACTTCGTAAGCCACAAGGTTCCCGTTCTGACGGAAACCTATGCCGAAGCCGCCGGTGTCTCCATCGGTGACTGCTTCTCCATCGCAAAGCAGCTTAGCCGCGGCTTTTTGAGCGGAGAGTACAACGGCATTCAAATCGCTTACACCAATTTTGTTTCTATGCTTTCCCAGACCCCCGACACCATGCAGCTGCTTCCCCTCGCCTGCAGCGAGGAGATGCGCCGTCAGGGTGCCGAGAGCGGCATTCTCTACGAGCCCTCCGGGGAGGAGGTATTCGCCTCCATCGTTCCGGAGTATCTGGGCGGTATTCTCTACGGCACCCTTTGCGAAAGCCGGGCCTCCGAGCAGGCCGCGCGGCGCAGCGCAATGGACTCCGCAACCCAGAATGCCGAAGACATGATTGCGGATCTGAGCCTTAAATTCAACCGCGCCCGTCAGGCCTCCATTACCCAGGAGATTACCGAAATCGTCGCGGGCTCTTGAGCCGCTTAACCATCCTAACATGAGGAGTTGAATTCCATGGCCAAAAACAAAGGAACTGTGGTCCAGATTATGGGCCCTGTTCTGGATATCCGCTTCGAGGAGGATCAGCTGCCGAGCCTGCTGAACGCCATCGAAGTACCCTACGGGGACAAGACCATCATTGCGGAGGTCGCCCAGCATATCGGTGACAATGTTGTCCGCTGCATCGCCATGTCCTCCACCGACGGCCTGCAGAGAGGTACGGAGGTCACCGATACCGGTGCCCCCATTTCCGTACCCGTGGGCGAAGCCTGCCTGGGTCGTGTATTTAACCTACTGGGTCAGCCCATCGACAATAAGCCCGATGTGGAAACCCAGGAGCGCTGGCCCATCCACCGCCCTGCCCCCTCCTACGAGGAGCAGCAGCCCGCTACCGAGATCCTGGAAACCGGCATCAAGGTCATCGACCTGATCTGCCCCTATGCCAAGGGCGGTAAAATCGGTCTGTTCGGCGGTGCCGGTGTTGGCAAGACCGTTCTGATTCAGGAGCTGATTTACAACATCGCCACTGCCCACAACGGCTACTCCGTGTTCACCGGTGTTGGCGAGCGTACCCGTGAGGGCAACGACCTTTACAACGAAATGACCGAATCCGGCGTTATCTCCAAGACCGCCATGGTCTTCGGTCAGATGAACGAGCCCCCCGGAGCACGTATGCGCGTAGGCCTTTCCGGCCTGACCATGGCAGAGTACTTCCGGGATGTAAAGCATCAGGACGTACTGCTGTTCATTGACAACATCTTCCGTTTCACCCAGGCCGGTTCCGAGGTCTCCGCACTGCTGGGCCGCATGCCCTCCGCCGTTGGATACCAGCCCACCCTGGCAACGGAAATGGGTGCCCTGCAGGAGCGTATCACCTCCACCAAGGACGGCTCCATCACCTCTGTCCAGGCCGTTTACGTGCCTGCTGACGACCTGACGGACCCCGCCCCTGCCACCACCTTCGCCCACCTGGATGCCACCACGGTTCTGGACCGCGGCATCGCCAGCCTGGGCATCTACCCCGCCGTGGATCCTCTGGACTCCACCTCCCGAATCCTGTCCCCGGAAATCGTGGGCAAGGAGCACTACGAGACCGCCCGTGCCGTCCAGAGCATTCTGCAGCGCTACAAGGAGCTGCAGGACATCATCGCCATCATGGGTATGGACGAGCTGAGTGACGAGGACAAGCTGACCGTCAACCGGGCCCGGAAGGTGCAGCGGTTCCTGAGCCAGCCCTTCCACGTGGCCGAGCAGTTCACCGGCTACAAGGGCAAGTACGTGCCCCTGAAGGAGACCATCCGCTCCTTCAAGGAGATCATCGAGGGCAAGCACGACGATATTCCCGAGTCCTACTTCCTGTTCGCCGGTTCCATCGACGAGGTCGTGGAAAAGTATCGGGGCGGTGAGAAGGCATGAGCACCTTCCCCCTGAAAATCGTCACCCCCGACGGCCTGATCTATGACGGCAATGCCGAGCGGCTGATTGTCCGCTCCACCACCGGAGATTTGGCCATCATGGCCCGTCACATCAATTTTGTGGCCCCCTTGGGCATGGGCAAGGCCACGGTCATTGCCGACGGAAAGCGCCGGGAGGCGGCCTGTATCGGCGGCATGCTCAGCGTTGTAGACGGCGCTGTGACCCTGGTTCCCACCACCTTTGAGTGGGCGGAGAAGATCGACGTGGACCGCGCCGAAGCCTCCCTGCACCGGGCCGAGGACGTGCTGCACAACAAAAATTCCACGGATACAGACCTTCGTCTGGCGGAGGCAAGACTCCACCGGGCCCTGGTCCGCAAGAGCGTGGCAGGCCAAAAGTAATCAAAGTCGGGACCTGCGCAGTCGGGTCCCGGCTTTTCTTCTGAAAATTTTTGTTGAATTTGATAAAAATTCCTTTTTGCTCTTGTAAATTCCGCCGATTTAGCGTATACTTAGCCTATATTTTCAGCAAGAGAGAGGGTTATACCTATGGATCTGATTTCTGTCAGAGAGCTGTTCAAAAACACAAGTGCCTATGCGGGCAAGGAAGTAACTGTCGGCGGCTGGGTTCGGTCTGTCCGGGCCAGCAAGCAGTTTGGCTTCATCGTCCTGAACGACGGCACTTTCTTTACCCCTGTCCAGGTGGTTTACCACGACACCATGGACAATTTCAATGAGATTTCCAAGGTCAACGTGGGTGCTGCCCTGATCGTCAAGGGCGAGCTGCTGCTGACCCCCGACGCCAAGCAGCCCTTCGAAATCCAGGCCACCGAGGTCACTGTGGAGGGTCCCTCTGCCAGCGACTACCCCATGCAGAAGAAGCGGCACACCGTAGAATTTCTGCGGACCATGCCCCACCTGCGCCCCCGGACCAATATGTTCCAGGCCGTGTTCCGCGTCCGCAGTCTGGCTGCCTACGCCATTCACCAGTTCTTCCAGGAGCGGGATTTTGTTTACGTCCATACGCCCCTGATTACCGGCTCTGACTGCGAGGGTGCCGGAGAAATGTTCCAGGTGACCACCCTGGACCTGAACAATGTGCCCAAGACCGAGGACGGCAAGGTGGACTACAGCAAGGATTTCTTCGGCAAGCCCACCAACCTGACCGTTTCCGGCCAGCTCAACGGCGAGACCTACGCCATGGCCTTTAAGAACATCTATACTTTCGGACCCACTTTCCGGGCAGAAAACTCCAACACCAGCCGCCACGCCGCTGAGTTCTGGATGATCGAGCCGGAAATCGTCTTTGCGGATCTGGAAGACAATATGGAACTGGCTGAGGCCATGATCAAGTATATCATCTCCTATGTGCTGGAACATGCCCCCGAGGAAATGAACTTCTTCAATTCCTTTGTAGACAAGGGTCTGCTGGACCGGCTGAACCACGTGATGACCTCCGAGTTCGGCCGCATTACCTATACCGAAGCTGTGAAGATCCTGGAGGAGCACAACGACCAGTTTGAATACCCCGTCCACTGGGGCAGCGACCTGCAGACCGAGCACGAGCGCTACCTCACCGAGCAGGTCTTCAAGCGCCCCGTGTTTGTCACCGACTACCCCAAGGAGATCAAGGCCTTCTACATGAAGCTGAACCCCGACGGAAAGACCGTGGCCGCCATGGACTGCCTGGTTCCCGGCATCGGCGAGATTATCGGCGGCAGCCAGCGTGAGGACAATTACGACATCCTCAAGGCCCGTATTGAAGAACTAGGTATGCGGGCAGAAGACTATGACTTCTACCTGGACCTGCGGAAGTACGGCTCCGCCCGCCACGCCGGCTTCGGCCTGGGCTTCGAGCGCTGCGTCATGTACCTGACCGGCGTTGGCAACATCCGCGATGCCATCCCCTTCCCCAGAACCGTAGGCAACTGCGAACTGTAAGCACTACCACATTCAGGGACAGCCATTTGCGCTGTCCCTCTTTCTTTGTCTATGAAAACAGCCGCCCTGAAAAATTCAGAGCGGCTGTCGTTTTCATTTGGTATCTTACAGTGCCAGGAAGAACTTTACCAGGAACAGCAGGGAGATGGCGTAGGTCAGGACGGAGACCTCCTTGGCCTTGCCGCCGAAGATCTTGATGATGGTGTAGGAAATCAGGCCAATGCCAATGGCGTGGCCGATGGAGCCGGAGATGGGCATACCGATGAGCATCAGCGCCACGGGAACCATCTGGTCCATATCCTCAAAGTCCACATTCTTCAGGCCCTGGAGCATCAGAACGCCCACGTAAATCAGGGCAGAAGAGGTTGCGGCGGCGGGGATAATGGCGGCCACAGGGGCCAGGAAGATGCAGGCCAGGAACAGGATACCGGTAGTCAGAGCCGTCAGACCGGTGCGGCCGCCGGCTTCTACGCCGGAAGCGGACTCCACAAAGGTGGTAACGGTGGAGGTACCGGTGCAGGCACCGGCCACGGTGCCGATGGCATCAGACAGCAGGGCCTCCTTCATGTTGGGCATATTGCCGTTCTCATCCACCATACCGGCCCGGGAGGCGGTGCCAACCAAAGTCCCGATGGTATCGAACATATCAATGATGCAGAAGGTGATAATCAGGGTGATGGCGGTAAACCATCCGATTTCCAGGAAGCCCGCGAAGTTGAAATGGAACAGCGTGGTCTTGGCCATATCCGCAAAGGGCGGCACGAAGGAAGCTGTGGCCAGAGACGCAAAGGGATTGGTGTGCAGGAAGATGGCCTCCCCTGCCCAGTAGATCACGGAGGCAATCAGCATGCCATACAGCACGGAACCCTTCACGTTCTTCTTGGACATGGCAACAATGGCAAACAGGCCCGCAAACATGGTGACCACCGTCAGAATCATGGTGGCATAGCCGGTAGCCCCCATGTTGTTCTGCAGGACGCCGGGTGTCAGGGCACCGAAGAAGTCCCGCATGACATAGAAGGGAGTGGTAAAGCCGTTGCCCTCGGCGTAGATGCCCACGTTGGAGCCCAGGCCGATGTTCATCAG
>USQL01000104.1 GCA_900556935.1 uncultured Eubacteriales bacterium | reverse complement strand
AGAAACTGGCCAAGACCTACACCGAGCAGACCGGCGTGAAGGTCACCGTCGTGACCGCCGCTTCCGGCACCTACGACGACACCCTGACCGCCGAGCTGGACAAGACCGAGGCTCCCACCATGTTCCAGGCCGGCAACCAGGGCGCCATTGACGCTTACGGCGACTGGTGCCTGGACCTGCGGGACACCGATGTCTACAAGGAAATGACCACCGATGACTTTAATCTGAAGGGCGAGGACGACTCCGTCCTGGCCATCGGCTACTGCTACGAGTCCTTCGGCATTATCGTCAACAAGGCTCTGCTGGAGAAGGCCGGTCACTCCCTGGACGAAATCACCAACTTTGAGTCTCTGAAGGCTGTTGCCGATGACATCCACGCTCATGCTTCTGAACTGGGCTTCGATGCCTTCACCTCCGCTGGCCTGGACGGCTCCTCCTCTTGGAGATTCTCCGGCCACCTGCTGAATATGCCGCTGTTCTACCAGTTCCGTGATGACGGCGTGGACAAGCAGCCCGCCACCATCACCAACAAGTACCTTGACAACTTCAAGGCCATTTGGGACCTGTACATCACTGACTCCGCCACCACCGGCGCTGCCCTGACCACCGCCACCGGCGACCAGGCTGAGGCCGAGTTCGGCAAGGGCGAGGCTGTGTTCTACCAGAACGGTACCTGGGAGTACAGCAACCTGACCGGCACTTTCGGCATGAACCCCGATGACCTGGCCATGATCCCCATCTACTGCGGTGTGGAAGGCGAGGAGAAGGCCGGCCTGTGTTCCGGCACTGAGAACTGCTGGGCCGTCAACAAGGAAGCCGCTCCTGAGAACATCCAGGCTACCCTGGACTTCATGAAGTGGGTTGTTACCTCCGAGGAAGGCACCACCATGCTGGCCGAAGAGTTTGGTCCCTGCCCCTTCAAGAACGCCAAGACCCCCGAGAACGTGTTCTTTGCCGATGCCAACAAGATGGTTGCTGACGGCAACTACACCGTTACCTGGGCTTTCAACTGGACTCCCGGCGTGGATGACTTCCGTGCCGCCGTTGTGGACGCTATGACCCAGTACACCTCCGGCACCGGCGATTGGGCCGCTGTGGAGACCGCCATTGTGGACGGCTGGGCTGCCCAGTACGCCAAGAACGTAGGCTAAACATTCCTTCGCACTTTCCCGGGGCGAGCGGCTTCGCTCGCCCCGGTTTCCGTTTTCTACCATTCCCGGAAACCGGAGGCCGGTTCTGCGGCACTCCCCCAAAGGAGAGATGATTATGGCTGTTTTTAAGAAAAAAAACGACGGGTCCTCTCTGAATTCCGTGCTGGTCCGCCGGCCCATTCAGAGGTGCTTCCCGCTGTTCCTGCTGCCCACCTTCGTGGCATTCTGCATTGGATTTCTGTACCCCTTTGGAAAGGGCCTGTTCCTTTCCTTCTGTGACTTCAAAACCACCAGCAAGTGGTCCTGGACGGGGCTTAGTAACTATGTTAAGGCCTTCGCCGACGCAAGCTTTCTCCATGCCTTCTGGTATACGGCGGTGTTCGCCCTGGTCTCCCTGCTGATTATCAATATCCTGTCCTTTACGGTGGCGTATCTGCTGACCAAGGGCATCAAGGGCTCCAATATTTTCAGAACCGTCTTCTTCATGCCGAACCTGATTGGCGGCATCGTCCTGGGCTATATCTGGTCCATGATTTTTGACGGCATTCTGTCCAAGTACAATACCTCCATCCTTCTAAACTCGACCTATGGCTTCTGGGGCCTGATTATCCTGATGGCCTGGCAGCAGATTGGCTATATGATGATTATCTACATTGCGGGCTTGCAGGCGGTGCCTGGGGATATGCTGGAGGCCGCCAAGATTGACGGCGCTTCCGAGTGGGAGACCCTGTGGCATATCACCATTCCCAACGTCATGCCCTCCATCACCATCTGCACCTTCCTGACCCTGACCAACTCCTTCAAGCTCTATGACCAGAACCTGGCGCTGACCAACGGCCGCCCCTACCAGGGGACCATCCACACCACGGAAATGCTGGCCCTGAACATCGTCAATTCCAACACCCTGAAAACCAAGGGCGTGGGCCAGGCCAAGGCCGTGATCTTCTTCATCCTGGTTGCCGTCATTGGCATCCTGCAGATGAAGTCCACCCATGATAAGGAGGTGCAGCAGTAATGAGCAAAAAACCTGCCACCATCCAGGGAGAAAAGCGGGGCAAGACCGTCCTCACCGTGGTGTTCTCCATCATTGCGGTTATCTACCTGATGCCCGTTTTCCTGGTGCTCATGAATTCCTTTAAGGCCAACGCCTACGTCAACACGGAGACCTTTGCCTTCCCCAGCGAGGAGTCCTTTGTGGGCTTTGACAACTACATCAAGGGCATGACCTTCGGCAACTATCCCTTTGTCAAGTCCGTGGGCTACAGCTTGTTTATCACCATCGTCTCCAGCGCCCTGATTCTGGTGTGTACCTCCATGGCCGCCTGGTATATCGCCCGTGTGGGCAGCACCTTCAGCAAGATTGTGTATTACCTGTGCGTCTTCTCCATGGTGGTGCCCTTCCAGATGGTGATGTTCACCCTGCCCAAGACCGCCGACACCTTGAATCTCAATACCCCCTGGACCATCCCCATTATCTATCTGGGCTTCGGCGCGGGACTGGCGGTGTTTATGTTCTCCGGCTTTGTCAAGTCCATCCCCCTGTCCATCGAGGAAGCGGCGGCCATTGACGGCTGCGGGCCTGTAAAGACCTTCTTCTCTGTGGTGCTTCCCATGATGAAGCCCACCTTGATTTCCGTAGGCATGCTGGAAATCATGTGGGTGTGGAACGACTATCTGCTTCCGTATCTGGTTCTGGACCGGAAAAAGTACATGACCATCCCCATCCATATCCAGTACCTGAAGGGCTCCTACGGCTCTGTAGACATGGGTGCCACCATGGCCCTGATTCTATTGAGCATCGTCCCTGTTATCGTCTTCTACCTGACCTGCCAGAAGCACATCATCAAGGGTGTTGCCGCCGGCGCGGTGAAGGGTTAAAACAAGTCCCCCGGCGGTTTGAACCGCCGGGGGATACTTTTTTATAGATGCAGCTGCTGTTTCAAGGCGGCCTGCAGTGTGGCAGAGAAGTTGATGCCTGCCCGCTCGGCCATATCGTTGAGCCAGGACGGAACGGTCAGTGTTTTTTTGACGGCCTTGCTGTCAAAAAATTTTCGATATTCCAACGTATCACAGGGAATAAAATTTACGAATTCCTTTTCCTTTACAGGAATATCCCGGATACCGGAGGGTTCCGGAATGCTTTCCCCGGCCTGCTCCATTTCGTAGAGTGTCAGGCAGAGCACATCGTTTGCCATTTCAATTGCTTCCCCAAGCGTCTGCCCGGAGGTAAAGCAGTTGGGAAGGTCCGGGAAATTCACGGAGTAGCCCAGGTCTTCTTCCGTAAAAACCGCGGGATATACATATTTTGCCATTGTTTGCTCCTTTCAATCTAAGGGCGGAAATTATTCGATTCCGGCCGCCTGCCGGATGGACTTCAGCGTCCCCGTGGGAACGTCCTCTGTTTTGTGCCGCCTTTCTCTTTCTATAATCACTATAGCACGTATTTATACGTGCGTCAAGAGAAAACCGTTTCTCATCGCGACGATTGCACGAGTTAATATTTTTTGAACAATTTCCGACAATATGCCGTAGGGGCGGTGCGTCGCGCAGCGAATCAAAATCCAACGATTGCCTGTGGCAATCGCACAATAACTCTATCGGCTACCAGCCGCCCGAAACGTAACGAAAGTGAGCAGATGGTCGAACGTATACCCCCGAACGGAAGCCAAAAAAGCCTTCTCCTGCTGGAGAAGGTGCCCGCCGCAGCGGGCAGATGTGGAGGGGACACCCATAACAAGTGCCAGAGTGGGTAAGTACGCAAAACTGAAACACAGAATTTGAAACCGAAACGTCTGTTTCAGCACGGCAATCCCGCCAGGTGTCCCCTCCACATCCGGCCTGCGGGCCACCTTCGGAAGCCTGAGAAGGCAGGGGCTTTCCCGTCAGGGTATACGGATTCGTCACAATTCCACCTCGCCGGTCTGCACTGTTCCTACAGGAAAATCCAACATGCACAGTTGACAAAATCGAACATATGTGCTATCATGCAGACGGTTCAAAAAAATAAACAAAAAGGAGAACACAAAAATGAGAAAAAGTTTTATCCTCTACACGGACATGGAAAGCTCTGTCTGTATGCTGCGGGACACGGAGGCCGGGCGGCTGCTGAAGGCGCTGTATGTCTACATGGAAACGGGCGCGCTGCCTGACAATCTCCGGGGCGGGGCCGGCATCTGCTTTGACATGATGCGGCGCTCCATTGACCGGGACTGGGAAAAGTACGATGCGGTGTGCCGCCGCCGGGCGGAGGCCGGACGGGCCGGTGGGCTGAAAACCCAGCAGCTGAACCGGGAAGGCCAAGCAAATGCTTCTTTTGCTTTAGCAAATCAAGCTGAGAATGAGAGTGAAAATGACAGTGAGAATGAAAATGAGAGTGAGAGTGGGAATAAGGCCCGCTGCCAGGGGCCGGAGAACGCCCCCTCCCCCATTCTCTGCGGGAAATACAGGAATCTCTCCTTCACGCCGGAGGAGCTGGAGAGCCTGAAGCGGGAATTCCCCACGGACTACGAAAAGCGCATGGAGCGGCTCAGCGAGTATATGGCTTCCAGCGGAAAGAAATACGCCTCGGCGCTGGCCACCATCCGGGCCTGGGCAAAGCAGGAGGAACATGGAACAGACGATTTTGAAGAGCTTGCAGACACTTTCGGGCAGGTCCTTTGAGCTGCCCCAGGGGGAAACCCTGGCCCAGATGCGCCTGAGAACCCTCAACGAAGCCGCCGCCCCCGCCGATGGCTACGACTGCCCGGTTTGCAGAAACAAGGCTGTGGTCTATTTCCTGGACGGGCCGGAGGAGCGGCTGGTGGCCCGGGAATGCCGGTGCGTTCCCATGCGCCGGTGTCTGCGGAAAATGCGGGAAAGCGGCCTGGGAGACAGTTTGACAAAGTGTACTTTCCAGGACTTCCGGGCCGAGGAGGGCTGGCAGAAGGCCCTGCTTGCCTGCGCCAAAGCCTACGCCGAGTCCCCCGAGGGATGGCTGGTGATGCTGGGCCAGCCCGGCTGCGGGAAGACCCACCTGTGCACGGCGGTCTGCGGGAGCCTCTTGCGGGAGGGAAAAAGCGTGGCCTATTTCTCCTGGCGCTTGGAATCGGGGCGCATCAAGGGCGCGCTGCCCGAGCAGCGGGATGCGCTGCTGCGGCAATATCTGGACGCGGAATACCTCTACATTGACGACCTGTTCAAAACCGGCCGGGGGGCCGACGGCAGCGTCCCTACCTCCGGGGACCTGAACCTGGCCTTTACCCTCCTGGGCACCCGCTACGCAAGGCGCGCCCCTACCATCCTATCCAGCGAGTATTCCCCCCAGGAGCTATTAAAGCTGGACGAGGCCATCGGCAGCCGGATTGTGGAGATGGCGGGGAAAAACCTCTGCGCCGTCCGAAAGGAGCGGGGGCGGAACTACCGGCTGCGGGGGGTAAAGGAGCTATAGGAATTGGGCAGCGCTACCCTTTTGACAGTTGACAGAAACGTGTGAATCTTATACAATTAACGCATAAAGAAAAGACTCGTACTATGGGAATTTGACGGGCCTTTTGAGAGGAGCTACCATCATGTATCGTATTCTGGAACTGAATCCCCAGCTAAAGGACTTCGCCGGAGACATTGATCTGCGGATGCGCCTGTATCAGGACACTCAAAACAGGATTCTTTCAAAAGGCCAGAGCCTGAGCGAATTTGCCAGCGGCTATGAATATTTCGGTTTCCACCATGTCCCCGGGGGCTGGTACTACCGGGAGTGGGCCCCCAGTGCCTACCAGCTGTATCTGACCGGCGAATTCAACGACTGGAATCCCACCTCCCATCCCCTGGAAAGCCTGGGAAACGGCAACTGGGAAATCTATCTTCCCGGTGACGATGCCCTTTGGGAGGGCTGCAAGGTCAAAACCGTGGTGGATGCTTTTTTGCAGCGCACCTGGCACATCCCCCTCTATGCCCGCCGGGTGGTCCAGCAGAAGGACAGCGTGGAATGGGTCTGCGAGATTACGGACGACGAGAAGACATTCCCCTGGACGGACCGCAATTTCCGCCGGGCCGATTCCCTCTTTATCTACGAGGCCCACGTGGGCATGGCCCAGGAGGAGGGCAAGGTGGGCTCCTACCGGGAGTTCGCGGACCGGATTCTCCCCCGTATCCAGCGGGCGGGATATAATACCGTGCAGCTCATGGCCATTATGGAGCACCCCTACTACGGCAGCTTCGGCTATCAGGTGGCCAATTTCTACGCCGCCTCCAGCTGGTTCGGAAAGCCGGAGGACCTGAAATACCTGGTCAACAAGGCCCACAGCATGGGGCTGTGCGTGCTTTTGGACGTGGTCCACTCCCACGCCGTGAAGAACACCACCGAGGGCATCAACATGTTCGACGGCACCACCTGGCAGTTCTTCCACGATGGGCCCAAGGGCGACCACCCCGCCTGGGATACCAAGTGCTTTGACTACGGCAAGACTGGGGTCATCCACTTCCTGCTGAGCAACCTGAAATTCTGGATGACGGAATACCACTTCGACGGCTTCCGCTTCGACGGCGTCACCTCCATGCTCTATCACGACCACGGTCTGGGCACGGATTTCAATGAAAACTCCCGGTACTTCTCCTACAACACCCACACCGAGGCCATCACCTACTTGCAGCTGGCCAACGAGCTCATCCGCCAGGTGAACCCCAAGGCCATCACCATCGCCGAGGATATGTCCGGTATGCCCGGCATGTGTCTGCCCATTGCTGACGGCGGCATCGGCTTTGACTACCGGCTGGGCAT
>USQL01000103.1 GCA_900556935.1 uncultured Eubacteriales bacterium | reverse complement strand
AGCAGTACAAAAAGCACGAGGATATCATTTCGGCCCTGCGGTCGTTGGAGTACGTATATCACATTGAAGAGATGTGAACATGCTTCTGCGCAAAAAAATTTGAAAAACACAAAGCATTTGCTATAATAATGGCACGACAAGTGGCGGGTATGCGTAAATCCAGTTGGGCATACTCGCCGCTTTTCTGTTTAAGCCCCTATTCATCGTGTCGCGTAATGCGTAAGTCCGGATGGTTTGCCTGGGCTTACGCATATTTTTACGAGAAAAGGTGGTTTTCATGGAAAACAAAATTAAGCACTGGGAAAATGGTGTGAGAGGGAGCTTTCATGTAATCGTCGTGTCGTGCGCAATGTATGGCTTGCATAATGCGGTAAGATACGATATAATAAGACGAAACAACCGCGCATTATGAAAAAGAAGGTGTGAGTGCATGAAACATGGAAGTGGTGGCCGCTTTTTGGCGCAAAAACCTGCGAAGCGGCCGGTAGGACCGAAGATTCTGGGAATTGTCCTTGCGGTGCTTGTGGTGATTGTGGCCCTGGGGGCTGTTTTTGTTTACTCCAAGATAAATAAGGTGAAACGTGCGGAAAGCAGACCGAACCAGTTATCGGAGGAGCAGCTGGCGCAGATGCTTGTGGAGGACCCGACAGAGACGACCGTGGAAACCGTACCGACTGAGACCACGGTTCCCAAGGAGACAACCCCCGACTATGGAAAAATGGGCAAAGTAATCAATATTTTGCTGGTTGGCCAGGATGCCCGGGAGGGAGAGGACAGCAAGAACGCGGATACGGTGATTCTTGTTACGGTGAACAAAGAGACCAAGAAAATCAACATGACCTCTTTCCTGCGGGATACCTATGTAACGCTGAACGGCGTGGAGGATATCAATGGAAAGCCCCATTCCGGCTCTACAAAGCTGACGCTGGTTTACGCGCTGGGCTACAGCTTCGGTGGTGACCTGGGGGCGATGCAGCTGATGGATAGCGTCCTTACAAAGAACTTTGGACCTGTGGTAGACCACAACATTGAGGTGGATATGGATGCCTTTGATGCCTGCATCAATGCCCTGGGCGGCGTGACGATCACCCTGGACGAGGATGAGGCAAAATATATGAACAGCTACTTCAAAGACTATCCGGACCGGGTATACGAGGTCGGGGACAACCTGGTGGATGGTTGGGCCGCCGAGGTCTACGTTCGGACCCGCCATGCCAACAATGGGGATAGCGATTTCAACAGGACGGACCGCCAGCGGGCGGTTGTCGCCCAGGTGCTGGAAAAACTCAGAGGCAAGAGCCTTTTGGAAATCAACGCACTGGTAGACAAGCTGCTACCGATGGTTTTGACGGACATGACCAACGGGGACATCACCAATTATATTACGGAGCTTCTGCCGCTCCTTCCGGAGATGACGCTGGAATCCATGCAGTGCCCCAATGCGGATATGGACCGCTGGGGGGAGATGAAAGACATATTCCACAACGGGCAGATACAATGCATCCTGAACTTTGATTCTTAAGGCAAAGAACATTCTGATTCCGATTACGGAATACGATGAAACCAATTAAACAGAACAAACCGGCGGTCCTGCTTGCGACTGCCGGTTTGCTGCTGTATTACGTGATCGGGATGGCGGCGGTTCCGAGCCCAGTATCTATCTGACCATCGTAGGCGCTCAGCCGGACGAGAAGTTCCTCTAACTGGGAGAAGTCCTCCAGGTCAATGCCGTAAAGATACATAGGGAAGAAGCTGATGCAGTTTGCGGGGGCGTTTGCCCAGAGGGACAGGCTGGAATCATTCCCGTTGACCAGAATTTTCTGCGAGAAGAGCTCCATATCCCGGGAGGTGCTGTTTTCCACACAGAAGATGAGCTCCGCGTTTTCCAGGCTTTCCGGGGCGTTGGGGTCACGGTATAGCCCCAGGAAATAAAGGGACAGCCCGTCCTTCTGCAGCAGCGGCATATCCGGAACGGCTTGGGACATGCTTTCCGAGCCTGTCTGTCCGAGGACAATGGTGTCTGTATAGGCTGTCTCGCTTTGGGAACCGGAGGATTCATAGCACAGCCGGAATGACAGCTGACTGATTTCGTCAATTCCCGCGTAGCTAAGCCCCGGCTCCAGGAAGGTCAGGTAAACACAGTGGGTTTGCCCCGGGGAGAGAAATCCAAAAAGGTTTGCAAAGGCATCCAGATTTAGGCTGTTTACCAGAACATCCGCTGTTGTTATGTACAAGTCCGTCTTGGAATAATTGGTGATATAAAGGGGAATGCAGGCATCCGCAAATGCCTCTTCCGAGAGGTCGCCATAGACCGCAATGGTATCATCCCGGTAAAGGGTCACGGCATCCAAGGGGACGGTATCGGAAATGATTTCCTGGGACGTGGAGGTGAAATTTTTCCACAGCCGGGGAAGATAGAACACAGGCATCCCCAGCAGGTAGACAAGCGCCAGAACCACCACCGGCAGAATCCACTTTTTGGGATTCTGTTTGACCTGCTTTTTCGGCTTTGGCGGACAATCAAAGGGGTCGTGGTAGGGTACGGTCTTCCGGGAGGTGTCGTGGATGACCAGGGGCTCCCCCTCGTGCACATGCAGATTGTGGGCGACCTCCTCGGAAAAGCTTTCGTAGGCGCAGTTTTTGCATTTCTTCCCATTAAAGAGCGTGCCGCAGCTGGGGCAGATGTATTTCGGCATGGGGATTCCTCCTTCCTTTTCTCCATTATATCAGCCGGAAAGAGGTCCGTCAATGTGTTGACAGAAAAAAACGTTTGTTCTATAATTAGAGAAAAGGGGGTGCCTCCGTGGAAAGACAGTATATCGCCATCGACCTGAAATCCTTCTATGCCTCGGTAGAGTGTGTGGAACGGGGGCTGGACCCTATGACCACCCACTTGGTGGTGGCAGACGAAAGCCGCACAGAGAAGACCATCTGCCTGGCGGTATCCCCCGCGCTGAAGGCCCACGGGATTCCGGGCCGTGCCAGACTCTTTGAGGTGGTTCAGAAGACAACGGAGGTAAACGCCCTGCGCCGGGGCAAAAATCACGGCAGGGAATTTACCGGGGAGGCCAAGGACAGCCGGAATTTGGCGCTGCACCCGGATTGGAAGCTTGGCTACTATGTGGCAAAGCCCAGAATGGCCCACTATATGGAGTGCAGCAGCCGAATTTATAGCATCTATCTGAAATTTGTGGCTCCCGAGGACATCCACGTCTATTCCATCGATGAGGTGTTCATCGATGCCACCGCCTATTTAAAGCTCTATGACCTGGATGCCATGGGCTTTGCCCGGAAGCTGATGCGCGAGGTTTACAAGGCCACAGGCATTACAGCCACGGCGGGGGTGGGGACCAACCTGTACCTGTGCAAGGTGGCGATGGACATCCTGGCCAAGCACTGCCAGCCGGATGCCTTTGGGGCCCGGATTGCCCAGCTGGACGAGATGTCATACCGAAAAGAGCTGTGGGCCCACAGACCGCTGACGGATTTTTGGCGGGTGGGTCCGGGGTACGCCAGAAAGCTGGAAAAAAGAGGCATCCATACCATGGGAGACCTTGCCCGCCTGTCCCTGGACCCGGGGCCCTTTGGGGTGGAGAGCCTTTATAAGCTCTTCGGAGTCCAGGCGGAGCTCCTGATTGACCATGCCTGGGGCTATGAGCCCTGCACCATTGCCCAAATCAAGGCCTACCGTCCGGAAAACCGCTCTGTCAGCTCCGGGCAGGTGCTGCAGAGCCCCTATTCCTGGGAGAAGGCCCGGCTGGTGGTCCGAGAAATGGCGGACGGGCTCACCATGGCCCTGGTGGAAAAGGGACTGGTGACCCAAAAGCTGACCCTGACCCTGGGATATGACCGGGAGAGCCTGGAAAAAACGGGGACCTCCTATACAGGCCCACTGGTTTCGGACCGCTATGGCCGCCAGATCCCCAAAAGCGCCCATGGAACCATCACACTCCCGCAAAAGTGCGCTTCCCAGAAGCAGATCACAGCCGCCTTTATGGAGCTCTATGACCGCATCGCAGACCGGAAGCTTCTGCAGCGTCGGCTCACGCTGACGGCGGATCTCTTTGAAGCGTCCGAGGCAGAGAAGGGCACACAGGAGCAGCTGGATTTTTTCACAGACCCTGTGGAAAACCAAACCCAGCGAGAGGAACTGGAGCGAGAGCAGGCGAGGCTCAAAGCCATGCTGGAAATCAAAAAGAAGTTTGGAAAAAATGCCATCTTCCGGGGAATGAACCTGGAGGAGGGGGCCACCGCCCGGGAGCGGAACGGCCAGATTGGCGGCCATAAGGCATAGGAGACGCAATGGAAAACTACGACGATATTTTGAATACCCCCTGGCCCCAGCCTGGGCCCCGGGCCAGAATGTCGATAGAGGACCGGGCAGCTCAGTTTGCCCCCTTTGCGGCGCTGACAGGCTACGAGGCGGTGCTGCGGGAGACGGCGCGGCTGACCCAGCAGCCGGTCTTCCTGACCGAGGAAAGTCTGGATGAGCTGAACGCCCAGCTCCGCCGGGCAGAGGAGCAGGCGGCCCAGAGGCCGATGCTCACCATGACCGTCTATTACGAGGATAGCACCAAGGCCGGTGGCCGTTTTGAAACGGTGACCGGCCGCCTAAAAAAATCGACCGCTACCGGGAGGGCCTGGTGCTGACAGACGGAAGGGAGATCCCCTTCTTCCGAATCTGCGATTTGGAGTTGGAGGAATAAAAATTTCTATTTGCCTGCAACATTTTCCCTTTCCCATCTGTATACAGGATAGAACGGCAAAGATGCCGGATAAGAAAGGAAAAATGATGATGAAAAAGTTAATGGTATGTGTTGCTTGTTTTGTATTGGCGCTGAGCTTGGCGGCCTGCGGCGGGAAAGGAAGCAATTCCGCCGTCAGTGGCCTTGTGGGTGGGGACCCTTCCACCTGGGGCCCTCCTCTGGATACTGGGACGGAAGATGTTCAGATTCCCAACCCCTGGCAGATATGCGATAGCCTGGAGGAGGCGGGGGAGCTTGCCGGCTTCTCCTTTACCGTCCCGGAAGCGCTGGACGGCTTTGCTGAAAAGCACATTTCCGCCATCGAAAACGACGTTGCCCAGGTGATTTTCAGCAATGGAGACAATAGCGAGGCGGAGGTCACCTTCCGCAAGGGCGCGGGGGATGAGGACATCAGCGGCGATTGCAACGAATACAAGACCGTAGAAACCCAGCAGATTGACGGCAAAACAGTCACTGTAAAGAGCAATGATGGTGTGATTTACACCGCTCTGTGGACGGAAGACGGCTATTCCTACTCCATTTTCGCCCGTACCGGTATGAGCGCGGAGCAGATGGACAGCTGGATTCAGGCTCTGGCCTGATTTCACTACTGTCCGGCAGCAGCGGGGTGACGCATATGGAATGGAATTGGAAACGGATTATCGGAGGAATGCTTGCATTTCTCTTGGCGCTTCTGCTGCTGCCGAGACAGGCCAGCGCTGCGCCCTTTGAGGAACGGAGAAAAACGGAATTGGAAATTACCTCCGCTTGGGAAATGCCTGGGGCGGAAAGTACATCAATCTGTGTACACTGATTTTGTAGAACAGAAGAAAGGAATCTTTGAAATGGAGACAATCGCGATGCCCTTGCCGCTGGGATGGTGGCTGTGGGAAAGGATAAGCGGGTTGGTACATTTCGCGGTACGGAAGCTGACGCCTGTGCCGGAGAAAAGGGCGGCGGCGGAGAAAGACAGCGCGGACTGTTCGGCGGCGGATGCCCTGGACCGCTACGGAAATGCGATTCTGCGCTGCGCCTACAGCTATCTGCACAACATGGCCGACGCGGAGGAAATTTTGCAGGACACACTCCTAAAACTCCTGACTGCCGACCCAAGTTTTGAAAGCGAGGAACACAAAAAGGCGTGGCTCCTGCGGACGGCGGCAAATCTGAGCAAAAACCGCATCGAATATAACGCCCTTCGGGCTTCCGACGAACTTAGCGACGAGCTGGCGGAGGAGGGCAGGGAGGACCTGTCCTTTGTCTGGGATGCGGTGAAGGATTTGCCGGTACAATTCCGGGAAGTGATTCACCTGCACTATTACGAGGGGTATTCTACGGAGGAAATCGCAAGACTTCTGGACAGGAATCCGTCCACCGTTCGCTCCGACCTTCGC
Organism: uncultured Eubacteriales bacterium; assembly: GCA_900556935.1. Classification (GTDB taxonomy): domain Bacteria; phylum Bacillota; class Clostridia; order Oscillospirales; family Oscillospiraceae; genus Faecousia. The sequence goes on along the minus strand of USQL01000103.1, from coordinate 801 downwards.
AGAGGACGGGAGAAGCTGAAAGCCGTTTTGAAGGAGGCCTACGACTTTGAAGTATGATGAAATCATGGACCGGGTGGAGGTAACGCCTCAAATGCGTCAGCGGGTTCTGCGGAATCTGGAACAGGCCCAGACCGGGAAAAAGAAAAGCCTTGTGTGGCGGCAGGTGATGTCTTTGGCGGCCTGTGTGGCCATTGTCCTGTGCTGCTGGTACGCCTGGAAGCCCAGACAGCAGGACCAGGGCGTTCAAATGGGTTCTCAGATTGAGAACGTGGGCTCTTTGGATGCCCTTTCTCAAAAGACCGGGATTCCTATGGAGGAACTCACAGGCCTTCCATTTGAGGTTACCGAAACGGAATACGTTTCCTACTGGGGCAATCTGGCGGAAATCCAATATTTCGGCCAAGCAGACAGCGCCTGCTACCGGAAATCCATTGGAACGGAGGACAATTCCGGGGGCTACAATGAATATACTAAGGAAAAGACAACCGAAGTTTTCGGGTGCGTGGTTACGCTAAAGGGAAGCATGGACGGCTACCTTCTGGCTACCTGGACCGACGGAACCTACGCCTACTCCATCAGCCTGAGCGCCCCTGTCTCTGAGGAAGAATTCCGCGTTGTCCTTGAAACGAATTTTTGAGTAAAAAAGTCCTCGACACCCAAAGTGGATGCCGAGGACTTTTTAGAAAAGAACGCCCCGGAAAGCAAGCTTTCCGGGGCGTTTGAAGACGCTTTCTTAGCCGTTGGCGCGCATCTGAGCGAAGCACTCGCTGCAGAACACGGGACGGTCGGACTTGGGCTGGA
>USQL01000102.1 GCA_900556935.1 uncultured Eubacteriales bacterium | reverse complement strand
GGCCGCGGCGATGACATGGCCCTTGGGGGCGGCAACCAGGCGCAGGCCGGTGACGGCGAACTCCCGGGTCAGGACAATCATCAGCGCCCAGGCTGGGAACCGGCCCCACTGACAAAACACCGTCATGACGGCAATGGTCAGGAGCTTATCCGCCAAGGGGTCCAGGAACTTGCCGAAATCCGTCACCTGGTTGCAGCGGCGGGCAATCTGACCGTCCACGAAGTCGCTGAGGCTGCCCAGGATAAAGATGCCCAGGGACACATACATCCAGGTGCCGGCCTCGCCGCCGCTTAGGTACAGGGTTACCATCATAACCGGAATCAGGAACACCCGAAACAGGGTAATTTTACTGGCTGTTGTCATACTTCTTCCTCCGCAATGTAGCCTGCCAAATCGCCGTCAATACAGCCGTCGATGGTGACGTTTACAAACTCGCCCTCCCGCAGGGGCTCCTCCGCGGCGATCCAGACTCTTCCGTCGATGTCCGGAGAATCGGCGTAGGTGCGCCCGTAGAACTGCTCCTGCTCCTCATCGTAGCCATCCACCAGAACCTCCAACGTCTTGCCGATTTGCGCGGCATTGTACTCGTCCATAATCTGGGACTGAATCATTTCCAACGTCTCTGCCCGCTCCTTGGCCACTTCCTCGTCCACGTGCTCCATGGTGGCCGCCGGGGTGCCCTCCTCCGGGGAGAAGACGAACGCGCCGACCCGCTCCAGTCTTTGCTCCCGCAGGAACTGACACAGCTCCTGGAACTCCTCCTCGCCCTCGCCGGGAAGGCCGGTAATCAGGCTGGTGCGAATCACCAGGCCGGGGATTCTGGCGCGAAGCTTTTGGAACAGATCCAAAATCAACTTCTTGTCCCCCCGCCGATGCATGGTGGAGAGGATCTTGTCGTTGCAGTGCTGAATGGGAATGTCCAGATACTTGACAATCTTTGGTTCACTGGCAATCACATCAATCAGCTCGTCGTCGATTTCATCCGGGTACACATAGTGGACCCGAATCCAGTGCAGTCCGTCGATTTTGCACAGCTCCCGCAGAAGCTCCGGAAGCAGCCGTTTGTGCTCCGGGAAATCCGTGCCGTAGCGGCTGGTGTCCTGGGCAACCACAATCAGCTCCTTGGTGCCGTTGGCGGCCAGAACCCGGGCCTCATACAGCACATCGTCCATCCGGCGGCTGCGGTATTTGCCCCGCAGATAGGGAATGATGCAGAAGGCACAGCGGTTGTTGCAGCCCTCGGCAATTTTCAGATAGGAGAAGTGCTCCGGGGTGGTCATCACCCGGCCAACCTCCTCCTCGGGAGCATCGATGGAGCCAAAGTCCACCACCTTATGCCCTGCCAAAAGCTGCTCGATGGCGGGGACGATCTTGGTGTAGCTGCCGGTGCCCAAAATTCCGTCCACCTCCGGCATCTCCTCCAGGATATCCCCCTGGTAGCGCTGGGAAAGGCAGCCGGTGACCAGGATTTTTCCCACCTGGCCCGCCGCCTTCATAGCAGCCGTGGACAAAATATAGTCGATGGCCTCACTTTTGGCAGAGTCGATAAAGCCGCAGGTGTTGATTACCACCACGTCGCTGCCTGGAAGGTCTTCCATAACCGTATGTCCGGCTTCCTGGACGCGGAACATCATCCGCTCGCAGTCCACCTGATTCTTGGCACAGCCAAGAGAAATAAATCCGATATTTGCCATTATTCTTCCTCCGGGAAATCATCTGTATCTAGGGAAAGCTCGTTTAACGCCTGACGAATGGCACCGTAGCTGTGGCCCCGGCGCAGGAGAGCATCGATGGCCCGTTTCTGTGCCTTGGGGTCCCGGGTGGTGCCCAGCTTCGCCCGGAGAAATTCCGTGATCTTCTCCGATTGGTCCGGGTAGTCCTCCAGAGCCCCTTCCCAAAGCTCCCGGGGAATCCGTTTTTCGTACAAAACCTGTTTTGCCCGGGCCTTTCCGTAGCCCTTGGCAATGCAGGAGCGGACAATGGTATCCGCCGTATTGCTATCGTCGATGAGGTGCAGGTCCGACAGCCAGCCAACCGCTTCCTTTGCGTGCTCGGGGTCCTCCCCCTTGCGAACCAGCCTGCTTTCCAAATCCTTTTTGGACACATTGGATGCCGACACAATCCGCACCGCCCGCATTTTGGCGGACATCTCCGAGGCGGCTGTAAGAAGGGCCCGGTGCCGCTCCTCCGTCAGCTCCAGACCGGGATAGAGGCCAAAATCCTCAATGGTCTGGCGGTAGAGGCGTAGCGTGGAACCGTCCTCAAAACGCAGGGTATACCGCCCCGAACGGTCCGGGGCGGTTTTTAAATACTCAATCCTCATCGCTGAAATCATCAGCGCTTACGGCAATGGGCTTCTCCGCAGCCTTGGCCGGGGCCTTGGGGGCACCGCCGGTAAGCTTCCAGAGGTTCTCCCGGACCTGGGCCTCTACCTGCTCGGCAAGCTCCGGCCGCTCCTGCAGATATGCCTTGACGCTGTCCTTGCCCTGGCCGATGCGCTCGTCGGCCATGCTGAACCAGCTGCCGCTCTTCTGGATAATCTCCATCTGAACCGCCAGATCAATGAGCTCGCTCCACTTGGAAATGCCCTGGCCGTACATGATGTCGAACACAGCCTCTTTGAAGGGAGGCGCGACCTTGTTCTTAACCACCTTAACCCGGGTCTTGTTGCCGATGACGTTGCCGTTTTCCTTGATGGCCTCAATCCGGCGGACATCCAGACGGACGGAGGCATAGAACTTCAGGGCGTTGCCGCCGGTGGTGGTTTCGGGGTTTCCGTACATCACGCCAATCTTCATACGCAGCTGGTTGATGAAGATGACCACACAGTTGGTCTTATTGATGGTGCCGGCCAGCTTCCGCAGAGCCTGGGACATCAGCCGGGCCTGAAGGCCCACAAAGGTATCGCCCATTTCGCCCTCAATTTCCTGCTTGGGAACCAGGGCAGCTACGGAGTCCACAACCACGGCATCCACCGCGCCGGAACGGACCAGGGCATCGGTGATTTCCAGCGCCTGCTCGCCGGTGTCCGGCTGGGAGACCAGCAGATTGTCGATATCCACGCCCAGGGCCGCGGCGTACACAGGGTCCAGGGCGTGCTCGGCATCCACGAAGGCCACTTCACCGCCCCGCTTCTGGGCTTCCGCCAGAATGTGCAGGGCCAGGGTGGTCTTACCGGAGGATTCGGGGCCGTAAATCTCGATGATTCTGCCCTTGGGCACACCACCGATGCCCAGTGCGGCATCCAGGGCAAGGGAGCCTGTGGGGATGGCCTCCACGTTCATCTCGGGCCGATCGCCCAAGCGCATCACCGTTCCCTTGCCGAAGGTCTTGTCCAGCTGGGACAGGGCGGTCTGCAATGCCTTTTTCTTGTCGGAGGCGGGGGCCGGTGCTTCATAGGGAGTCTTTTTTGTAGCCATAATTACTGTTCCTTCCTGCCGTACTGAGCCAGCACGGCGCGTTCTCTGTCGTTATAATCTCTGGTCCGCTCCAGGACCGTGAAGCCGTTTTGTTCCAAAATGGCGCACACCGCGTCCCCCTGGCCCATGCCAAATTCATAGCACAGGAAGCCGCCGGGCTTTAGAACGGAGCAATAGCCTTCCGTAATGGCCCGGTAAAAGTCCAGCCCATCCCGGCCGCCGTAAAGGGCCATATGGGGCTCGTAGTTTTTCACACTGGGCGGCAGCTCCTCCATTTCCGCTGCCGTGACATAGGGCGGGTTGGAGACAATCATGTCAAATTTTCCCAGAAACGGGGGCGGGGCCTCCATGGCGTTGAGCTTTACGCAGCTGACCCTTCCCCCCATGTGATTGCGCTGAATGTTCTTCCGGGCAACGGCCAGCGCCTCCTGGGAAAGGTCCCCCAGTGTCACCCGGGCATCCTTTAACCGGCTGGCCAGGGCCAGGCCGATACAGCCGGAGCCACAGCAGAGATCCAGAATCCGGGGGTCCTTGTCTAAGAAGAGCCCTTTGTGAATGGCCATTTCCGCCAGGGCGCAGGTATCGTCCCGGGGAATCAGCACGTCGGGGCTGACATACATAGGAAGCCCATAGAAGGTCCACTCCCCCAATACATAGGGCAGGGGCTCCCCTTTGCGGAGTCTTGTCAAAGCCGTATCCACCTTCAGGCAGATTCCCTCTGACACGGGGCTGTTCTTCTCCGCGAGAAAGGTCTCCTGGGTCATGCCGGAAAGGGTGCTGACCAGGTCCCGAGCCATAGGGCCCGCCGCCTCCGGGGACTCCGTGGCAAGCAGGCACGCCCTGGTCTGCAAATACAGTTCTCCGTAGGTTACCACCGGTCAGAGCCCTCCTTTTGAGGAAGCACCGCTTTCACGGCGGCGATGCCCACCTCAATCATACCGTCGTCCGGCTCGTTGGTGGTAAAGTGCTGCATATACATGCCGGGTGCCGTAATGAATCTGGTAAAGGCATTGTCATGGCGGCCTGCCCAGCGGTTGATTTCATAGGTAATGCCTACCACCAGAGGAAGCAGCAGAAGCTTAAAAAGAATCATCAGGAGCCGGTACACGAGGCTTCCCCGCATGGCCGCAAGGGCCGGGAACAGGGTCAGAAGCAGGGACGAGGCAATGGAGAAAATCAGGATGGATATCACCATCACCACCAGCAGGAAGCTGGTGCCGCAGCGGGGGTGAAACCGAGTCTGCTTCCGGACGTTTTCCACCGTCAGAGGCAGGCCGCATTCGTAGCAGCGGATGGTCTTGTGCTCCGCGCCGTGATAGGAGAAAACCCGCTTCATCTCCTTCATTTTGGAAATCAAAATCATATAGCCCAGGAAAATGACCATCCGAATCAGGCCTTCAATGAGATTCAGGCCCAGATTGCTTTGAATGGCCTTGTCAAAGAAGGAGGCGATGGTCATGGGCAGCAGGAAAAACAGGAGAATCGACAGCCCCAGGCCCATGGCAATCGCCAGGCTGACCAGGGCCTTCTGGAATTTTTCGCTGCCTAAGCGTTTTTCCAGCCACTTGTCAAACTTGCTGGGCTCCTCCTGCATTTCCTCCGGAGCCAGGTCCGCCGAGCGCATCAGGGCCTTTACGCCCACCACCTGGGCATCGAAAAAGCCGAACACACCCCGGATAAAGGGCAGATTCTTCCAGGAGCCAGGGGGATTTAATTTCCGGTCCGTGACCTCCAGGGTCAGCCCCTCGGCCCCCCGGATGACCACGGCATCCTTTTCCGGCCCACGCATCAGAATGCCCTCAATCAGGGCCTGGCCGCCGATGGAGGTTTTAAACTGTTCTTTTGTTTCTTGGGATTGGTTCATTTCGTTCCTTTCTCACTCCTGGGAATCCGGCAGCGCAACCGTTACCAGTGTGCCGCCGCCCTCGGCGTTCTCCAGCGTCAGAGTGCCGCCGTGGAGCTGTACAATCTCATCGCAGACAGCCAGGCCGATGCCGGTGCCCCGGGCCTTGGAGCTGCCCTTGTAGAATTTCTTTTTCACCAGCGGCAGCTCATCCTCCGGGATGCCGGGGCCGTAGTCCCGGATGCGGACGACAACCTGGCCGTCCTCATGGGAAATGCTGGCTTCGATTCGCTTGCCATCCTTGCCGTGCTTGGCGGCGTTGTCCAGAATGTTCAAAAACACCTGCCGCAGACGCTTGGGGTCGCAGGGAATTTCCGGGATATCCTGGTCATTGTCCAGGTATTCCAGGGTAATGCCGTCCTGAGCAAGGCGGCTGCCATACATAAACACCGTGTCCTCAAACTCACTGCGGATATCCGCCTGCTCCATGGTCAGGGTCATGCGGCCATCCTGGAGCCGGGTAAAGTCCAGAAGCTCCATGACCATCTCCGTCAGGCGCTTGGCCTCGCTGGAGATGATTTTCAGGCCCTGGGCCGTGTCCGCATCCAGAGATTCATCCGCAAGCAGCGTCTCGCTCCAGCCGTTGATGACCGTCAAGGGCGTACGCAGCTCATGGGACAGCTGGGAGATGAACTCCGCCTGCATCTTCTCATTCTGGCTGATTTTCACGGACATCTCGTTGATGGTCTCCGCCAAATCGGCAATTTCATCATTGTATTTCGTCTTAATCTGGGCACCGTAGCTGCCGTTGGCAATGCGCTTGGCCTTTTCCGTAATCTGCTCCACAGGGGTCATCACCGAGCGGATGAACAGGGAGCTTGTCAGCAGTACAATGGCCAGCGCCGCCGCCAGAACGGCAAGGCTCACAAAGGTGATGCCCACTATCTGCCCGTCCATCAGCGCCGTAGAGGTTACGAACCGCAGAACGCCGATGACCTGGCCGTTGCTGTAAATCATAGGGCTGCTGACCGCCATAATCCGCTCCCCGGTGTCCGGGTCCTTGCCAACGAAGGGCCGGATGGAGCGGGTAGAGATGGACTCCTGGATTTCCGGCGTTCTGGGGGATGCCACCGCCCAGGTGCCGTAGGAGGAGGCCACAATCTTGCCCCACTGGTCGATAAACTGCAGCTCCAGCCGCTCTCCGTATTCAAAGGTCTCGGCATAGGTAATGCAGGACTGGTAGAACGAATCATAGTCCTGGCCGATGTACTCCTTGAAAAACTCCGTGGTGCTTCGGGCCCGGTTTTGCAGGTCCGCGTCCATGTTCTTGTAGCAGTAGGCGGCATAGGAGGCGGTAATGGCCGCCACGCATACCATGCCCACCGCCGTAATGACCGCAGTGATATTGGTCAGCCAGCGCTTATGCAGATTTCCGATTTTCTTAATTGGAATCTTCACTTACGCGCCCCACTTATAGCCCAAACCCCAGACGGTGGTGATATAGGTGGGATTGGCGGTATCGTCCTCGATTTTAATGCGCAGACGGCGAATGTTCACGTCCACGATTTTCAGCTCTCCCTCGTAGTCCTTTCCCCAGACGGCGGAGAGAATGTCCTCCCGGGACAGGGCTCTGCCGGGATTCTGCATAAAGAGCTTCAAAATGGCGTACTCCACCTGGGTCAGCCGGATGCGATTGCCGTTTTTCTCCAGGGTGTGGTTCCGGGTGTTCATCACAAAGGGTCCCTGGG
>USQL01000101.1 GCA_900556935.1 uncultured Eubacteriales bacterium | reverse complement strand
GCGGCAATGTGCAGAAGGTGCTGGTGGGCCGGGAAATCGCCGCGGCCCCCACGGTACTCCTCACCGCCTACGCGGTCCGGGGCCTGGACATCAACGCCTCCTACACCATCTACGACCTGATTAACAAGCAGAAGCAGTCCGGCGTGGCCGTGATTTTTGTGGGCGAGGACCTGGATGTGCTTCTGGAGCTGTGTGACCGGATTCTGGTGCTCTGCGGCGGCAAGGTCAGCGGCATTGTGGAAAAGCCCGATTCCTCCCGGAAACCGGAGGTAGGCATGATGATGACTCGGATGGGAGGCAAGACAAATGGCTAAACATACTTCCGTCCTGCATATTTCCAAGCGGGACAACCTGCCCTGGTACAAGGTCTGGGCCATTCGCGGAGGCGCGATTGTCCTGGCCCTGGTGGCCTGTGCCATCGTCACCGCGGCCCTGACCAAGCTGGACCCCATCGGGGTCTACAAGACCATGTTCGCCGGTGCCTTCGGCACCAAGCGAAAAATATGGATTCTGGGCCAGAATCTGGCGATTCTGCTGGTGGTCTCTTTGGCGGTGACCCCGGCCTTTAAGATGCGCTTCTGGAACGTGGGCGGCGAGGGCCAGATCCTCATTGGCGGCCTGGCAACGGCGGCCTGCATGATTCTGCTGGCGGACAAGCTGCCGGGCTGGGCACTGATTCTTCTGATGGTTCTGTCCTCCATGGCGGCCGGTGCCGTCTGGGGGGCCATCCCCGCCATCTGCAAGGCCAGGTGGAACACCAATGAAACCCTCTTCACCCTGATGATGAACTATGTGGCAACGCAACTGGTTGCCTATTTCGTCATTCTCTGGGAGGTGCCCAAGGGCGCGGGCAAAATCGGCATCATCAACCAGTCCACCCAGGCCGGTTGGCTGCCCCAGATTGGCTCGTATAAATACCTGCTGAACATTCTGGTGGCGCTGGTGCTGACGGTTTTGATGTACTTCTACCTGACCCGCTCCAAGCACGGCTACGAAATCGCCGTGGTGGGCGAAAGTGAGCGCACCGCCCGGTATGTGGGCATCCCCGTGGGCAAGGTGATTGTCCGGACTATGATGCTCTCCGGTGCCGTGTGCGGCCTGGCGGGGCTCCTGCTGGTGGGCGGCACGGACCACACCATCACCACCACCATCGCCGACGGACGGGGCTTTACCGCCGTCATGGTGGCCTGGCTTGCCAAGTTTAACCCCTTCTCCATGATTTTTACCAGCTTTCTGCTGGTCTTTCTGGACCGGGGTGCCAGCGAGATTTCCACCATCTACTCCCTGAACCACTCCTTCGGTGATATCCTAACGGGCATCATCCTGTTCTTCATCATCGGCAGCGAGTTCTTCATCAGCTACAAGCTGAATTTCCTGAAAAACAACGGGCAGGAGGAAGCGTAAATGTTTGATTTTGTATCCTTTTTCCCCCGGGCGGTTATGCAGGGCATCCCGCTTCTGTACGGTGCCACCGGCGAGACCCTGACGGAAAAATCCGGCAACCTGAACCTGGGTATCCCCGGCATTATGTACGTCGGCGGCATCTGCGGGGTTATCGGTGCCTTCTTCTATGAGCAGGCGGGGGCCCCCAGCGCGGTCCTCGCGGTGCTGATTCCGCTGCTGTGCTGCCTTTTGGGCTCCCTGGCCATGGGGCTTCTGTACTGCTTCCTGACGGTCACCCTGCGGGCAAACCAGAACGTGACGGGCCTGGCCATGACCACCTTCGGCGTGGGCTTCGGCAACTTCTTCGGCGGCTCCCTCATCAAGCTTACCGGCGCGGAGGTCCCCTCCATCGCCCTGTCCACCACCTCCGCCTATTTCCGCAAGGCCCTGCCCTTCGCGGACAAGCTGGGGGTTATCGGCAAGCTGTTTCTGAGCTACGGCTTCCTGGCCTACGCCGCCATTGTTATCGCCCTGATTTGTTCCCATGTGCTGAAAAAGACCCGGGTTGGCCTGCAGCTCCGGGCCGTGGGCGAAAGCCCCGCCACCGCCGACGCAGCGGGCATCAACATCACCCGCTACAAGTACAAGGCCACCTGCATCGGCTCCATGATCGCGGGGCTGGGCGGGCTGTACTACGTCATGGACTACGCCTGCGGCGTGTGGTCCAACGATGCCTTCGGCGACCGTGGCTGGCTGGCAATCGCCCTGGTTATCTTCACCATCTGGCGGCCCAACGTGGGCATTTTCAGCTCCATTCTCTTCGGCGGCCTGTACATCCTGTACCTGTTCCTGCCCACGGGCACGAACCTGGCCGTAAAGGAGCTGTACAAAATGCTGCCCTACGTTGTCACCATCATCGTCCTGGTGCTGACCTCCATGCGCAACAAGCGCGAAAACCAGCCCCCCGAAAGCCTGGGTGTCCCCTACTTCCGGGAGGACCGGTGACAAAGCCAATAGCAAAAAGAGACCGAGCCTTCCGCCCGGTCTCTTTTTTGCCTTACATTTGTTGCGTATAACGCTCCCAGAACGCTTTTGCTGTGATGATTTCAACATCCTCGAATTTCTCCAATACCAAGAGGTCTTTGTCACCACTGACAATATACAAAGCCTTTGCGTCCTTTGCGCAGCCAAGGAATTTGTCATCATCTGGGTCTCTGCACATCTCAACATGCGTAATGGGCTCCACAACTTCCAATGCGTGTACCAGTGGTGTCAGCAAGTGGCGGTTGATGTGCCCCTGCTTTCGGTCAATCATCTCTTGAACAATTTCCTCATATTCATCAATGATTTCTGTCGTTGCGCAGGCGGTCACTTTCATTTCAACGATTTCGTTTAAAATCTGACGAGGATATCCGCCAAAGAACACACCGGAAATCAAAACATTGGTATCCACAACGATTCTCATTTCCGTTTCCGCTGCCTCACAGATTTAATAATATCGTTTACATCCTCTTCCTGATACCCAACAGAAGCCGCCCACGTTTGAGCCTCATCAAGGGATGCTTCAAACTCCGCTGCCGTTGGCAGCTTCAAAGTTTTCAGCATGATGGAGTCACCGGATGCGTAAAGCACCAGCTTATCCCCCGCGTCAATGGAAAGCTTTCTGCGAATATTGACGGGCAGTGAAATTTGCCCCTTGGACGAAACCGTCAAAACCTGTGCATTCATAGTACCGCTCCTTTCAAAAGTAAGATTTTCTTACTTATATTATGCCACATTCTGCTCCCGTGCGCAAGGGGAAAAGTAAGATTTTTTTTACCTGAGAAAGGAGTCGGTCTGAACGATTAAATCACGAATCCTGGCTGCCGCAATCTGTGTGGACGCTATGATTCCGGGGCTTGCGGCTGTTTATGGGAATGCGGGCGCGCTTACACCCTCGCCGCCTCCTGGAGGCGATAGAGGAGGTTGGCGCATTCTTCTCGGGTTAGGGTGTCCTCGCCCTCCGGGAGGAGGTTCTGTTCTGCCAGAGCGTCTATATTCTCCGGCCCGAAGCAGCCTTCCACCAGGGCGGCGGCCTCTGCGCAGGTGACGGGGGCGTTTTCGTCAAAGTCGCCCTGCCAGGGGGTGTCGGTGGTGAGGCCTGCCCGCAGGGCCGCCACGGCGTAGGGCCGGAGCCACTGGGGCAGGTTGGTTTTTACCTCCGCGCTCACCCGCTCCTCCACCGGGATGGAGAGGGTTTTCACAACCATTGTTAAAAACTCTCCCTTGCTGACGGCCTTTTTCGGGCCAAAGCAGGCTTTGCCCGCCAATACTTCCCCGGAGAAAATCCCGGTAGAGCGCATCCACTCCGCGGAAAATGCGCAGCTTGTCCCCGCCGTGTCCGTGTAGGCATCCCCCGTGGAGGGCTTCAGGATGGTCACGGTGACGGTTGCCTCCCGGGATTGCTTCCCCTGGGGGTCCGTTGCCGTATAGGCAAAGGAATCCACTCCTACCTTGTTGGTTTTCGGGGTATAGGTGAAGGAGCCGTTTTCCCCCAGCGCCACCTCTCCCCGCCGGGGATTTCGGGTGATGGCAAAGGTGAGGGGCTCTCCCTCCGGGTCCTTTGCCCGGAGAACGCCGGTGTTTTGCAGATTTTTATAGGTCTCCAGGGTGGAATCCTCCGCTATGGGGGCCTTGTTTTCCTTTCCACGGATGCCCAGGGTCAGAACTGCCTCCGGGCCGACGGAGTCCCCCACGGGAAGATAGCAGACCTGGGCCTGCCCGTCCGTCTCCGTCCGCACGGGGGTAAAGACCACCTGGGCAAGCTGCTCCCGGGTCAGGGCATCCCCGGGGCGCAAAAGCCGCTGCCCCAGGGTCAGGCTGCCGTTTTCCGGCACGGACCGGAGGAAAATCCCCGTCTCCCCGCCAAAATCCGCCTGAGAAAAGCAGTATACACTGCCGCTGTCCACCTCCGCGGCGCATACCCCTACAGGCAGCACCAGCAGAAGCAGGGCACAGAGCCAAAAACGCAGTTTCATAGAAAAAACCTCCAGAAATTGAATTTCCGGAGGTAGTGTTTGCCAGTGCTGGCAGAATTATTCAGCTTTTCTTTCCCAGAGGGTCATGCCGCCCCGGATTTCCAGGATTTCGCAGCGCGCTTCCAGCGCCGACCGGATTTCCCCGGGCTCCACAGTGTCCTCCGGGGTCAGCACATAGGCCCCCTCCGTCTGGAGATAGCGCTCGATTTCCCCGCCAATCTCAGGCACCAGGGCAATATAGTGGGGCTGCCAGTCGCAGTAGCGCATGGGGGGCAGCCTGTCAAGCAGTACATACAGCCGGGAGCAGGAGGGGAAGCCGTAGACATACAGGGAAGCGTCCTCCGGCACGAGCCCGGCCAGCGCCCGGAGATTGTCGGATTCCTCCGTGTCCTCACTGCCGTTTTTGGCGCAGTACATGGCGTAGCGGATTTCCCGGATTCCCCGGGGGTACAGCAGGGGCCACTGGGCACCGATAGAGCCCAGCAGCAGCGCCAGGGAGAGCGCCAGGCAGACAAAGCGGTCCGAGGCCCGCCTGCGGAAGCGCCGCCCGTTCTCCCGGGCCAGGAGGAAGCCGCCATAGACGCACAGCGGAAGGGCCAGGACGTAATAGTGGGCATAGCCGTTGCCCATCATCGCCGCCAGCAGCAGGGTTAACTGGGAGGACAGGGTCAGCACCCAGCTTTTCCAGTCCTTCACCCGGTACACCGCCAGTACAATCAGGGGGAATACCCCGGTAAACAGACATGGCCACAGCTGGATAACCTCCCGGAGCTTCTGGGAAAGCCCCTGCTCACCGGAATATTGGAATCCGAACAGGAACACCTGGGTGAGCATTTCCCCCAGAATGCCCCGGCAGAAGCTCCACACAAGCCCGGGGAGAACGCCGGCAGCCACCCCCAGCAGGAAGCACAGGGCGTTGCCGAAGAAGTTCCGGAACCGCTTCCAGACAAGCAGGTTGCAGCTGACGGTCAGAAGAATGGCCCCCAGAAGCGCGGCGTTGGTCACCCGAATGAGGGCCAGAATGCCGAAGGCCACCCCGTAAAGGAAGCCGTAAAGATAGGGATGGTCCTGGTTTTCCGGGCTGGGAAGCCTGGTTTTGTTCAGGTATTTCAGGCACAGGTACAGGCAGGGCATGAGAAAGGGCATGCTGAGCTCCTCTGTGAGGCCGCCGCCGGTCATGGTGTAGCTCAGCATCACCGCCCCGGGGAGCAGCAGCGCCGCCGCCAGAAAAATGGGGCACCCTCTCTCCGGAAAGGCCAGGTCGAGGCACTTTTTGGCAAAAAGCAGGGACACAAACAGGCACACCCACTGAAGGACAAAGACTCCCAGCCGCCCGGGAAAAAGCAGTTGGCCCAGATATTCCATCAGGAACAGGTAGGGCCCCTTCATATCGAAAAAGTCCCGGTAGGGAAGAAGTCCCGCCGTCATGCCCCGGCCAACCAGCCGGAAAAAGGCCGCGTCCTGGCCCACCTCATAGGAAAGCAGGGGGGTGGTGGACAGGGAGCACACCGCAAGGAATACAAAGGCGGCACACCCCAGGAGCAGAAGCTCCAAGGCCCGGAAAAGAAAGGATTTTTTTTGTTCCATGGCTCAGTCCTCTTCGCAGAATTGCACCCGGGGCCGGAAAAACAGGCCGTCCCACATGCCGCCGAAAATGGCCCCCAGGCGCCGGCCCCGGTGGTCCCGGCTCTTTACAAGCACCCGGGCCACGGCCCGGCCGCAGTTGGCCAGGTAATAAAGCCTTCCCCGGAAGCCCTCCTGCCGGTAGAGGTAGGCCTCGTTCCGGAAGGCGTACCGGTATCGCCGGATGCGCTCCGGCGCGTCCCGCTCCACGCCGATGCCGGTGTTCTCCTTCATGGCGTGAACCACCCGGCTCTTTCCCACCACAAAGCAGGGGGATTGCCGCTGGATGCGCCGGGTAAACTCCGCGTCGTCGCCCCAGATGAAGAACTCCGCAATGGGAAGCCCCACCTGGCGCACCACCGCCGCCGGAAGGAACAGGGACACAAAGGAGGCCTGCCTGGCCTCCACCAGCCCATCCCCCAGAAGGGACTCAAAGGTGACATAGCGCCTGGAAAGGAGCTGCCTGTTCATCACGCAGCCAGTCCCGTCTACCCACAGGGCGGCGCTGCTGAGCCAGCCGTAATGCCCCTTTAGCAGGGCATCGGCGTTTACAAGGGCCTCCAGCGCGGTTTCCTCGGGCAGACAGTCGTCGTCCATAATCCAAAGGTGGGAAGCGCCCGCCTCCACGGCCCAGCGGATGCCCGCCTGAAAGCCTCCGGCACCGCCCAGGTTCGCCCCCGTATTCCGGTAGCGGAGCCCCTCCTGTGCCCGGGCCCATTCCCCGGTTCCGTCGGTGCTGGCGTTGTCCACAATCCAGACGGTGCAGGGCACAGTCTGCCTTTGCAGACGCTCCACGCACTGCTTCAAAAGTCCCAGGCGGTTATAGGTCACCACCACCGCGGCTATGTTTCGATTCTCCATCCCTGTTTCCTCCGACTTTTTGCGGCTTTTTGCCTATTTTACCCCATCGAAGGGATTTCGTCAATAGAGCTTCCAAAGCGTTCACGACAATTGCACGAATAAACATTTTGTGAACAGTAGGGGCGGTGCGTCGCGCAGCGAATCAAAATCCAACGATTGCCGGTGGCAATC
>USQL01000100.1 GCA_900556935.1 uncultured Eubacteriales bacterium | reverse complement strand
CGGACCCGCGTATCCAGCTTGGAAGGCTGGTGTTCTACCATTGAACTACACCCGCGTGAGCCCTTACCTGACTGATTCAGCTTGGCTATTCTAGCATATTTTTGAAAGCTTGTCAAGCATTTTTTGAAAAATCAGGAAAAGGGTTTTCCACTGTCAGGCATCCTCCCGGCGATATTCGTAATAGGCGTAGGTGGAATATTGCTTTGCCCGCGCCTCCATGGCCTTTTGGCAGGCATCCCGCAGGGCTTTTTTGCGCTGCGGAAGGGGCAGGGCTTCATCCGGGTAAAAGGGGCCGTCCAGGTAGGTGACCACCTTGGGAAACGGACCGAAGCGGCGCTTTTGGTAGCAACTGGTCATGGTATACACCGGCGCGCCATCCCGGGCGGGGTAGCCGAAGGATGCCTCCGAGAAAGAGCGGATGCCCGTGTAGAAGGGCCAGATATGGGCCTCGGGGTAGATGGCGACCAGGTCTCCGGCGGAAATATGCCCATGGACACAGGCGGTCATCTCCCGACTCTGGCCCAGGGTAGAGCCCAGGGGAATGGCCCCCAGCATCTGCACCAGATTGTGAATACAGGGGATGGACATGGTGTCCGGGCCCACCACAATATAGCTTCTGCCCCCGCGCCGGAGCTGGCAGGGCAGGAACGCATCCATCACCTTCTGGGTGTGGTTGGCGTAGACATAGATGCCCCGGTCCAGCGTCGCGTCCAGGGCTTTCCGATTCTCAAAGCGCTGGCAGCACCAGAGCTTCCGGAACAGCAGGGCCACCGGCCGGGCCAGGCCCCGGTAGACAAAGCAGGCGCAGGCCCGCCACACAGGATTCGTCCGGACATACCGGTAGCCGGCGTACAGGGGCTTGGTGACAATATGGGTCCCGGCAAAATCGTCATGCCAGGGGTCCCGGTAGGTGATTACTTTTCTCGGCATGGCCTTTTCCCCGCCGTCTCCAGGAGCATCTGCTCCATTTTGTCCATGCACATCTGCTGGTCAAACCGGCCAGCGGCATTCTCGGCATAGCGGCGGCTCCACTCCGCCCGCTCCTGGGGGTGCTCCAGCCACCAGTCGATTTTTTCCGCCAGGGAATCCGGGGAATCGAACCGGAAGAGGCTCCTTTCCGTCAATGCGTAGGCCTTGGTGGCGCACCGGGGGGAATCGGAGATAATGGGCACCAGGCCGCAGGAGATGGCCTCCAGGCAGGAGATGCCCTCGGCCTCCATGGCCGCGCTGTGGACATAGAGGTCCGCGTAGTTTAGCAGCGCCACCATCCGGTCATGAGAGAAGAAGCCGAAGCGAGGCGGCACCGGCAGCTTTTCCGCCAGCTTTCTCAGCTCCTTCTCCTTGGGGCCCGCCCCCGCCAGAATCAGCTGGATGTTTTCCCGATACCGGGACCGGTTCGCCGCCTCAATGAGCACCGCCTGGTTTTTTTCCTTGGAATAGCGGCCGGTGGCGACAATGACAAATCGCCCCCTGTATTCCTTTGGCCGCTCCGCCGCCTGAGGCTTAAAAACGGCATTGACTCCGTTGGAAATCACATAGCCGTTGGTGGGGCCGTACATGCCCTCGTACAGGTCCCGGAGGAACTGGGTAGGATAGTGGATGGCATCCACCTGGCTGTATTCCTTAGCAAACAGGCAGTAGGTCAGCCGGTTTACGGGATAGAAATTCTGCAAAAAGATATGGCTGGTAAAATTCTCCGCCATGGCGTGAAAGCCGGCGCTGACGGGAATCCCCATCTTTTTCGCAAAATAGGTTGCCCGGCGGCCCAGAACAAAGGGCAGCATCACATGGACGATGTCCGCCCCCGCCACCGCCTGCTGAATCACCGCATCGTCGGGCTTGGCAAGCTTCACGCCGTTGCTGGCCACATAGCCGTTGAAAATCCCCAGATTCCGGGTGGGCACCACCGCGTAGCCGGGCACTCCCTTTTTCTCCGCGTCCGGGCACAGAATGGTCACCCGGTGGCCCTTTTCCCGCAGCGCCCGAATCAGGTTCATGGCCGCCAGGGTCGTGCCGTTGTTTTCCTCTCCCAAAACATCGCAGACAACGGTAATCTTCATCGTGGTTTCCTCTTTCTTTTCCATTTCAGTTGTGAGCTATTATACGGGATTCCCCCCGAATTGTAAACAGACATTTCCGAAATATGTGCAAAAATTGCGGCAATCACGGCATTTTGATAAAATATTACTGTTCCGCCCGGTCCCAAAGATTCCCGGGGCTCTCCCGAAAGTCCGTCAAAGCATAGTTTTCCCTCAGATAGGCCCCCAAATAGCGGGCAATCTTTTGGGCACCGGAGGTATTCAGGTGGCCGCCATCCATAAAATCCGTCTCCCCATCCAGGCCGATTTCCTCGATATGGTCAAATAGATTCAGATACGGGCAGTCCTTTTCCAAGGCAAAGGTGGTCATAGCCTCCGAATACTGGTTCTGCCCCTCCCAGGGGATGGTGCAGAACACCACGGCAATGTCTCTTTCCCGGCACACCTCCACCAGCTCCTCCAAAAGGGCCCAGGCGCCCTCATACAGGGGTAGCTGCTGCTCCGGGTTCTGCTCCGGAACGGTCACCGGCACCACTGCGTCCGTGAGGGAAAAGCCCATGGTTCTGTAATAGTTATCTCCGCTCTTTAAAGGGGAGCGGAAGCTCTCCTTTGTCAGGTTTTCCCAGTTTCCGTGGAAGGAAACCAGAGGCAGGGCGTAGGAAAGATACCGTTCCGGCCGGGCCCCAAAGCACTGACGCAGATAGGGCCCCTTCCCCGAAAACCAGGGAATGGCCCGGGTATAGTAGATTTCCCCGTCCATATCCATATCCAGCTTCATTTTGTTGACATGGAAGGTATCCACAACCACCACCTTGGGGCTCTGGGTCCGCAGAGAATCCTTCAAAAACAGCAGCGTGGTATTGAGCGCCTGCCAGTTGCAGCCGTAGTTATAGGCCCCGATGCCGTACTCCCGGTAGAGCTCCATAGGGTCCAGGCCCATCCACATATGGCTGGAGCCGTAGCCGATGACCTCCAGGCTGTTTTCCGGCATCCGGTGGAAGGTATGGATGGCATTCACCGGAGAATCCGTATCCACCGGGCGCAGAAGTCCGCCAAGGCCCAAAACGCCAAGGGCCATGAGAACCGCCAATACAAGCAGGTCCGCAAGCATCCGAAGCTTCTTTTTCATAGTCCCTCCCAAGATTGGAAATGGTTTTATTCCCCGCGCTCCCAGGGGAAGCCGGAAAAGACGGGCTTTCCCGTATAGGCATTGGCCTGCCGCTCTCCCCGGAGTACCTGCAGCACCGCGTCCGCCATGGCCTCCTGCTCGCACTCCCCGGGGTATACGGAGATGGGGGCAATCCAACCGCAGCGCTGCTCCACGCCCTTTAAAATATCGTCATAGCGCATAAGCCCGCCGGTGAGGAGAATTCCGTCCACCTTGCCCTCCAGAACCGCGGCCATGCCGCCGATGGATTTGCACAGCTGGTAAATCACGGTGTTCCAGATGGTCACAGCCTTCGGGTCCCCCTTCTCCACCAGCTCGTGGACCTTGGCGGCATCGGAGGTGCCGAAGTGGCTGACAAAGCCGCCGGACCGGGAGAGCATGGCCCGCATTTCCCCGGTGGTGTGGCCCGCATCCAGATATTGCAGCACCTCCATCACCGGGATGGAGCCCAGGCGGGTGGGCGTAAAGGGGCCGTCGCCGCCGGCGCCCTCGGTGCTGTCGATCATCTTTCCGTGGGCATGGGCAGTGATGGTAATGCCGCCGTCCACATGGCAGATAATCAGATTCATATCCTCGTAGCGTTTCCCCAGCTTTCTGGCGTGGATGGCCCCGATGCCCTTCTGGTTCAGCACATGGGTCTGGGCCCGGCGGTAGAGCCCGGCGATGCCCGTGGGCCGGGCATAATCGCACAGCTCATCCACATTGGTGGGGTTCACCGTATACATTTTCCCGCCGTAGGTATTGCACAGGTCGTAGGCCAGCATCACCCCCAGCTTGGCCGGGTGATCGCTGCCGCCCAAATCCCTGGCTGTATCCTCCACCAGCTGCCTGTCGATGGTCATCACCCCGGAAGCCTGGGAATAGGCACAGCCGCCCCGGCCTACAAACACATCAATCTCCTCCGGGGCAATGCCATGCGCCTCCAAAAAGGAGAGCACCACCTGCCGCCGCATGGGCATCTGGTCATTGGTGGTGGAGTATTTCAAAAGCTCCGGGGCATCGTGGAAGATGCTCTCGGTGAATACATTCTTTTCATTTTCAAAGTAACTCACCTTGGTAGAGGTAGAGCCGGGGTTGATAACTAAAAGCTTGTAAATCATATATTTTTTCTCCCTTCGGGTAAAACTGTTAAATTGGAAATAAAGGCCATCGATGAACGTGTTCCCCCGTCCGGGGGAACATAAGCTTCCCCGGAGGGGAAGCTTTAGAGGAGATTTACTGATTCGCGATTTTCTCCGCCAGCTCCTCCAGGTACATCCAGCGCTGGGTTTTTTCCTCCAGATGGGCTTCCAAAGCCTTCTGCTCCTCCATCAGGGTCTGGAGCTTGGAAAAATCGCTGCCGTTTTCCATTTGGGAGCGCTGGTTTTCCTGGATTTTGGCCTCCAGGGCGGCGATGTCCTGCTCGATGGTGTCGTATTCCCGCTGCTCCTTGAAGCTGAATTTCAGCTTTTTATTTTTGGGCTTTTCCGTCTCCTTGGGGGCCTTTTTCTCCTGCTTTGCCTTTTTCGCCCCGGCGGATTCCAGGTAGTCGGAATAGCCGCCCACATATTCCCGCACCTCGCCTCCGGGCTCCACAGCGAAAATGCGATTGCAGATTCTATCCAGGAAATACCGGTCGTGGGACACGGTGATAATGGCCCCGGGGAAGGTTTCCAGGTAGTTTTCCAGCACCGTCATAGTGGGGATATCCAAATCGTTTGTGGGCTCGTCCAGCAGCAGCACATTGGGGGCGGAGGCCAGGAGCCCCAGCAGGAACAGCCGCCGCTTTTCCCCGCCGGAGAGCTTGCCGATGAGCCGGTGCTGCATGGGCCCGGTAAAGAGGAACTCATCCATGAGCTTGGAGGCCGTCAGCACCCCCTCCGGGGTTTCAATCCGGTCGCCCTGCTCTTTCACATAATCCAAAGCCGTCTGGTTGGGGTCCAGCTCCTTCGCGTGCTGGGAAAAATAGCCCAGCTTTACCGTATCCCCCAGGGTTACGGTGCCCTCGTCCGGCACCGCAGCACCGGAAATCAGATTTAACAGGGTGGATTTTCCCGCCCCGTTGCCGCCGACGATGCCGATGCGGTCCGTCCGCTGGAGGAGAAAATCGAAGTGCCGCAGAACCCAGCGGCCATCGTAGCACTTGCCCGCGTCCTTTAGCTCCACGGTTTTCTTTCCCAGGCGGGAGGAAAGAGCCTGAATGGAGCCCAGGCTCTGCTCGGTCTGGGGCGGCTGGGCTGCTTTCAGAGCCTCGTACCGCTGCAGCCGCTCCCGGCTTTTGGTGCCCCGGGCGCAGGGGCCCTGCAGGACCCATTGCAGCTCCCGGCGGAGGGTGGACTGGCGCTTTCGCTCGGAGGCCGCGTCCATCTCCTCCCGGCGGGCCCTGCCGTCCAAATAGGCGGAGTAGCCGCCCTCGTAGAGATAGAGCTTCCCGAAGCTCACCTCCGCCGTCCGGTCCGCAACCCGTTCCAGGAAATACCGGTCATGGGTCACCAGCAGGATGCCGCCGGGGAAGCGCTGCAAATAATTTTCCAGCCACTCAATCATCTCCGCGTCCAGGTGGTTGGTGGGCTCGTCCAGCAGCAGCAAATCGCAGGGGTGGACCAGGCAGGCGGCCAGGGCCACCCGCTTCCGCTGTCCGCCGGAAAGGGTGCCCATTTTCTGCTCCGTGTCCAAAATCCCCAGCCGGGTGAGAATCTCCACCGCCTCGTACCGGGCAACCTCCCGGGCGGTGGGGTCCAGCCCCGCCTCCACCTGCTCCATCACCGTATTGTCCGGGACAAAGGGCGGGTCCTGAGGCAGGTACCCCAGGCGCACATTGGGGTCATAGGAAACCGTGCCCCGATCGCACCGCTCCTTCCCCGCGGCCAGACGCAGAAAGGTGGATTTGCCACAGCCGTTGACACCGACGACCCCCACCCGGTCCCCGGTTTTCATATAAAACGTCACGCCGTCCAGCAGGGTTCGGTCCCCATAGGTCTTGCTGACGTTCTCCATATTCAAAAGCATTGTTTCTCTCCTTGGGTGTTTTGCATATCATAGCATATTTCCGGAGGAAATGCCATCTTTTTGTCAAAAACATTGCCGCCCCGTTTGGGGCGGCAGAGGATTACAGCTTTACCTTGAAAACGCACTTCCGGGCACCGGCGGGGGCATCCACGCAGATGCCGGGGGCGTGGGCATCTCCCGGGAAGAGGACCGCGAACTTGCCGGGGGTCAGGCTGACATAGTCCATGGGGCCATGGTAGAACCAGATGTCATTTTCGGGCTTGCCGCTGACCTCGGTCATGTCCTCCAGGGCACCGACACCTATCTTCTCCTGCCCTACCAGCACCGCCTGGATATCGGCGTACTTCCGGTGGGCCTCCGGGGTATCGTTGTCGGGCTTGGTTTCGTAGCTCTGCAGGAAATAGAACAGGTCCCTGCCCTCCACCTCCACGGTGCCGTCCTCCATTTTGGAAAAGTCGGTATCTCGCAGGATGGTCAGGGCCTTGTACAGGCCGGGGTGGGTGGTTTTATACTGGTCGATATGTGCCAAAGAATCATAAATCATGGTTTTTCCTCCCATAAAATGGTGTAGCCTCATTATACTCTTTTTTTTAAGGAAGAGCAAGGGTCAGATTTTGTTCTTTACAGCCGTCATTTATCCTGAAAAACACCGTTGAGGAGGTCGCGGAGGAAAAAATCCAGGCCTTTGCCGCCGAAAATCGCCCCTTTCTCTACCAGAAGGAGCCCCTCATCAGTCTCGGCTGCGCCGAGCCAGCGTCACTTTTTATGGTATAGCCGCCACCGGCAGCTATTTATATTTCAATTCGCTGCGCGACGCACCGCCCAAGGGGAAGCCAAATTGGGGCTGTTAGAAAAGTATGTCGCTGCGAACCAGTGACCGATGTCACTGGTGTG
>USQL01000099.1 GCA_900556935.1 uncultured Eubacteriales bacterium | reverse complement strand
CCCCATCACTTTTTATGGTATAGCTGCCACCGGCAGCTATGATCATTTCGATTCGCTGCGCGACGCACCGCCCCTACGGCATATTGTCGGAAATTGTTCAAAGAATATTAACTCGTGCAATCGTCGTGACTGGGCAGAAATCCTCATTGCATAATGGTATAAATTGTGGTATACTGTACTAGAGTTTACACCCGGAGGCGTTTATGACTGAATTAACTGATTTTCAGCGGAAAACCGAAGAAATGTATCCCGGAATCTCCCTGCGTTTTTGGGAACCCCTGGAAAAGCATACCTCTTTCCGCATTGGCGGACCTGCTGAGGTGATGGCGTTTCCGAAAGATCGGGAGCAGCTGGGGGCACTTTTGAAAAAGTCCGTTTTATTGGACTGCAAACCGGTTATTCTGGGAGCGGGAACCAACGTTCTGGCCCCTGACGAGGGGATGCCGGGGCTTGTTGTCTGCCTGAAGGACTGCCTTTTTGGCATGGAGCAGCTGGATGGATGCCGTATTCGGGTGATGGCCGGTGTGACCATGGCCCGGGCCGCCGTCTTTGCCGCCAAGCAAGGTTTCAGCGGTCTGGAATTTGCCCATGGCATTCCGGGGACCGTCGGCGGGGGCGTGTATATGAACGCCGGTGCCTACGGCTCGGACATTTCCGCCGTCTGCGCAGAGGCGGAGCTCATGGACAGGGAAGGGAACATCCGGACCGCGGACGCGGAGGCGCTGGACTTTTCCTACCGTCACAGCGTCCTGGAAGAAACCGGGGAGACGGTGGTCAGCGCGGTTTTCCGGCTTACCCCGGGGGACAAGGCCGAAATCCAGGCAAAAATGAAGGAGCTCCAAACGAAGCGTCTGGCCTCCCAGCCGCTGAATTTCCCTTCCGCCGGGTCTGCCTTTAAGCGCCCCAGCAGGGGCTATGCCGCGGCCCTCATTGATGAGGCCGGGCTCAGAGGCTACCGGGTAGGGGATGCCGCCATTTCCGAAAAGCACGCGGGCTTTGCGGTGAACCTGGGAGCCGCCACGGCTGCCCAGATGCGCCGGCTCCTGGGGGAGGTCGCGCGGAGGGTAGAGGCGCAGTCTGGCGTGCGCTTAGAACCGGAAATCCGCATTTGGTAAATTGAGAGAAAGAAGGCAAGCCATGCAATCCTTTTCCGCTGCCGCAAAGGCCGAAATCTGCCGGGAGCTTCCCCAGAGCAGCTGCTGCGCCTTGGCGGAGTGCTTTGGAATTCTGCTGTTCTGTAACAGCTTCCAGGATGACTGCATTAAAATTATAACGGAAAGCCAGGACTTTGGGAGGCTGCTTCCCAAGCTCTTCCGCAAGGCCTTTGGCGTTGGTTTCGACCAGCTGCCGGAGGAGGGCACTCAGGGAAAGCTCACCTACTGTATTGCGGACCCGGAGAAAATCGGCCGGGTTATGGAGGCCTTTGGCTTTACCCAGGGGGACACCCTCTCCCTGCATATCAATCTGGCCGTGGTGGAGGAGGAGTGCTGCAAGGCATCCTTCCTCCGGGGGGCGTTTCTGGCCGGGGGCAGCGTGACCCACCCGGCCAAGGCCTACCATCTGGAATTTACAACCACCCATCAGAGCGTTGCCAGAGAATGCTATATGCTGCTCCATGAGACCATGGGCTTCTATCCAAAAACCGCTGCCCGGTCCGGGGCCCAGGTGCTGTATCTCAAACAGAGCGACCTGATCTCCGATTTTCTCACCTTTCTGGGCGCGCCTGTGGCTGCCATGGGCATTATGGAAGCAAAGCTCGAAAAAGAGCTGAATAATCAGGTCAACCGCTGCTGCAACTGTGACGATGCCAATACCTCCAAGGTGGTGGAGGCCGCCCAGGAGCAGCTGGGGGCCATCCGCGTGTTAAAGGAGCGGGCTCTTTTGGAACAGCTTCCGGCGAAGCTTCGCCAGGCGGTGGATGCCCGGGAGGCAAACCCGGAGGCATCCCTGTCGGAGCTGGCGGCCATGATGGAGCCGCCCATTACCAAGCCCGCCATGAACCACCGGCTGCAGCGCATCGTGCAGCTTGCCAAGGAGGCAGCGCAATGAGCTTTGTACATCTGCATGTCCATAGTGAATACAGCCTGTTGGATGGAGCCTGCCGGATTGACGGCATGATGGACCGGGTCAAGGAGCTGGGCCAGACGGCCATCGCCCTGACAGACCACGGTGTTATGTATGGCTGCATCGACTTTTATAAGGCCGCCAAGGCAGCCGGAATCAAGCCCATCATCGGGTGCGAGGTCTATATGGCCCGCCGCCGGATGTCCGACCGGGTCCACGGCATCGACAACGACCCCTACCACCTGGTGCTGCTGTGCGAAAACCAGAAGGGATATGAAAACCTGTGCTATCTGGTCTCCGAGGCCTTCCTCCATGGCTTCTATGGCAAGCCCCGGGTGGATCTGGAGCTGCTGGAGGCCCACCATGAGGGGCTGATTGCCCTGTCCGCCTGCCTGGGCGGTGCCATTCCCCAGGCCCTTTTGAACGAAGACTACGACAGGGCCAAGCGCTTCGCTATGGACCTTTCCCGGATTTTTGGACCGGACCGCTTTTACTTAGAGCTCCAGGACCACGGCATCGCCTCCCAGCGCCCGGTGAATCAGGGCCTGCAGCGCCTGGCAAGAGAGACGGGCCTGCCGCTGGTGGTGACCAACGATGCCCATTATCTGCGCAAGGAAGACGCGGATGTGCAGGATATTCTTCTGTGCATCCAGACCGGCAAGACCGTGGACGACCTGAACCGGATGCGGTTTGAAACCCAGGAATTTTACTTAAAGAGTGAGCAGGAGCTTCGGGCGCTGTTTCCCGGCTGTGACGAGGCCTTTGAAAATACCGCGAAAATCGCTCAGATGTGCAACGTGGAGTTCACCTTCCACGAGTATCATCTGCCTGCCTTCCCGGTGCCGGAGGGCTATACCAACGAGGAATACTTCCGGAAGCTCTGCCGCGAGGGCTTTCAGGAGCGCTACCCGGAGGCACCCCAGGAATACCGGGACAGAATGGAGTATGAAATCAGCGTCATCAGCTCCATGGGCTACGTCAATTACTATCTGATTGTCTGGGATTTTATCCACTATGCCAAGTCGGTGGGCATCCCCGTGGGCCCCGGCCGTGGCTCCGGCGCGGGCTCCATTGTGGCCTACTGCATCCATATTACGGAAGTGGACCCCATGAAATACGGCCTGATTTTTGAGCGGTTCCTAAACCCGGAGCGGGTCAGTATGCCGGATTTTGATACGGATTTCTGCCAGGAGCGCCGGGGCGAGGTCATTGACTATGTTTACCGGAAGTATGGAGCCGACCATGTGGCCCAGATTGTGACCTTCGGCACCATGGCCGCCCGGGGTGCCATCCGGGATGTGGGCCGGGTCCTGAATTTCACCTTTGCCGAGACGGATGTGGTGGCCAAGCTGGTTCCGGCGGGGCCCCACGTGACCCTGAAATCCGCCCTGGAGGAGAGCCCTAAGTTCCGGGAGATGTACAACGGGGACGAGCGGGTTCGGAAGCTGGTGGACTCTGCCATGCGCCTGGAGGGGATGCCGCGGAATTCCTCCACCCATGCCGCCGGTGTGGTGATTACGGCAAACCCGGTGTGCACCTATGTGCCGCTGTCAAAAAACGACGATACGGTAGTCACCCAGTATACCATGACCACCATCGAGGAGCTGGGCCTCCTCAAAATGGACTTCCTGGGTCTGCGCAACCTGACGGTGATTCAGGACGCGGAAAAGCAGATTCAGGAAAAAGAGCCCAATTTTTCCATTTCCACCATTCCGGACAACGACCCGGAGACCTTTGCCATGCTCTCCGAGGGCAAAACCCAGGGCGTGTTCCAGATGGAGTCCGCGGGCATGACCGGCGTGTGCGTCAGCATGAAGCCCAGCTCCATTGAAGATATCACCGCTATTGTGGCCCTGTACCGTCCGGGCCCCATGGATTCCATCCCCAGATTCGTCGCCAATAAGCTGAACCCTTCGAAGGTAACCTATAAAACGCCCCTCTTGGAGCCCATCCTGCGGGTGACCTACGGATGCATCGTGTATCAGGAGCAGGTTATTGAGATTTTTCGGACCCTGGGCGGCTACACCATGGGGCAGGCGGACAACATCCGCCGGGCCATTTCCAAAAAGAAGCTGAAGGTCATCGAGGCCGAGCGCAAGGTCTTCGTCTATGGCGATGGGGCGCAGGGGATCTCCGGCGCCATTGCCAAGGGGGTCAGCGAGGCCGCGGCCCAGTCCATTTATGACGAAATCGTCGATTTTGCCAACTATGCCTTTAATAAGTCCCACGCCGTGTGCTATGCGGTGGTGGCCTACCAGACGGCATACCTCAAATGCCACTACCCCAGGCAGTATATGGCGGCGCTGATGACCTCTGTCCTGGACTCTGCCGTGAAGATCTCTACCTATATTTCCGAGTGCAAGGAGCTGGGCATCGCCCTTCTGAGCCCGGATATCAACCACTCCGAGGACCATTTCTCCGTAGAGGAGGGGGGCATCCGCTTCGGTCTCGGCGCTGTGAAAAACATCGGCAGAGGCCTGATCCGCGGCATGGCCGCCAAGCGCAAGGAGGACGGCCCCTTCCGCTCTATGCAGGATTTCCTGGAGCGGATGGACGAAGGGGAGCTGAATAAGCGGGCGGTGGAAAATCTGATTCGCTGCGGTGCCATGGACTGCTTCGGCTACCACAGAAGCGAGCTCATTGGGGCCTATGAGGGGATGATGGATGCCATTGCCTCCTCCCGGAAGCGGAATCTGGAGGGGCAGCTGGGCCTGTTTTCCATGCTGGACGCGGACGAGGGCCCGGGCCAGATGGAGATTCCCAGAAGACCGGAGTTTTCCAAGGCAGAGCTGATGGCCATGGAGAAGGAAACCACCGGCATCTACCTGTCCGGCCACCCCATGGACGACTACCGCCGCCTTTTGAAAAACACCCATGTCATCCCCATCGGGGAGCTCATGTCGGAGGATGCCCGTTATGAAGACGACCAGATTGTCAGCGTCGCGGGCATTATCCAGACCGTGAAGACAAAAACCACCCGCAATAACTCCATGATGGCCTATGTGACATTGGAGGACGACACGGCCTCCATAGAAATGCTGGCCTTTGCCAGCGTCATCGGCCAGTACGGCGGCTATATCCGGGAGAACAGTGCGGTGGTGGTAACGGGCAGACTGTCCCTGCGGGACGATAAGGAGCCCCAGATTCTCGTAAACCGGGTGCGGCCCATTTCCGATTACGAAAACCAGGAGCCCCAAACGCCGCGGAAGACCCAGCCCCAGACGCTCTATCTGCGTCTGCCCACGGAGGAGGGGAAGCTGTACCCTAAAATCCGGGCCATTCTCAATATGTTCCCGGGCACCCAGAAAACGGTTCTGTTCTTCGAGGACACCCGTGCCCGCCGGGGCACGGCCTGCCAGTTCCGGGATTCTATGCTCTCCGAGCTTCAAAACGTGCTTGGGGAGGGGAATGTTGTTCTGAAATAGCTTTTCATTTTGAAAAAATGTGTTATAATGTTCTGTGACCAAAGAAAGGGAGCTGGTGCCTTGAAAAAGAAACAAATGCTTGCGGGGCTGCTGCTGATTCCCATGCTTCTGTCCGGCTGCGGCTACCGCACGGTGGAGGACATGTACCAGATTCCCCGGCGGGCCCAGGAATATACCCTGCTGCAGAGCACCATCGAGCAGTCCATGTCCGGACTGAGCTTTGCCTCTCCCACCTACGGGGACAACCAGCAGACCGTGCAGAGCGCGGACCTGGATGGGGACGGAAAGCAGGAATATCTGGTCTTTGCCAGGGGAAAATCGGAAAAGCCTTTGAAGATTTTGATTTTCCACGAAACGGAGGAGGGGGCCTATGTTCTCATGGAGATGATCCAGATGAACGGCGCGGCCTTCGAGCAGGTGGACTATGTGGATATCGACGGCAGACCCGGCAGCGAGCTGGTGGTGGGCCGTCGGCTCAGCGACCAGATGATGCGCATTGCCGCGGTATTTTCCTTTGCCGACGGGCAGAGCAATCAGCTGATCAATACGATTTACGCCAGATTTTATACGACGGATATGGATTCCGACGGAAAGGCGGATCTGGTGGTGCTGCGGGAAGGGGACACGGATGCCTCTACCGGCTCGGCGGTGGCCTATACCTATGAGGACGATGCCATGGTTCGCTCCCGGGAGGTGCAGCTTTCCCAGCGGGTGGACCAGATCAAGCGGACGAAGGTCAGCCGCCTGCAAAGCGGAGAGCCCGCCCTGTATATTTCCAGCACCATCAACGACAGCGCCATTGTCACGGATGTACTGACCATCCAGGACGGCAACCTCACCAATCTCAACAGCGGCGGCAAGCTTGCCTATAGCGTGGAGACGCTGCGCAACTATTTCCTCTATATGGAGGATATCGACGACGACGGTGTTATGGAGATGCCCAGCCTTATGGAAATCCGCCCGGCCCCGGACCAGACGGATGCCAAGCGGCAGCAGCTGGTATACTGGTACGCCATCGATTCCGAGGGCTACGAAATCAAAAAAGCCTTTACCTTCCACAATGTGGAGGGGGGCTGGTATCTGCTGCTGAATCTGGAGCCCTCGGCGGTGGAGCGGCTGTCCGTGGGAAAGAACAGCAACGGCTATACATTTTATATCTGGGATGAGAGCGGGTCCACCGCGGCGGCACTTTTTTCCATCTATTCCTTCACGGGAAAGGACCGGGAAAAGCTGGCCGCGGAACAGAACCGGTTCCCCATCTACAGCGGGGATAACGTGATTTACGCCGGAAAGCTGGAAATAGGCTCCGGTGTCAACGGCATCACCCAGGAGGGGCTCATAGAGTCCTTCCGCCTCATCGGCACGGACTGGAAACAAGAAGGATAAAGAGGTAGCGTATGAAAAAGGTTTTGATTTTGGAAGATGAAGAGAATATCCGCAATTTTGTGGTCATCAACCTGCAGCGGGCGGGCTACGATGTGGTAGAGGCCGGCACCGGCCAGGCCGCGCTGGACCGTCTGGCGGAGAACCCGGATGTGGGTGTGGCCATTTTGGATATTATGCTGCCGGATATCGATGGGTTTGAGGTGTGCCGCCGGATTCGCGCCACCAACAAGCAGATGGGCATTATCATGCTCACCGCCCGGACCCAGGAGATGGACAAGGTGACGGGCCTGATGACCGGGGCGGACGACTATGTGACCAAGCCCTTTTCTCCCGCGGAGCTCACCGCCCGGGTGGACGCGCTC
>USQL01000098.1 GCA_900556935.1 uncultured Eubacteriales bacterium | reverse complement strand
CGGCGGCGGCAACGGCCTTGTCGATGCCCTTACGCATGACCATGGGGTTGGCACCGGCGGACAGGTTCTTCAGACCCTCCCGGGTGATGGCCTGCGCAAGCAGGGTAGCGGTGGTGGTGCCGTCACCGGCGACATCGTTGGTCTTGGTGGCGACTTCCCGAATCAGCTGCGCGCCCATGTTCTCAAAGGCATCCTCCAGCTCAATCTCCTTGGCGATGGTCACGCCGTCGTTGGTGATCAGGGGAGAGCCGTACTTCTTGCCCAGAACCACGTTCCGGCCCTTGGGGCCCATGGTAACCTTTACGGTGTCGGCCAGCTGGTCAATACCGGACTGCAGCTTCTTTCTGGCTTCTTCGCCATAAACAATCATCTTTGCCATAACGCATTTCCTCCTTAGTCAGTGACGACGGCCAAAATGTCGTCCTGCTTTACAAACTTATAGTCAACCTTGTCCAGGGTCAGGTCGGTGCCGGTGAACTTGCCGACAACCACCTTGTCGCCAACGGACACGGTCATGGTCACGTCCTTGGTGCCGGGGCCGACGGAAACGACCTCATAGATTGCGGGCTTTTCCTTGTTGCTGGTTGCCAGAATAATACCGGAGACGGTGGTCTCCTGGGCCTCGTGTGCCTTCAGCAGCACGTTGTCAGCCATGGGTTTCAGTTTCATAACGAATTCCTCCATGTGTGCAATATTTAGACCGCCGGGAATGCCCGGCTCTTATCTACTTGCTTAGCACTCTTTATCTCTGAGTGCTAACATATCATAGCGCACTTGCTTCAAAAAAGCAAGAGGAAAAATAGCGTTTTCCGTAAATAATTTATGAATGCTTTGTAACAAGCTGAATCAGGGCCAGCAGATTGGCATCCGTCAGCCCGGGGAGGGTGTAGGTCCCGTCCAGAAGCGCGTCCATATTGGCGGCATCGTTTTCAATCTCCTTGGAAAGAAGCTGCGCCGTTGTCACGCTGTCCCCGCCCAGAAGACAGTTTAAAAGCACCAGGGAAACGGCAAGCTTTGCTCGGCATACGATATCAAAATCAGAAATCGCTTGGAGCCAGTAGCGGGAAATGAGATACCGCAGCATCGCCCGGTCCGCCTTTTGCAGGGGCCTCGGGGCAGGATTTGCAAGCCGCTGTTTCCACGCGGGAGTCAGAATTTCCAGCTTTTGAAACACATCAAGAAAAGCTTCCAGGTCCCCTTTTTGGGAAAGCTCGGGAAAAGAGTCGGCTTCAAAGAGTGTTTCCGGTTCGCCGTCCAGAAGAGCTTGGGCGTGAATCCCATAGAGCAGCAGGGAGGAAAGCGGGTCTGCGCGTTCCGTCAGGGCCATGGCCTCCTCCCGGGTTTTCAGCAGAATTTCCATGTCCTCGGGGGCGTAGTCCGTCTCTTCCGTGGCAGCACCCTGGGCCTGCCAGTGCCAATCGTCCTGGGCCAGCAAAATCCGGGCCGCCTCCGGGCAGCTGAGCTCCAGCCCCAGCTCCACAAAGCTCCCGTAGTCGTGCCGCAGCCGGGGAAAGTCCCGGCAGGTTTGGCACAGGGCCCCTTCCCCCAGCTCTGCCTGGATGCGGCACAGACCGTCCTTGCGCCACATGGGGCACCGGTTTCCCTCCAGCGTCAGGTAGACTGCCCCGTCCTCGTCCTTTAAGAATGTCCGCAGCTTGTCCCCCAGCGCTCCGGGCAGCCTCCGGTAAAAGGCGGCCTTGTCCGGGTCCACCTCCACGTCCCATTCCTTGCAGCAGCTGTCAGGGCACGTTCCGGCGATGCACCGGAAGGAATCATAAAAGCGGGGCTTGCGAAGTTCCATAGAATCGTCCTTTCTATCAAAAAATCCCCCGGAGGGGGGATTTTATCGGTTGGGCTTTAATCTCTGAATGGTGTCCGCCGCGTCCTGCAGGGCCATGCGGCTGGCGGAGATGGCGGTTTGCAGGGTGTCCAGCTGGCTCGTCACCTGCTGGGAGATGCCGTTCATCTGCCGCAGGGCGCTCTCCACCCGGGTGGATGCCTGGGTCAGTACGGCTCCGGTCTCGCTGTATACCAGCTCTGCCCGTTCCCGGGCCACCCGTTCCGCCCGCTCGGCCCGGCGGTAGGCCTCCAGCTCCTGATTGGTGTCCAGCTTGGCCCCGCTGGCCTGAATCACGGCCTCGTCCCGAGCCCGCTGTGCATCCTCCAGCTGCTGCTTTGCCGCCTGCTCCCGGGCCAGGGCCTCATCCCGTTCCTGCCGGGCGCTGTCCCGCTCCCGCTCCGCCTGGGCCAGCTTCTCCTGCAAATCCATGCACCGGGCCTCCAGGGCAAGCTTTTGGGGGTCAATCTGGGGCTTTTGCTGCTGCTGCCGCAGGGCCTCCAGGTCGGTATTCAGCTGGGTAATCTCCGTGTTGTGGCGGTTATTCAGGTATTCCAAGTAGTTGGCCACATCCTGCCGGTTAAAGCCATTCAGGGCGGAACGGAAGTTCAGATTCATAGAAAAGTCTCCAATTTTGGATTTTTCCACATTATACCATAGAAAATATGGGAAGACAAGGGATAAATTTTGACAACGGCCTGTAGGGGCGGCTACCAGCCGCCCGCAGCAAAACGGGCCTGAGCGCTCTATTTTTAACGCTCAGGCCTGTCGGTTTTCGGGCGGCTGGTAGCCGCCCCTACGGTTTGTGGAATATTTATCTGTAGAAATTGTTTTCCCAAATCAACGGAATACCATATTGGCAAAAATCCGCTGCATTCTGGCATCTGGGAACCGGGTGTCGATGAATGCCCAGAAGGCGTTGGAGGCGGCGATGCCGTCCACCCGCTGGGACCAGCGGAACACGGTGAGCAGCGTCACCACGCAATCAAAGACAAAGAAGACCGTCAAGGCCCAGGTCAGGATTTTGCCAACCCTGTTGGGGATTTTCAGAATGAGCTTTGCCATCATGGGGTACAGGGACTTCACCCAGAACACCCCTAAAAAGCCCCAGAAAATGGAGTAGACCAGGCAGATCCTGCCGTTGATGTTAAAGGGCATGTGGCTGTAGTCCCAGCTGACGGAGCCGAAGAGCATCTCCTGGGCCCAGGAGCAGAAGTATTCCAGGGCGCTGCCCACCAGGAAGCCTCCCAGAAAGGACAGCCACCGCCCCCGGTTCCGGTAGCGGTACAGCGCCAGGGTCAGCACCAGCGCACCGGCCCCATAGACCATGTTAAAGGGCCCATACACCAGGCCGGACCGGCTTTCCAAGTAGCCGTTGGTCAGCAGGCACCACAATAGCTCAATCACAACGCCGCCGAAGCAGCCGATAAAGCAAACCAGCAGCAGCTTATACAGGTTCATCCCCGCGGCAAAGTGGGCACTGCGGGTCTCCTCCAGGTCAATGACGGAGTTGGCCGGGGCTTTGAGCTTGAAATGGGGCTGCCGGGTCAGGTCGTCCCACCGGGCGGAGAGCTCGTCGTAGTTTTCCAGCACCTGGGCGTTGGCCTTGGCAAGATTGTTGGAGGTCCGGCGGTAGGAGCGGAGCTTTTCCATTACCGGCTCTCCCAGCCGTTCCGGATTCTCCGCCTGGGCCAGGTCCTCGTATAAACTCCGCAGCTCGGGCTGTCCCTTTTCCAGGGTCGCCAGCAGCTCTGCGGACTGTGCCTCCACCGGAGACACCACATCATGCTCGGTCAGCTTGTCATAGTCCCGCAGGGCCTTTTTCCAAAGCTTGACCTTCTCCTTTTCCAGCCGCTTTTTCTTTTTCATGACAGAAACCTCTCTCTCTGAAATCCCAATTGGTCAAGTCATGCTACCAAACCAATCTCAATTGTTTCTTAACTGTTCTTGAACAAAGTGTGAACGAAAAACAAAAAGAAAATGTTGTTGACTATCCGGATTTTCCGTGTTAAAAATGATATTATGGAAAGAAAAGCTAGGAGGATTTGAGATGAATGTTTTCCTAACCCTGGCCTGCCTGTTCTTTGCGGGCAGTGTCACCGGATGGGTGATCGAGCTGCTGTTCCGCAACATCGTTCACCATAACAAAAAGTGGGTCAACCCCGGCTTCTGCACGGGACCGTACCTGCCCATCTATGGCTTTGGCCTGTGTACGCTGTACCTGCTGGCAAACCTGGAACAGTATGCCTGGATTGCGGACCCGGTGTGGAATAAGGTGGTGCTGTTTGTGGCCATGGCCATCGGTATGACCCTCATCGAGTATATCGCGGGCCTGTTCTGCCTGAAATATTTTAAGGTCATGCTCTGGGATTACTCCAACCTTTGGGGCAACATCCAGGGGCTGATCTGCCCGCTGTTCTCCTTCTTCTGGGCGGTGCTGGGTGCTCTATACTATTTCTTCGTGCACCCCTATGTGCTGGGGGCCCTGGACTGGCTGTCCCGGAACCTGGCGTTCTCCTTCTTCATCGGCATGTTCTTCGGTGTATTCATCATCGATGTGTGCCACTCCGCCAATCTGGTGGTCAAGCTCAAAGCCTTCGCCGAGGAGTACCGGGTGGTGGTCCGCTACGAGGCGGTCAAGAAGCACATCCGGGAGAACTTTGAGTTTGGCAACAAGCGCTTCAAGTACAATTTCTTCCGTCCCTTCCATGATGAGCATCCGCTGGAGGAGCGCCTGAAGGAAATGCGGGAAGAGATGAAGGAAAAGCTGGAAAAATACAAGCTGCAAAGCAATAAAAACGAAGGAGGAACAACATGAATGAGGTAAAACAGCCCAAAAAGCCGCTGGCCTATTACTATGGCATGGTGCTTCTTCTGCTGCTGGTGTTCAATTGGCTGGTGATGCCCATGATTGCCGATGCCAAAATCAAGGAAGTGGACTACGGCACCTTCATGTCCATGACCGAGAGCAAGGACATTGGCCAGGTGGAAATCGAGGACAACCAGATTCTCTTCACCAACAAGGACGAAACCCAGATTTTCAAAACCGGCCTTATGGAGGACCCGGACCGGACCCAGCGGCTCTATGATGCCGGGGCGAAATTCAGCAGCGAGATTGTGGAGGAGACCTCCCCCTTCTTAACGGCCCTGCTGTACTTTATCCTGCCGCTGGTGCTCTTCATCGCCTTGGGCCAGTTCCTGTCCCGGAAGCTGATGGACAAAATGGGCGGCCCCAACGCCATGTCCTTCAACATGGGCAAGTCCAACGCAAAGGTCTATGTCAAGTCCTCCGACGGCATCCGCTTTTCCGACGTGGCGGGCGTGGACGAGGCGGAGGAGAGTCTGACGGAAATCGTCAACTACCTCCACGACCCCTCCAAATACCGGGAAATCGGTGCTACCATGCCCAAGGGCGTTTTGCTGGTGGGCCCTCCGGGCACCGGCAAAACCATGCTTGCCAAGGCCGTGGCCGGCGAGGCGGATGTGCCCTTCTTCTCCATCTCCGGCTCGGAATTTGTGGAGATGTTCGTGGGCATGGGTGCCAGCAAGGTTCGTGACCTTTTTAAGCAGGCCAAGGAAAAGGCCCCCTGCATTGTCTTTATTGATGAAATCGATGCCATCGGCCAGAAGCGCTCCGGCGGAGCCTACGGCGGCAACGACGAGCGGGAGCAGACCCTCAACCAGCTGCTGACGGAAATGGACGGCTTCGAGGGTAACTCCGGTGTCATGATTCTGGCGGCCACCAACCGCCC
The DNA here is from genome assembly GCA_900556935.1 of uncultured Eubacteriales bacterium. Classification (GTDB taxonomy): domain Bacteria; phylum Bacillota; class Clostridia; order Oscillospirales; family Oscillospiraceae; genus Faecousia. The sequence continues at coordinate 1,718 of USQL01000098.1, read as the reverse complement.
CGAGTCCCTGGATCCCGCGCTGACCCGTCCTGGCCGGTTTGACCGGCGGGTGCCGGTGGAACTGCCGGACCTGAAGGGCCGGGAGGCGATTCTCAAGGTCCACGCCAAGAAGGTCAAGCTGACCGACGACGTGAACTTTGAAACCATCGCCCGGATGGCCTCCGGTGCCAGCGGTGCGGAGCTTGCCAATATCATCAACGAGGCCGCCCTGCGGGCGGTCCGGGACGGGCGCAAGGCCGCGGGCGAAGCGGATTTGGAGGAATCCATCGAAACCGTTATCGCGGGCTATCAGAAGAAAAACGCCATCCTCACCGATAAGGAGCGTCTGGCGGTTGCCTATCACGAAATCGGCCACGCCCTGGTTGCCGCCCTGCAGACCCACTCCGCCCCGGTCCAGAAAATCACCATCATCCCCCGGACCTCCGGTGCTTTGGGCTACACCATGCAGGTGGAGGAGGGCAACCACTACCTGATGACCAAGGAGGAGCTGGAGAATAAGATTGCCACTCTCACCGGCGGACGGGCCGCAGAGGAAATCGCCGTAGGGGCCATTTCCACCGGCGCTTCCAACGACATCGAGCAGGCCACCAAGCTGGCCCGGGCTATGATCACCCGCTACGGCATGAGCGAGGATTTTGATATGGTGGCTTTGGAGACCGTCACCAACCAGTACCTGGGCGGGGACAGCAGCCTTGCCTGCTCTGCCGAGACCCAGACCAAAATCGATACCCTGGTGGTGGAGACGGTGAAGAAGCAGCATGAAAAGGCCCTGAACCTCCTGCAGGAGAACCGGGACAAGCTGGAGGCCCTCTCCAGGCACCTGTACGAGAAGGAGACCATCACCGGCGAGGAATTCATGGAGCTGTTAAAGCAATGAACCTTCTGTTCTGCATCAATCCCAAGTTCCGGCCTCTGCTGTGCCAGTGTCTGCGCTCCATCGTGAAAAACGGCGGAGAGGAAAATTACGATGCCTATATCCTCCACTCGGATTTGTCGGGGGAGGATATGGCCGCCGTCCAAGCCGTCAGCCCCCGGGTCCGGTGCACCTTCCTGACTGTCAACCCCAAGGACTTCGACGGCTTTCCGGAGAGCGCCCGCTACCCCCGGCAGATTTACTACCGGCTGGCAGCGCCCCTGCTCCTGCCCAAAACCCTGGATAGAATCCTCTACCTGGATGTGGATACCCTGGTGATTAACCCCCTGCGGGGCCTTTACAGTATGGACTTCGCGGGCAATTACTACATTGCCTGCACCCATATCCGGGAGACCCTGACAAAGCTCAACGAGCTCCGCCTGAACGCCCCGGAGGGGGTGCCCTATGTAAACACCGGCGTGATGGTTTTAAACCTGGCGGCGTTGCGGGAGAACCTGACCATGGCGCAAATCCGTTCCACGGCTTTGGAAAAAATCGATACCTTCTGGCTTCCGGACCAGGACCTCTTAACCGTCCTCCACGGCGACAAAATCCTTTTGGCCGACACCCAGAAATATAACCTCAGCGACCGCATTCTGAACATCTACAACGCCAACCCCAAAAATCCCCGGCACGATTTGGCCTGGGTCCGGGAAAATACCGTCATCCTCCACTTCTGCGGCAAAAACCGCCCCTGGAAGCCCCACTACGTGGGCACATTGGGGACGTTTTACCGGGAGCTGGAAAATTAAGCTTCCCCTCCGGGGAAGCTGGCTCGGCGCAGCCGAGACTGATGAGGGGCGGT
>USQL01000097.1 GCA_900556935.1 uncultured Eubacteriales bacterium | reverse complement strand
CCGGCAATCGTTGGATTTTGATTCGCTGCGCGACGCACCGCCCCTACGGCATATTATCGGAATTTGTTCAAAGAATTTTAACTCGTGCAATCGTCGTGCTGGCCGGGCGGCAGGGGTTGACAACCCCGGGACAGAAAACTACAATATAGAAAATCATTTTCCAAGGAGGAACATCCCATGCATACAGAAATCACAAGAGAGAAAGCTCTGGCGCTGCTGCAAAAATATAACCGGGAGCCCTTTCATATTCTCCATGGCCTGACCGTGGAGGGCACCATGGCCTATTTTGCCCGGGAAATGGACGAGGATACTCACTTTTGGGGCCTTGTCGGGCTACTCCACGACGTGGATTTTGAAAAATACCCCCAGGAGCACTGCCTGAAGGCCCCGGAGCTGCTGGCGGAAATCCAGGCGGAGCCGGAGTTTGTCCACGCGGTGTGCTCCCATGGCTACGGGCTGTGCTGCGACGTAGAGCCGCAGCTTCCCATGGAGAAGGTACTCTTTGCCGTGGATGAGCTCACGGGCCTCATCGGTGCCGCCGCCCGGATGCGGCCCAGCAAGAGCGTGATGGATATGGAGGTTGGAAGCCTCAAAAAGAAGTTCAAGGACAAGAAGTTCGCCGCAGGCTGCTCCCGGGAGGTCATCATCCAGGGCGCGGAACGCCTGGGCTGGCCCTTGGAGGAGCTGATGGAAAAGACCATCCTTGCCATGCGCAGCTGTGAGGCTTCCGTCAACGAGGAATACAAGGCCCTTTGCGGGGAATAAACACAAAGGGGGCTGTTAGAAACACTGTCACTGGTTCGCAATGACAGATTGTTTTCTAACAGCCCCTATTTTTAAAACAAATCGCTGTGGCTTCCGGTACGGATGAGCTTTAGAATCAAAAGCTCCTGCTGGATTTGGTAAATAAGCAGCCAATCCGGCTCAATATGACATTCCCGCACGCCCTTGTAGTTTCGGGAATTCACCAATGCGTGGTCCCGAAACTTTTCCGGAAGAGGCTCCTCACTGCACAGGAGGGTAACCACCTCCTGCAGCGCCTCCGGGCGGCAGCCGCGCTTTAGCGCAAGCTTATAGTCCCGCTTGAACTGCCCGGTAAATTCCGGTCTAAGCATTCAGCGCCTCCATCAGATCCGAAACACTGTCAAAGGGTCCGTACAGGTCCGTACCGTTCTCCGCGTCATCCATGGCGGCAAGTGTTGCCGCGTTGGGAATCTCCTGACGGATTTCGAAGGGAATTGCCCGTTCCCGAAGCATTTGACGCAGAAAAATATTTACCGCCGTGGAAAGGTCCAGCCCAAAATCCGCAAGCATGGCCTGGGAACGGGCCTTGACATCCGCGTCAATCGTGATATTCGTGGAAACCTTCGCCATACAAATCACCTCTGCCTATATTATATGCCTTTTCCAGTGAAAAGTCAACATGATATGCGCATTTTATGTGGCTTTATTTGCCTGCCTGGGCTGCCAAATCCTGGGCGACGATTTCTTCGCCGGTGCGGGTTTTCAGCTCCTCCTGGGAGGCGCGGCTCAGGCCGTTGGAGGCGGCGCAGGTCATGTCGCAGGTGCTGCACCTGTCCAGCTCCTCCTTTGTCACCTTGCCGTCCCGGTAGTCCCGGCAGATTTTCAGCTCGTACATGGAGTAAGGATGCTTTGTAAACAGAGCCTTCGCCTTGTGCCACAGCACCCAGGCGGCGGGCTTCCAGATGTACTTGTGCATGGCGGGGCTGACAGAGCCAATCATCCAGCAGCCCCTGTCACAGCACCGAACCTTCCGGCGGACGGCATCGGCCTGAGCGCTGTTCCACAGCTCGTCCCAGCTCTGGGTATTGAGGTTTCCCATGACCTCCTTGTCCTTGGTGCCGTTGCAGGGCATCACGTCGCCGTAGGGGTCAATGAAGAAGGTATCAAAGCTCATGTCGCAGGGCAGAAGCCGGGGCTGGGCATAGAGATAGTTGATAAGGCCATGGTTAAAATAGGCCCGGAACCACTTTTTAGGGCTATTACTCCGCAGAAGGGCGTTTACCAGGTCCTCAAAGTTCTTGGCAACCATGGGCCGGTCGTGGATGATGTTTTTGGACTCCACAAAATAGAAGCTGTTGTGCAGCGTCGCCGTGGCAAACTCCATGCCCATTTCGTTGGAGATATTGTAAAGGGGCACCAGGTCCGGGGCATTCCGGTCCTGGACCGTCATGCCGAAGCCCACGTCCTTCATCCCCATTTGCCGCAGGGTTTTCAGGGTTTCGTAGCCCCTTTGATAGCCGTTGGGCAGGCCCCGGATGGCGTTGTTGGTCTCCTCCAGCCCCTCAATGGAGATACGGATGCCCACCTGGGGGAACTCCTTGCACAGCTCCACAATCCGGTCCGTAAAGAAGCCGTTGGTGGAAATGACAATCCGGTCGGACTTCTTGTACAGCTCCCGGACAATCTCGGGCAGGTCCTTCCGGATGAAGGGCTCGCCGCCGGTGATGTTCGTAAAGTACATGGGCGGCAGCTTGCGGATGGTCTCCAGGGTCAGCTCCTCCTCCGGCTTGGAGGGGGCCTTGTAGCGGTTGCACATGGAGCACCGGGCGTTGCACCGATAGGTGACAATGACGGTGCCGTTTAATTTTTTTTCTTTAGACATGGGGTTCTCCCTTGTATAGTTTCATCAGCTTTTCGCAGTAAACAGGCAGGGTGTCAAAGGGCAGCTGCTGACAGTTTTGGGCGAAGGCTTCCATCCGGTCGGGGCTTTCCCAAAGCCCCTGAATGGCTGCCTCCAGCGCCTCCGCACTCCCGCTTTCAAACAGCACTCCGGTTTTCCCCTCCTCAATCAGCTCCGGGATGCCGCCGATGCGGGCCCCCACCACGGGGGTTCCATAGAGCTGACTTTCCATCACGGAGAAGGGGCAGTTTTCATAGCATTCCGAGGGGCAGACGGAAAAGCGGGCGGCGCGGACGGTTTCCTCCAGGGCCTTCCCCTGCAAGAATCCCCGGTTTTCAATATTGGGGGCCTCCCCCAGCATTCCTTCCAGGGGCCCGGTCCCGGCGAACACAAAGGGAATATCCGGCAGACGTTTGCATACCTCTACCAGGGTTTTTACCCCCTTTTCTTCGCTGAACCGGCCAAAATACAGCACATAGTTCTGCTTTTTGGGATTTTCCCAGGGGATGTCCTCCACGAAGTTGTGAAGGGCACAGGTTTTCCCGGCAAACAGCGGATTGCTATCCAGCTTTCCCTTTAAAAATTCCGAGCAGCAGACAATGGCATCGATGTTCCGGTACACCCGGTTTCCGTTCCAGATGTCCGCCTCCAATGTGCCAATCAGGCTTTTGGCCGCGGAGCCGTGGATGCACCGGGAGCGGAAGCAGTTGCCAAAATGCCCGCCCAGGCACTTTTCACAGTTCTCGCCCGTATTGGGGTTTCGCAGCATGTGGTTCGGGCACACCAGCTGATAGTCGTGGGCGGTGTAAATAACCCGGCAGGGGTGGCCGGAATTCCGCCAATTCTGAATTTCCAGGAGGATGCTTGGTGTCAACTGGTAGTTGAAATTGTTCAAATGGCAAACATCCGGCTCAAAATCCTCCAAAACCAGCCGCAGCTTTTTCCGGGCCTCGGCGGAATAGACGGTCTTGACAGGATAGCTGAGCTTGGAAAGCTTTCCGCCCCCGTGAAAATCCATGTTGGAGGTATAGGCCTCCACCCGGTTCCCCACCCGGCGGTTCGGATGGTCCATGCCGAAGTACTGCACCTCGTGCCCCTGGGAGACCAGGTATTCCCCCAGCCGGAAAATATAGGTTTCCGAGCCGCCGTTGGGGTGCAGGAACTTATTGATCATGAGAATCTTCATAGCCGCTCCTTATCCGTACAGCGTCAGGGTCCGGCGGACCACGTCGTCCCAGTTGTATTTGCACAGAATGTATTCGCAGGCTCCTTCCCGGAGCTGGCGGACGGTCTGGGGGGCATCGCACAGCTGCTGCAGCTTGTCCCGCAGGTCCTCCATGTCCCCTCGGCGGAAGGTCACGGCCTTGTCCGCCACCACCTCGGCGCACTCCGGGATATCGGACACCAGGCAGGCGTTGCCATAGCTCATGGCCTCCAAAAGGCTCAGGGGCATCCCCTCCAAATCAGAGGGCAGGGTGTAAAAATAGGCGTTGCTATAGAGCTCCTCCAAGGGCCTGCCCTGGACGAAGCCCGTAAAGAGAATGCGCCCGTCCCCTTCCGCCAAATGCTGAAGCTCTCGCATGAACAGGCCGGAATCGGAATTGCCCCCGGCGATGACCAGCTTTTTTCGGGTTTTTACCTGCCGGAAGGCCGTCACCAGGTTTGCAAGGCCCTTTTCCGGCACCAGACGGCCCAAAAACAGGATGTATTCGTCCTTCCGGAGGCCAAACAGCCTTTCAATCTCCTCCGGTTCCCGAATGGCGGGGCGGCTGATGCCGTTGGGGATGAAGACCGTCTCCCGGCCGTAGGTTTCCAGGAAGTAGTTCTTCACGTTCTGGGAAAGGACGATGATTTCGTCGGCGCAGTGGGCCGCAACCCATTCCCCAAACTTAATGTACCGGCTGGCGATGCCGCCCCATTTGGCCCGCTGCCAGTCGATGCCGTGGATGGTGGCGACGCAGCGCTTGCCGAAGAGCTTGGGCAGCCACAGCATGGCGCAGGGCCCCTCGGCGTGAAAATGAACCACGTCGTACCGGGAAAAGGTGCAGGCGATGGCCCCGAACAGAGACGAGGTCATGGCCGCGAAGCCCTTGCGGTTGACGGTGGGGACGGTTTTCAGCCGGATGCCCTTGTAGGTTTTCCGGGCCTTGCCGTCAAATTCCTTGCCGCTGACGTGGTGACCGGAGCGATTGTAGCAGGTGACGCTGTGGCCCAGGGCCACCATTCGGGTGGAGAGCTCCTCGACCACAACCTCTACCCCGCCCTCCCGGGAGGGGACGCGTTTCTGGCCCAGCATGGCGATATTCAGTTTTTTATCGGACTGGTTACCCATGGGATGCTGCTCCTTTGGATGTTTTGTCGGCTGCCCGGGACGGAAAAACCCGGAACCGGTATCTATGACACAGTATATTCTGCGACATTATACAACGATTCCGGGGAAAAAACAAGGGGGTTACTGAAAAATGACCTTTGCGCTGTCGGAAAATGTTCTGGGGGTGACCATGCTGTCGAACTGGACAATCACGCCCCGGCCATCCCGGGGAACGCCGATGACCGAGCCGGGGCCAAACACCGGATGGCTGACCCGTTTTCCTACCAAATCCGAGGGGACCTCCTTCTGCGCCCCCGGGTCCTCGGTCTGCCGCACCTGTTCCAGGGTCTTCTCCTCCAGACCCGGGTCTAAGGGCACGGCATAGTCCACGTTTTCCTTTTCGGCGTTAAACAGGAACCGGCTGGGATAGCGGAAGGAGCCGTCGTAGCTCTGCCCCGCGGCATCGGACAGAAACAGCCGGTCCTTCGCCCGGGTAAAGGCCACGTAGCACAGCCTGCGCTCCTCCTCCAATTTTTCTCTGGTATTGGCCCGCTTTCCCGGGAAAATGCCCTCGGACAGGCCGCAGACAAACACCACCGGGAATTCCAGGCCCTTGGCCGAATGGATGGTCATGAGCTTGACCGCCTGGGCCTTTTCCCCGGTGTCCATATTGGTAAAGAGGGCGGCGTGGTCTAGGTAATTGCCCAGGGACACGTCCTCCCCCGCCTTGCGGGTAAAGTCGAAAATGGCCTGCTTCAATTCCGCCAGGTTGTCAAGCCGTTCCTCCTCGCCGGATAAGCGCAGGGCGCTTTCGTAGCCGCTGTCCTGCAAAATACCGGCAAGCAAATCGGTTAAGTCCATGGTTTCGAAAATGGCCCGGTATTTTTCAATGAGCCTGGCGTAGTCCCGGGCCCTGCTTCGGCGGAAGGAGTCGGTTTCGAGATTTGCAAGGAGCGCGTCGTAGAGCGTTCCCCCATGCTGGGCGGCGTAGGCCTTCAGAACGGCGATTCTTGTCCTGCCCACTCCCCGCCGGGGCTCGTTGACCGTGCGCAGAAAGCTGATATCATCCGGATTGTAAACCATGCGCAGGTAGCTCAGAACATCTTTAATCTCCTTGCGCTTGTAGAACTCCACGCCGGAATAAAGCACATAGGGAATTTTGTTTTTGAACAGGGACTCCTCCAGCGCCCGGGATACATAGTGGGCCCGGTACAGTACCGCCATATCGGAATAGGACACGGCCTCCTCTCCCTCGTGGAGGGCCCGCATGTTGGCCGTCACCCAGTCGGCCTCCAAAGCGCCGGTTTTGGCGTGAAAGTAAAGGGGCTTGCGGGTTCCCTCCCGGACGGCGGTGAGGCGCTTGGGGAGCCGCTCCCGGTTCTTTTCAATCAGGGCGTTGGAGGCCGCCAGAATCTGAGGGGCGGAGCGATAGTTTTCGTTTAAGTAGATGGTCTTGGCCCCGGGATGGCGGCTGGGGAATTCCAGGATGAATTTCACGTCCGCTCCCCGCCAAGAGTAGATGGTCTGGTCCGGGTCCCCTACTACAAAGAGATTTTTGTGGTAGCCGGAGAGAATGTCCGCCAGGGAATACTGGTCCTTGTCAATGTCCTGGAACTCGTCCACCATGACGTATTCCAGCCTCTGCTGCCACTTTTCCCGGGCCTCTTTACTGTGGTTCAGGATGTAGAGGGCAAAGTAGACAAGGTCGTCAAAGTCCAGGGCAAAGCACTTCCGCTGCTCGTAAAAATAGCGGTAGAGAATTTTGTCTTTCAGGGTGGAGGCGCTCTGCACAAGCTCCAGAAGGTGGTTGAGGTCCGGGTCAATCAGGGTTTTGACGTAGCCCCTGCCCCCCTTGCGCCAGCCGATATGGTCCACGGCCTCCTGAACGGTGATGTCCCGGCCCGTGATGCCCAGGTCCTCAAAGACCGTGGAGAGCATGGCTTTTTTGTCCTCCTCGTCCATAATGAGGAAGGTTTTGGGGTAGCCCACCACATGGCAGTCCTCTTTCAAAAGGCTCACGCAGAAGCCGTGGAAGGTGGTAATCCTTGCCAGGTCCTGGTCCGGGAGCTGCTGCCGGATGCGCTTTTTCATCTCCGCCGCGGCCTTGTTGGTAAAGGTGACGCAGAGAATATTGGCGGTGGAGATGCCCAGCACGTCCACCAGGTATAGATACCGGGCCGTTAAGGTCTTGGTCTTGCCGGACCCGGCCCCGGCCACCACCCGGATATACCCTTCCGTTGTGGTCACCGCTTCCCGTTGCGCGGGGTTCAATTGCGAAAGATACTCCATGGCAGCCTCCTTTGTGTGTGAGACTATAATAAAACAAATCTTCAAAAATGTCTACTGGCATTTTTGCGTTTGTCTTCTGCTTGGGTACAAACATTCGCCAAAGAAAAACAAAATTTTCTTTGGGCTCTTGCTTTTTCCCTTTCCCGGTGGTATAATCGCCTCAATCCCATTTGCGGAGGATACAGCGATGCAGAACCTGTTCGCAGCCAACTTTTATTACTACTATTACTTTTTTACCCGAAAAAAGTAATAGAAATTTGTGCTG
>USQL01000096.1 GCA_900556935.1 uncultured Eubacteriales bacterium | reverse complement strand
GCTTTTTGGGTTTCCATCTGGGGGTATACGTTCATCTGTGGCACTCTGGCCCGTCAGTTTTCGGGCGGCTGCCCCTACGGGTACAGACCGATTTTATCCGGAAATGAGAGCAAAACAATTACAGCGTCGGAAAAACTCCGACGCTGTTGCTGTTTTCAATCCTCTACCAAATCAAAATCCCGGAAAAAGCTCTTCATGGCCTTTTGGCAGGTCTCGGGCTCTACGGCGTAGCTCATGGCGTGGCCCGCCCCGGGGACCACCACCAGTCGCTTGGGGGCGGCGCAGGCCCGGTAGTTGCGGTAGGTCATGTCGATGGGGACGAAGCTGTCCGCGGTGCCGTGGATGAAGAGAATGGGTACTTTGGCGTTTTTCATGGCGGTCAGGGTGGAATAGGCCCCGGAGGTCATGTGGATTTTCTTCCGGAAGCACCGGTCAATCCAGGCGCTGCGCAGGGGACCGTAGCTCACGTGGAGATTGTCCCGGGCCACGTGGATGCAGATGTCCTTGGGGGAGGTAAAGCCGCAGTCGGCAATGATGCCCCGGACGCTTTCCGGCATGTCCATGCCCGCGGCCATGAGCACCGAGGCGGCACCCATGGAGATGCCCGCAAGGTAGATGGGAAGCCCGTAGTTCTGCCTGTCCGCCCACATAGCCCACTGGCGGCAGTCACTGCGCTCTAATAGGCCAAAGCCCAGGTACTGCCCCTCGCTGTTCCCCTGGGCCCGCTGGTCTACGAACAGGACATTGCAGTGCTGCTCCAGCCAGAAGGGGGCCACCATGCAGAAATCCCGGCTCCAGGAGGAGCGCCAGCCGTGGAAGGCGATGATGAGCCGTCTGGGATAGCGGCTTTTGATCAGGTGTCCCGTCAGCTTCAGCCCGTCGGCGGAGCGGATGGAAACCTCTTCCCTGGGAAGGGCCTCCAGTGCCTCTATGGCCTTGGCTCTGCGGACGTTGTAGCTTTCGTCGTGCTGCCCGCCGGAAACGTTGATGTATTTGCCGTAGCTGGGGATTTCCCGGTCCATGGCCAGGTCCGTCATGGCCTTGCTGGCCCAGCAGCTCACCGCCGTGGCCCCCACACCGACCCCTGCCAGGGCCCCAACAGCAATGGCGGCAATATGCTTCTTCTCCATAGCGATACCCCTTTCTGGTGGAGCAGAATTGTTTGAATTATTGAGACAGTGTAGCAGAAGATTCTAAACTGAGAAGAAAGTAAATGGCTTTTTGTAAACGTGGCTCCCCTGAAAGGGGAGCCAGAATCAAAATGGGGCGGCAATTTTGCCGCCCCAGAGGGATTTTTTATTCCCCGTACCCCTGGGGGTTCTTGGACTGCCAGTTCCAGGAATCCCGGCACATGTCGGCCAGGGTCTCCTGGGCCTTCCAGCCGAGAATTTCGGCGCTCTTGGCGGGGTCCGCATAGCAGGTGGCGATGTCGCCGGGGCGGCGGTCGGTGATGACGTAGGGAACGTTCACATGGTTCACTTCCATGAAGGTGTGCACCATGTCCAGTACGCTGTAGCCCACGCCGGTGCCCAGATTGAAGACCTCGCACCCTTGATGCTCGGTGACGTACTTCACGGCGGCCACATGGCCCTTGGCCAGGTCCACCACGTGGATATAGTCTCTCACGCCGGTGCCGTCGTGGGTGGGGTAATCGTTGCCGTAGACGCTGAGCTTCTCCCGGCGGCCGATGGCAACCTGGGTGATGTAGGGCATCAGGTTGTTGGGGATGCCTCTGGGGTCCTCACCAATCAGGCCGGACTTGTGGGCACCGATGGGGTTAAAGTACCGCAGCAGCACCACGGACCATTCGGGGTCCGCGTGGGAGATGCCGGAGAGAATCTGCTCGGTCATGTACTTGGTCCAGCCGTAGGGATTGGTGCAGCCGCCTGTCCGGCTGGTCTCCCGCAGGGGCATTTCGTTGTCCGCGGTGTAGACCGTGGCGGAGGAGGAGAAGATGATGTTCTTCATGCCCACTTCCTTCATGACCTTGGTCAGCACCAGGGTGGTGTTGAGGTTGTTGTCGTAATATTCCCAGGGCTTGGCGACGCTCTCACCCACGGCCTTCAGGCCCGCGAAATGGATGACGCAGACAATCTCGTTTTCCGCGAAAATCTTTTTAAGCAGCGCCTCGTCCCGCACGTCGCCCTCGTAGAATTTCAGGGTCTTGCCGGTGAGCTTCTGCACACGGTTTAAGCTTTCGGGGTTGGAGTTGCACAGATTGTCGATGACCACGACGCCATAACCGTTTTCCAGCAGCTCCAGGCAGGTATGGGAGCCGATATAACCGGCACCGCCGGTAACCAGTACGTTCTTCATGAAAGAACCTCCTTTTGTTTGATAACCCCATTCTAGTACAGAAACGAAAAAAAAGCAATGATTCTTTGGTAAAATTTACGATAACTGCTTCGCCGCAATCCGCTCCGGCAGGGTGGCGAGGTCCCGGTCCCAGGGCTCGTAGGCTGCCTCTCCCCGGTGGTCGGGAAGGGGGAGATTTTCCTGGAACCACCGGCCCAGGTCCCGGGTGACCTTGACGGCACCCCAGTAGTTCAGGTGGTCACCCCGGTCGTAGGTGTCCGTCTGCCAGTCGATGCCCAGGTCCAAAAGATTCCCGTCCAGGTAGGGGATGCCCAGCTCCCGGGACAGGTCCTCCATGGTGTTGTGGCGGCGGACGGTCCAGTTGGCGGGGCTGGGGATGCTGTAGAGAATCAGCTGAATGTCATTTTCTTTGCACAGGTTGTAAAGATCCTGTAGAGAACTCCGGTTGGCCTTGCTCAGGGGCTCCCATTCCTCCATGGGGGCCATGTAGCCGGTCAAATCCTCTAAAGGGTCCGCGGCGGTCAGCAGGTGATAGCCCCGGTCCGGGTAAGCGCCGGTATATTCCGGGGCGGAAAGATCCCGCGGGCTTAGGGATTTCCAGCGGTCGTGATAGCGCAGCACCGGGAAAAGCTTCTGGGCGGTGGGCTCCACCAGGTCCATCCGGGAGTATACCCGGTACAGCACGTTGGTTTCCAGCACCACGGCCTTGGGGGATTGCTGACGCAGAGCGGTTTTCAGGAATTCCAGGGTTTCATAGGGCTTCTGGTCCACGCTGGCGCAGACAAAGGAGGCAATGCCTGTATTCTGCCACAGCTCCAGGGGCACGAAGCCCGAGTAGGCCTCGCTGTCTCCCAGAAACAGCACGTCGATGGTGTTTTCCGCCTGAGAGAGAATCACCGTGGGGTCCGTTTCCAGCCGTCCGGCGGCAAAGGTGTTGTCTTTTGGCAGGAAAAGAGGCCCGAGAACAGCCAAGATGAGGCCAAGGGGAAGAAAAAAGAGAATGCTTTTGAGAATGGTTTTCCGCACAGGGGGCGCTCCTTCCGTTTACAAAGTGTCTTCCGCGGCGGAAGCCAGGGCGGTAAAGGTGTCAAAATCTTGCTGCCAGCGGGCATAGGCAGGGGAGAGCCGCTTGTCTTCCAGGGTGTGTTTCTCCGCGAGATAGGTGCCCAGAAAGGCACTGGCCTTTTCCGCGCCGGCTTCGTTCAGGTGGTCTCCGCCGTCCAGGGTGTCCCGGGACCAGTCCATGGAAAGGTCCAGAAGGTTCAGGTCCAGGTAGCTTATCCCCATTTCGGCGGCCAGGGCATCCACCGCCCTGTGGGCGGCATCGCTCCAGTTGGCGGGGCTGGGCAGACTGAACAGCACCAGCTCAATGTTTTGCTCCCGGCAGCTACGCGCCATCCGCTTTAGAATCCGGGCGCTCTCCCGGGGGATGGGGTCCGTGCCCTCCGTGGGGGCCATGTACGCCCCGGGGTCCGTTCCGCATACGGCCTTGCGCAGATAGTAGCCCCGCTCTATGGGGCGGTTGGTATATTGGATGGGCCGCAGGGCCTCCTTGGGGGACAGAAATTTCCAGTTGTCGTGATATTGCAGCACCGGCACCAATTGACATACCTGCCGGACTGCCGCGTCTACCGCGTCGATCTCTTTATACAGCTGATGGGCCTCCAGGAAGACCACCTTGGGGGCCTGGTTTTCCAAAGCGGCCTCCAGCAGCTCGGCGGAGCCCTCCGTGTCCTGCCCCGTGGCGGCGCAGACATAGCCCGTGAATCCCTGCCGCTCCCAGATGACCCAGGGATTGACCCCGGTCAGGGGCAGGCTGTCTCCCAAAACCAGATAGTCCAGGGTGTTTTCCGGCTCCCCCAGAACGCCGCAGGCCCGGACGTTTTGAATCCCCGCCTCCGGGGTGTTGTCCTTGGGCAGAAAATACAGGCTCAGCCCCGCCAGCAGCACGCCGAGGCCCGCCAGAAAGGCAAGGCAGAAAAGCCACTTGTTCCGGCTCCCGGTGGGGCCGGTTTTTGGGATGGAATCGGCCACAAAGAGCCCTCCTTAGATGTTATTGGTGTCCACCCAGCCAGCTTGCGTAGGCGGGGTCTTCCCGTCTGTCCGGGAAAAGGCCGGTGGAGGCCAGATACCGGCCCAGGAACGCGCTGACCTTTTGGGCCCCTTTTTCGTTGAGATGGTCCCCCTTGTCCAGACATTCCGTGGTCCAGTCAATGCCCAGGTCCTCCTGATTCAGGTCCAGATAGGGAAGCTCCAGGGACTCTGCCAGGGCGTTTACCGCCTTGTGCCGCTCTTTTGACCAGCTTGCGGCATCGGGTACACTGACCAGCACCAGAGAAATCCCCCGGGAGCGGCAGGTGTCCCGAAACCGGCGCAGCTGCCGTTGATTGTCCGTGGAAATGGCCGCGTCCGGGTCTTCCCGGTCCATATAGTCGGCGCTTGCGGCGGCTTCCACGGCATCGGTGGAAAAGTGCCCCTTCTGCTCGCTTTTCTGTTCCCAACGGATGGGCCGCAGCAGCTGGGCAGGGGACAGGGTTTTCCAGTTGTCGTGGAAAGCGAAAACGGGAATCCTCCAGCTGAGAAGCTCGGTCAGGGGCTCCAGCCGGTGCATGGAGCGGTAGAGCACATCCGTCTCCAATAGCACCAGCTTTGGGCTTTGGCGGCGGAGAATATCCGTCAGAAATACCCGGGATTTGGCAAGGCTCTGCTGGGGGGTGGCGCAGTCGTAGCAGGCGATGCCCTGCTCCCGGAAAATCACCAGGGGATTGATGCCATACAGGGGCAGGCTGTCCCCGATTACCACCGCGTCCAGGCTGTTTTCCGGTTCCGCGGCATAGCCATAGGCGCTGGGAAACCGCAGTCCGGCCTCGGCGGAGATCTCTTTCGGGAAGAACAGAAAGCTGGTCAGTGCCAGCAGCACGCCGAGGCCCGCCAGAAAGGCGAGGCTGGAAAGCAGATGTTTTTTCATAGGAGCCTCCTCACAGGGGGCTTTGCTTGATTTTGGCATACCGGCGGGGATAGGCGCTGGGGGTGGGGGAGAGCTTCCGCAGGACGATTACCGCGTGGTCCGCGCCCTCTACGTCAAAATGGGTGACGGATTCCAGCCGCAGACCCAGCTTTTTCATGGCGTTCTGGCACTCGTCCAGCTCCTCCTGGGCGGCGGCACCCTTCAGGGCCACCACGGCTCCGCCGACCTTGACATAAGGGGACAGCAGCTCCAAAAGGATATTCAGCCTGGCCACGGCCCGGCTGGTGGCCACGTCGTAGCTTTCCCGCCGCTGGGCTACGGCCTCCTCCGCTCTGGCGGTGACGCACTCGGCGGAAACCCCCAGCTGGGGAAGCAGCGTTTCCAGCCAGTGGACCCGCTTTCCCAGGCTGTCCAGCAATGTCACTTCGGCATCCGGGCAGCAAATGGCCAGGGGCACCCCGGGAAAGCCCGCGCCGCAGCCCACGTCAATCAGCTTTTTCCCGGACAAATCCATGCATTTTGTCACCGTCAGGCTGTCCAGCAGATGGAGCCGCGCCACCTGGGCGGGCTCCGTGATGGCGGTGAGGTTCATCACCCTGTTCTGTTCAATCACCGCCTGCCCAAAGGCGCAGAGGGTGTTTTTTTCTTTCTCCGAAAGCGCCGGGGCAAATCCGGGAAGCCCCTGGGAAAGGGCAGACTTCATCTCTTCATTGATTTCCATAGATGCTCCTTATTTCGCGTTGACAATGCCCGACAGATCCACCTGGGTTTTGTCCATGGGGTCGAAGGGGTCCTCCTCCACGGCCATGGAGGGAAGCAGAATTTCCTGAATGTGCCAGCTCACCAGCAGGTCACATACCTCCCCGTAGGAGGCAAGGCCGGAGCTGTCGCCGCTGGTCTGCAAATAGGTATTGTTCACGGTGTCGCCCACCTTGGTGGCGGTTTCGTTCTTCCGGGTCTGGTAGAACGCGTCATACTGGACCATATCGTAGCGCAGATAGTCGTTCACCCCGGCCTCTACCCGGGCCCGGGCATCCACGGCGGACTGGCTGGCTACGGTGCTCAGGGCCGCTATGCAGTACCGGTAGGCCATGAAGTAGGCGGAATACTGGAACTGCGTGTCGGGATTGCTGGAGGCGGCCAGGAACGCGGCGAAGTTGGCATCCCGCTCATAGGCGATGCACATCCGGTGGGCCATCTCGTGGCACATGGTAAAGGGCAGGCTTACGTCCGGTGCCTGGGGGTTGACCCCCGCCTCGCCGGTGAGGGCGAAGGTAAAGCCCGTAATGCCCATGGAGGTATACAGGTCCGACCAGCCCAGCTTTTTCACAGGGTCTGTGGAACCGGCGAAGACGGGATAGTGTTTTTCATAGGTCAGGACCCGGAAGCCGTCCCCGGCCATTTTGGCCAGCTCCTCAAAGGTCCGGTAGCTGACGGCTCCGGTGCTGTCCCGGGGAACCTGGGTAGCCAGGGTGTTGGCCTGGTTGCGGTAGTATTCCGTGGCCTCCGTCAGCTCCTCCAGGGTATAGGGGGAGGTGTCCAGCCGCAGGTCCTCAGCGATGGGGCCCGCGTAGTAGTTGAGGCCATAGGCCGCGGTATGCAGGCAGTAGATGCAGGAGGCCACGGCCAGAGCCCAGCCAAACCACTGGATGGGATTCCATTTTAACACAATCATCAATACAATGCTCGTCAGCAGCAGCACCCCCAGGGCCACCGCCAGCACCTGCCACAGGCAGAAGCTCACCTGTCCGCTCCATTGGGAGAGCATGGTCTGCATTGTTCTGGTTACGTAGGGGTAAATCATATCCACCAAAGTGGAAAACCGCTTGCCGTAGGCCATCAGAACAGCGGTGATGGCACCGAAAATCCCGGCTACAAGATATCCGCG
Source organism: uncultured Eubacteriales bacterium (assembly GCA_900556935.1). Lineage (GTDB taxonomy): Bacteria > Bacillota > Clostridia > Oscillospirales > Oscillospiraceae > Faecousia. The sequence goes on along the minus strand of USQL01000096.1, from coordinate 496 downwards.
TAAATATTTCAAAGGAAAACCCTCCTAAAGTCATGGAAAAAAGTCTATTTTCAATCAGTACCTTAGTATATCACATTTGTCAGCGGTTGTCTGCCCTTATTTTTTTAATTTTTTCGAAAAGTTGCAAAGCTTCCCCTCCGGGGAAGCTGGCTCGGCGCAGCCGAGACTGATGAGGGCGGTACAGACTTGCGGGACATAAGGCCCGGGCGAATTCGTACCAACCAAACGCATAGCCCTGTAGAGGCGGCTACCAGCCGCCAGAAAACCGACGGAATAGAGCGCTTGGTTGCACGTATACCCTAACGGGCAAGCCCCAGCCTTCTCCTGCTGGAGAAGGTGCTCGCAGGCGGATGTGGAGGGGACACCTTGCCGGATTGCTGTGCTGAAAAAGGCGTTGAAAGCTGTAAAATCCATGTTTTGGCTATATTTTCTAACCGACTTCGGCACTTGTTACAGGTGTCCCCTCCACATTCCCCCGCTGCGGCGGGGACCTTCT
>USQL01000095.1 GCA_900556935.1 uncultured Eubacteriales bacterium | reverse complement strand
CGGCTGGTCTGCTCAACAACATAGGGTACTAAACTCATGGTGATGTCTCCTTTCAGGTTGCGGCTTTGATTGCGCACGAATGGGAAGGAAGCACGCTTCCCTCCCATCCGGGAAATTTTCACGCCGCCGGGGTTATTGTGCCGTGAAACATTCTAACCATTTGGAAAAAGGCTTATTCCTCAGTCTTCTCTTCTGCCTTGGGAGCAACCGCCACAGCGCTGTCAACAATCAGCTTCACGGCCTTGCGGGTCTTCAGGGACTCGGTCAGCTCGTCCATGGGGACCAGCTCCTTGACCTTATCGACTTCCATCTCGTACTGCTTGGCCATGCTCTCGAACTCCTCGGCGATGTCCTCCTCGGACACGGTCAGGTTCTCCACCTCGGCTATTCTTTCCAGAGTTACGGAGATCTTTGCCTGCTTCTCAGCGGTGGGCCGGAAGGCATTGCGCATGGTGTTCACGTCGCCGCCCATCATCTTGGCGTACTGCTCCATGGAGTAGCCGCTCATCTGCAGCTGGTAGCCGAAGCGCTCCATCTGGATGTCCAGCTCCTTCTCAACCAGAGCATTGGGCATATCCACGGTGGTGTTCTCCGCGGCCTTCTCAACAGCGGCGTTCTCGAAGGTGGACTCAATCTGCTTCTGTGCCTTCTCCAGAGCCTTGGCACGGATATCGGCCTTCAGCTCTTCCAGGGTATCAAACTCGGAAACATCCTTGGCAAACTCGTCGTCCTGCTCGGGAACGATGGTCACGGTCAGCTTGTTCAGCTTGACATGGAACACAACCGCCTTGCCGGCCAGGTCCTTGTGGTAGTCCTCAGGGAAGGTGATGTCGATGTCCTTCTCCTCGCCGACGTTCATGCCCACAATCTGCTCCTCGAAGCCGGGAACAAAGGAGTGGCTGCCCAGCTTCAGGTCGAAGTTCTCGCCCTTGCCGCCGTCGAAGGGAACGCCGTTGTCGAAGCCCTCGAAGTCGATGTTGGCGGTGTCGCCCATCTCAGCGGCACGGTCCACATTCTCGGTGGAAGCCACGTTCTGAGCCATGCTGTCCAGCTCTGCCTGAACCTGCGCGTCGGTGACGGTGGGCTCAGCCTTCTCAACCTCCAGGCCCTTGTACTGGCCCAGGGTGACCTCGGGATAGACATCGGTGGTGATGGTCAGGGTAACGGTATTGTCGTCAGCAATCTGCATATCGGTCAGGTTGGGACGGCCAATGGCCTTGAAGCCCTCCTGCTTGGCAACGGCAAAATCGTAGATTTCGGGGAAGATCTCTTCCAAGCCGTCTTCATAGAAAACGTGCGCGCCGTACATGGCCTCGATCATCTTCCGGGGAGCCTTGCCCTTCCGGAAGCCGGGAATCATGATGCTCTTGCGGGCCTTCATGTATGCCTTGTTGACACCGGTCTCCATCAGTTCCTTGTCGATTTCCACCACGATGGTGGCCTGATTGCCGTTTCTTTCTACATTCTTTACGTTCATGTAAATATACCTCCTGATAGGTGCTGGAAACCGCACCCTTTATTTATATTTTTACATAGCCGATATATTCTATCAAATAAAGTGGACCTTGTCCATAGTTTTCTTAAAAACTTTTCAATTTTTTACCTTATAGGGCTTAAAATTCAGGTAGTCCGCCGACAGAAGCCGGTATTCTACCCCGTCCCACAGCCCCTCCATGGCCAAACGGTGGCTTGCGCCGTGCAGGTGGCCGTAAAAACACTGCCGGACCTGGTATTTTTCCAGCAGCTCCAGAATCTCCCCGCAGGTATAGCCCTTGTAGCGGGGCGGGTAATGCAAAAATACCAGCTTCTGCTTCTCCCCCGCCGCCTTTAAAGAGGCCTCCAGCCGCATAAGCTCCCGGCGGAACACCTTTTCGTCATGGGCTCCCGACCGCTCCTCCTCGAAAAACCACCCCCGGGTGCCGCAGATGGCGATATCCTCATAGAAAAAACAGTTGTTGTTCAGAAGATGCATCCGGGAAAAGCCGTTCTCCAGGCAGAATTTTTCAAATTTTGCCTGGGTGCTCCACCAATAATCGTGGTTTCCCTTTAGAATAACTTTTTCCCCGGGGATATTCTGGATCCAGGCAAAGTCCTCCCGGGCACTGCCCAGGTCCAGGGCCCAGCTCAGGTCTCCCATGAGGACCGTGGTGTCCTCCGGCCCAATGACGGACATCCCCTGGCGGAGCTTTTCCATATAGCCCACCCAGGCACCGCCGAAAACATCCATGGGCTTCGGCGCGCCCAGACACAGGTGCAAATCTCCGATAGCGTACAGCGCCATTTTTTCACCTCCCCGTGTTCAGCCATTCCTTTACAGCGCTCTGGCGAACGCCCAAAAGCGCGGCAAGGCTTCCGCAGTCCAGCGCCGGATTTCGCTCCGACAGCATGACGCACAGACGGTTTTCTCCGCTTTTGGCCCGGTAATCCTGGGCACTTGCGTAGGCAATAGCCGTGTAGGGTGAGAGAAGGCAGTCATAGTTTTTCAGGACCCCTGTCAGCGTCAGGCCCAGCCTCTCCCGGCTGACCACCCCTACAAACAGGAGCTTTTGCAGCCTTGCGAGCACCTCCGCCTCCGGAATATAGGACTGGCCCATATAGGCGCAGCGCGCGTATTCCAGTGCGGCCTTCTCCCCGCCCAGGCAATAGAGAAGGTGCTCCAGGCCCATGGGCAGCACCGTGTCCGCCTCCGGGGTGAGGGTCTGCTGGCAGACACCGTCCGTCCGCAGCTGGCCCAGATGCACCAGCTCCCAAACGCTGTTGTTTTCATTGCAGCAGCAGATCAGCTTTCCCACGGGGAACCCCATGGCCTTCAGATAGAGCCCCGCCAGCACGCCGGAAAAATCCCCGGAGACGGCGGCAAACTCCCCGGGCTCCTCCCAGGTAAGCGCCCCATCCAGGGCCATTCGGGAAAGAATCGTCCCCGCCGCCGCAATGCGCACGCAAACCCCGGCCCAGAAGCCCAACTTCTGGCCCAGGCGTTCGGAAAGAAAGCGTGTCAGATAGGCCGTCTCCCCTTCCGGATTGTGCCAGCACTGAATGAGCACGTTTTTCCGATCCAGCTCCTTCTGCCGGACCCAGCGGCGGCCCACGGAAAAATCCAGGTCCCAGGGGCTAATCCGCTCGCCTAAAAAGAGGCTCAGAATCTTTGCCGCAGCGGTATTCTCCGGAAGCTTCCCCAGGGCGGTAATCTCCTCCCCGGAAAGTCTTGGAACGCGTTCCGGCACATACAGGCCGCCATCGGGACTCCGGTCCTCCCGGAAGGCCTGTAGCTCCTCAAAATCGGTTTCAGCGTTTCTTGTTGTTCGGTACCGCAGCGTCCATCACTCCCAACGCGTTGTTCCAATATAGATTTCTGACCATGTCCTCGCTAAGCCCCCGCTCCAGCAGGCGGTCCGCCAGCGCGCCATAGCTCTGGATGCCCTCAAAGCCATCAGAAAGCTTGTCGCAGCCGTCCAGGTCTCCGCCCAGGGCAATGTGGGTGCCCTCCGGGTCCAACTCCAGGAAATGGAAGATATGGTCACAGATGGTGTCCAGTGTGGGCTTTTCGCCCAAAAACTCCGCAAACTGGTTGATGCCTGCCACACCGCCGGTATCCCGGATGGCCCGGAACATATCGTCCGTCAGGTTCCGGGGATGATTGCACACGGCGCGGCTGTTGGAGTGAGAGGCGACAATGGGGCCCTGGGTGACCTTCATAATATCCCAGAAGCCCGCATCACTGATATGGCTCACGTCTACAATGATGCCCAGTTCCTGGCATCTGCGGACATAGTCACGGCCCAAATCCGTCAGGCCCTCCCCCGTCTGATTGGAGCCGGTTAAGACATTGCGCTCATTCCAGCCCAAAGTGGAGATGCGGAAGCCCGCCTCAAACACGCTTTCCAGCAGCTCCGGGTCGAAGCCAAAGCCCGCGGGGCCCTCAATGGTCAGAAGGGCTGACATTTTTCCCTTCTCCTGATTGGCCCGAATCTCGTCAGCGCTGTACACCAGGCCGATTTTTTTCTTGTTCTTGTCCACCTCCCGCTGGATGGTGGCAATTTCCCGCTCAAACACCACCACCGGTGACAGGCCGTACCACTCCGTCTGCTCCATATAGGGCGTGGTAAAGCAGGCAAAGCACTGGCAATAGCCGGGAAGCGCCTGAGCCCGGGTCAAATCAATGTGGCCCGTGTTGGCGTTCAGGCTCCCTGCCTGATTCACATCGTCGCCCAGCAGCCGCAGAGCCGTGTCACAGTGCAGGTCAAATACCGGAAAGTTCATTCAAACGCATCCTCCAAATGATTGATAACTGGATTTTTTGTTTCCATGCCCTGGGGGGCATAGATTTCAATGACATCGAATCTGGCCCGAAGGGTTGTTGGATGACAGGATAAGTACAGGGAAGCCGTGGTCCGCAGGCGCTGCTGCTTCCGGTAGTCCACAAACTCCCGCGCCTGGGCGAAGTTTGCGTTTTTCCGAAGCTTGACCTCCACAAATACCAGGGTCTTGCGGTCTCTCGCAATCAGGTCAATCTCCCCAAAGCGGCAGCGGTAGTTGCCGGCCACAATGCTGTAGCCCTTCCGCCGCAGATATTCCGCCGCCAGGGCCTCCCCCCAGGGGCCCAACAGGTTAGCCATAGAGCTTCTTTAGGAAGGTCCGGCGGTGGATAGGACAGGGGCCCAGCTGCTCCAGCGCCGCATAGTGCGCCTTGGTGCCATAGCCCTTGTGGATTTCAAAGCCGTAGCCGGGGTACGCTTCCGCCGCCTTTATCATATAATCGTCCCGTGTTACCTTCGCAAGCACCGAGGCCGCCGCAATATTGGCGCTGAGGCTGTCCCCTTTTATAACTGTTTTGCAGGGGATGCCGAAATCCGTCTCTCGGTTGCCGTCAATGAGAGCAAGCTCCGGTTTGGGGTTCAACTGGTCCATGGCCCGGCGCATGGCCAGGAAAGTTGCCTGGAGGATGTTGAATTCGTCAATCTCCTCCTGGCTCGCAAACGCAATGCCGTAGGTCAGAGCCTTTTCCTGAATGATGGGAAACAGCTCCCGACGGCGCTTGTCGGATAGCTTTTTGCTGTCGTTCAGCCCAGGGATTTCCAGGTCTTTGGGAAGAATCACCGCCGCCGCGCAGACGGGTCCCGCCAAGGGGCCCCGGCCTGCCTCGTCCACGCCGCAGATGAGCGCATATTCCGAAAGGGAATCCTCAATGGCCCAGAGATTGGTTTCAGACATGGTTTTCCTCCTTCGGCTGCTCCAACGTAAATTTTCCCAGTTTTCCGCCGCGGAATTCATCCAGCAGTACCTTTGCCATCCGCTCCGTATGGATTTCACCCCGGGCAAGCAGATAGCCCCGGTTCTTTCCCGCCATTTCCAGCAGCTCATAGCCGGGGGTGCCCTGGGGGGCTTCCACCTTATAGCGGTCCTTTAGCGTCTGGGGATAGTATTCCAGCAGCAGCTCCAAAAGCCTGCACGCAAGCTCTTCAATATCAATAACCCCTTCTTTGACAGCACCCGTAAAGGCCAGCATCATGCCAACCTCCGGGTCCTCAAATTTGGGCCACAGGATGCCCGGGGTGTCCAGCAGCTGCAGGCCAGCGTCTACCGTTACCCACTGCTTGCCTCTGGTCACACCGGGCCGGTTCTCCGCCTTGGCACCCTTTCGGCCGGATATCTGGTTAATCAGAGTGGATTTGCCCACGTTGGGGATTCCCACCACCATGACCCGCAGAGGCCGGTTCATGCCCTTAGCCGCATCCCTTTGCAGCTTCTCGGCGCAGGCCGTCCGGGCCGCGGGGGTGAAGCCGGAGATGCCCCGCTTTGTCTTGCAGTCGGTGGCAATCACCGCCATGCCCTTTTTCTCAAAATAGGCCTTCCAGCGGCTGGTTGCCGCCGGGTCCGCCAGGTCCATCCGGTTCAGAACAATCATCCTGGGTTTGCTGCCGCAGATGGCATCAATGTCCGGATTCCGGCTGGACAGCGGGATGCGGGCATCCACGATTTCGCAAACCGCGTCCACCTGCTTCAAATCCGCCTCAATCTGTCTCCGGGTTTTGGTCATGTGGCCCGGATACCACTGAATATTCATATTGTCCATATTATTTCACCGTTCCGATTCTTTGTGTATCCCGGGCCTGGGTGCCGTGGTCCGTTCCGGGGAACAGCAGTAGCGCCACCTTACCCAGAATCTGCCGGGTATCTACCTGGCCAATCTCCGGGCTCCGGCTGTCCTTGGAATTGTTGCGGTTGTCCCCCATGACAAACACGCAACCCTCCTCCACAATCTGTGGGAACACCGTGCCCTCGTCCAGATTGGTGGGGGTATTGACATAGTCCTCCTCCAGCGGCAAACCATCCACATAGACAATGCCGTTTTCAAAATCCATGTCCACAATCTGGCCCTCGGTGGCAATGACCCGCTTTACAATGGGCTTTCCGTCGTCGTAGCTCCGCTTGCTGACAACCACCACATCCCCCTGCTTTGGGTCATGATAGAAAAGGTTGCTGATCAAAAGCAAATAGTCCCCGTCCAGCAGGGTCTGCTTCATAGAGGGACCGGACACCACAATGATCCGGAAGAACACCAAAAAGGCAACCATAATCACCGCCAGCATCCACAACAGGTCGTGCAGATACAGCACCAGATTTTGGGCTGGGGTCAGCTTTTTTTCCGGCTCTTTTTTTTCCTGTTTTTTCATCCGGGGCATGTTTTCTCCTCCCGATTCCGGCGCAGGCCGGGATTTTTGGTTTATTGTACCACAGTCTTCGGGGCATTTCCATAAGAATAAGGGAAATTTTTGAAAATTCTTCCAGGGCATAAAAAAAGAGGGCCAAGCCCTCTCTTTTTATGAAAAGCAGGTTATACCTTCTCCTTGACCTTTGCGGCCTTGCCGAAGCGGTCACGCAGGTAGTACAGCTTCGCGCGGCGAACCTGGCCCTTGCGGACGGTCTCGATCATCGCAACGTTGGGAGAATGCAGGGGGAAGACCTTCTCGCAGCCTACGCCGTAGGACACGCGGCGGACAGTGATGGTCTCGCCGATGCCGCCATGCTTCCGGGCAATGATGGTGCCTTCGAAAACCTGGATACGCTCACGAGCGCCTTCCTTGATGCGAACGTGCACACGAACGGTGTCGCCCACCCGAACCTCGGGCAGCTCTTCCTTCATGTACTGGCTATTCAGAGCCTTAACCAAATCCATTTTTTGTCCTCCTTAAATATTAGGCGTTCATACCCGCAGATTCGGCGGCAGAGGACACACCTTGATTTCAGACCGATTAAGTTTATCATGGAATCGTCATAAAATCAAGTGCAATTTTCTATTTTTCCTTTTTTCTTTTTTGAAAAATTTGCTTCTTGATTTTTTTCAAAAACGGAATACAATGGCAATAACTGCAAACAAAAACATTTTACCGGAAGGCGGCGATCTCATGTCTGTTTACGTTCCCACCCATTATGTGCCCACTTTGGACGCCTATGATACCCAGCGCGCTATTGCCTACATCAAGGCAACGTTTCAGGAAGAATTTTCCGGTGCGCTGAATCTCAAGCGTGTATCCGCGCCCCTGTTTGTCACCGAGAATTCCGGCCTGAACGATAACCTCAATGGCGTGGAGCGCCCTGTGTCCTTCGATATCCCTGATGTGGGCGCACAGGGCCAGGTGGTGCATTCCCTGGCCAAGTGGAAGCGTCTGGCGCTGAAGCGCTACGACTTCAAGCC
>USQL01000094.1 GCA_900556935.1 uncultured Eubacteriales bacterium | reverse complement strand
CCGTCGACATGATCGACGCGCTGATAGTCGCAGGTGTTGACCGTCAGGGTGACGGGATCGGTGTTCACGCTGTAGCTGCCGACGGTCAGGGTGCAGTAGACCTTGGCGGAGGACAGCCAGGGCTTATCGGTCTGCGGGGTCAGCTTCTTATCCGAATAAAGATTCTTCAGAGAGATGGTCGACTGGTTGAAGCCGTCCAGCTCGGTGTCACCCTCCAGCTTCCACTGGTAGGTGATGGGGTCGGTCAGGCCGGTGGCCAGGGTGGCAGTCACCGAGACCTTATCGTCTCCCTGCCAGGAATCCAAATCCCCGCCCTTGCAGCTGGCGGAGGCATCCTTGGGCTGGGTGGTGACGGTGATGGGCCCACCGAGAACGGTGACGGTGACGGTCTTGGAGACCGGGGTTCCGTCCGTGCCGGTGACAGTAACGGTCAGGCTGTAAGTGCCCTTCTTCACGGTTGCATCCGCTGTCACCGTCAAAGTCTTGCCGTCGTCGGAGAGGCTCTCCGTCAGGCCGGTGTGGTCTCCCACCCACTGGGCGTTCAGGGTGGTCATATCCACCTTCCTGGCGGAAATGTCAAAGGTGGCCTTCTGGGCGGCAACGCCCTCATAGAGGTAGCCCTTCTGAGCCTTCACCGAGAACAGGGGGCCGGTGACTTCGCCCATGTAGTAAGTCTTCTTCTTGGCGTTATTCTGAATATCGCCGAGATTTCCCTCGTCCATTTCCGCTTTCTGCGCGTCTCTCTCGTCGGAAGCCAGAATGGGCAGATTGCCGGGATTGCACGCACCCCTGAAGACTGCCGCATAGATGCCGTATTCACCGCCGGTGGCGTAGATGGAGCCGCTGCGCGCGTACAGGTAGGAACAGGCAAGACCGGAGCGTACGCCGCCGTAGGCCTCCAGGCTGCCGCCCTTCAAATCCACGGCATAAAGGGATATGGCGTTATGCGTGCCGCCGCTGGCCTTAACGGTACCACTCTCAAGGATCAGGGTTCCGGCACTGGCTTTACGGCCCGTGTAGGTGCTGTCAAAGATGGCACCGTTGCACTGATACTCTTTGCTCCTGCCGTCGCCGACGACCTCCAGGGTACCGGTACCCTTGATGGTCAGGTCGAAGCCATTCAGATCCAGGGGCTGATCGCACTCGATCTTGTTGTCGCCCACCAGGGTCAGGGTGGTGTCATCGATGAGCTTGACGGGCTTGGTGAAGGTCTGGTTGTTCCAGTTCACCTCGCCGGAGATTTCCTTGACATCCTCCGCCAGGGTGGACACCTGGCTGTTCACCCAACCGAACAAGGCTTCCAGCTTCTCCACGTCGGTGATCTGCGCCTGCTGGGATTCACTCAGGGTCTCATAGGCAGAGTAAGCCTCTTCCAGAGCGTCTATGTATTCTTCGGACATATGGTCCACGTCGGGCAGGGCATCGATCATGGCCTGCACCGCCGTCACGGCCTCGTCCTCTGTAGACGCAGGTTCAGCGGGAACCTCTGTCGAGGCAGGAGCCACCGTGGTCTCCGGTACGGGTGCCTCGGTGGGTGCCGGGGTAGGCTCCACCGCCGGGGCTTCCGTAGCGGGAGCTTCCGTTGCGGGGGCCTCAGTGGGAGCCTCTGTTGGGGCAGGAGCCACCGTGGTCTCCGGGGCAAGTGCCTCGGTGGGGGCCGGGGTAGGCTCCGCCGCCGGGGCTTCCGTAGCGGGAGCTTCCGTGGCCGGGGCCTCAGTGGGGGCTTCCGTAACCTGGGTCGGCTCTGTCTCCTGGGCAAAGGCCGGAGCCGGGAGCATTCCCACCACCAGGGTCAGTGCCAGAAACAAACTGAATAATCTTCTTTTCATACACAATTCTCCTTTTTTCGGAAAATAGGGACTACTTTTTGACGATGGATACTTGTTGCTTGACGTTCGTTAGAAATATGTCATTGCGAACCAGCGTCGCAATGACACCCTCTATTTTCCCACCGGCTCGCAATGACATCCGTTATTCGGCGGCTTACACATCCTCCGGGATCAGCTTCAGCCGCCTGGCGGCGGTTTTGGCCTCGCTGCGTCTGTTCACGTCCAGCTTTTCCAGAATATGGCTGACGTGGGTCTTCACCGTGGTCAGCTTGATGTCCATCATCTGGGCAATCTCGGCGTTACTCTTGTCCGCGCAGATCAGGCGCAGGATCTGCTTCTCCGTGGTGGTCAGTACATCGTTTTTCGCCAGCCGGGGCTGCAGGAACAGGGGGTCGTTGGCGTTTTGCAGCCGGACCTCGGCCAGAAGCCGCTTGTACCACCGGTCGTTCCCGGTCCAGGGAAGCTCTGCCAGCAGGGGCAGAATGGCCGCGCCGTAGACGCTGAGGCTGCGGATAAAGCCGAATTCCGCCGCTGTGGTCATGGCCCTTGTCAGCTTCTCCTGCCAGCCCTCCCGGCGCATCCGGTAGAGGGCCAGGGCTGTGAGCGCATCCACATGGATGCCGTCTATGTACCGGCAGCAGTTTTCGCAGTAGGGGCCCAGGGGGGCCAGGGTCAGCAGCGCCGCCTCCGGGGTCCCGTCGGCCAGCTCTACCTGGGCCTGGGTCAGGTACTGGTAGCGCTTCATCACGTTCAGGTGCATGGGGTCTCTGGGGGCCTTTTCCCGATACCAGGCATCGGCACTGTCCAGATCCCCGGTGTGCAGGGCAATGCGGCACAGGGCCGCATCCATATTGGGCAGAAACCGGCTGTGGCCCTGGTCTACAAATCTGGCCCGGAGGGACTCCAGTGCCCGGCGGGCATTCCCCGGCTGGCCGGTGGCCAGATAGTTCCGGGCCAGAAGCCCCGTGGCGGCAAACTCCATATCCGGGGTGCCGTTTTGCTGGATCTCGCTCATGCGGGACACCAGGGAAAGCATCCGGCCGCCGATGTCCTCCCCTTTTTCAAATTTGCTCTCGGCAATGGCGCAGTCCCCCAGGCAGACCCCGTCCTTCCCCAGGATCGCTTCCACAGGAATGCGGATGGTCTTATAGAGCAGGTCGTCCCGCTTGCTCCAGGGGGAGAAATCCTTGCCGCCGTTCATAATGCTGGGCAGGGCGCTGGTAACGGAGAAGGGGGGCAGATTGACCTCCTTGCTGGTCATCAGCCGGAACACCGCCGGGATGGTCTCCGTCAGGTTGTCCACCTTCCGCTGGGGCAGGGAGATATCCAGCCAGGCCAGGCGGCTCCGGGCCTGCTTCCCCGCCGCGTCGTGGGGGTCGCACTGCCGGGCGAAGTCCTTTAATTTCTTGTACCAGCCCTCGGAGCCGGCATAGTCCATGCTCAGGGCGCACAGCATGCTCATGCCCTGCATCAGGGACGGAGAGGCCCGGATCTCGGACTCCGGCAGGCTCCGATAGTATTTTTCCATTTGGCTGTAGTGGCCCATGCCCGGATGGAGCTCCGCGTTGCGGATGAGGATTTCCGAAACCTTGGCATGGTCCCCGCCCTTTGTGTAGCAGTCCAGAGCGTGGGAGTAGTCCTCTTTCAGCTCGAAATACAGTCCGCCCCGGTTGAAGAGGGCCCTCCGCTTTTCCGGCAAGTAGCTATGGTCCATCTCCCACAGGAGAAACTCCCGGAACTGGGGCCAGAAGCGGTACTGCCGGAAACCGTCGTAGAGCAGCATGGTGGTATTGCGCTGGAGCCAGTCCAGCATCTCCCCGGCGTGGGCATTGCCGGAGACCATCCGGGCCATTTCCAGGTTAAAGCTCTCAAAGGGGGACAGCTCCAGCAGGAACCGCCGGTAGGGCAGGTCCAGCCGCTGATAAATCGCCGTCTCAAAGTAGCGGTAGACCTCCTGGTAGGACCGGCCCACAATCTCCTGGCTAAACCGGGCCCCGGAGGACATATTCTGGGCCGTGATGGCCACCCCCAGAGGATAGCCGATGGACTCCTTCAGAATCCCGGCGATCTCTCCGTCGGTGACCGGCAGGCCGCTGGCGTTGAACAGCTGCCGAATATCCTCCCGGTCGAAGAGCAGGTCCTTGGGCCCGATCACCGTCATAAGCCCCGTATACTGGAAGGCCATGAGGCAGCCGGGCGGGCTCCCCCGGGACAGCAGCACAAAGCGCTTCTCCGGCGTCTGGCGGATCAGGTCGCAGAGGGCCTGCTGGTCCTCCTCTTCCTGAAAGAGCTGGAAATCCTCCATCAGCAGAATGTCCCAGTCCTTCTTGGTCTCCAGGTCCGCTCCCCGGGCCGACTCGCCCTCCAGCTTCCAAACCCGCCTTCCCTCCAGCAGGGCCTGGGCCACAGCGGTCTTGCCGAAGCCGCAGGGGGCGCTGAAGAACAATATCCGTTCATTCTTTAGAAATTCCTGAAATTTCTGGCTGATTGCCGGTTTTATGACCATCTTTTTTGTCATAGCCGCAATTCCTTTCCCAAAGCCGGAGGGGCTTTTTTACAGTCTGACCCTATCATAGCACAGTTTTGGAAAAAAGAAAATCCTACCAAAGTATGAGACCGTTTTTCAGGGCTGTCTCAAAAAGACGAAGTGCCCAAACAGGAGAAATGTCATTGCGAACCCAATGTCACTAAGTTAAGCCAAAATGCCTCCAATATTTACTCGCACCTGGACGAGAATTCCAAAATCAATTCTGCCAATGCAATTATTGGCATTTTAGAGCAAAAAAAGGACACTCAGAGCATTTCATCTCCGAGTGTCCGCTGAAAAAATGGTGCCGCCAACGGGAATCGAACCCGTACGGTTTTTGGGCCGAGGGATTTTAAGTCCCTTGTGTCTACCAGTTCCACCATGGCGGCGTGGAAACGGTCTTTGATTCCTAAGGAGAATCATACCACACATCCCCCGCCTTTGTCAAGGCTTTTACAGCTGATCCAGGTTGCGGGTGAAGGGCTCCAGGCAGTTTTCCAGAAACCAGGTCACTTCCTCCCGATTGGTTTTTTGCAGCGCCGCCAGTGTTTGTGTAGAAGCTGTGGAAAACTCCGTGTTTCCGGCCTTCAGTTCCTCTAAGCACTTGATATGGGCCGCCAGCTTGTCCGCCGCCTTGACGATGGGATTGAGCTCCTCGTCGTCTTCCAGCACATAGCGCTCGTAGCTTTCTCGCAGCTCCGGGGGGAGCATTCCCAAAAGCTTCTCCCCCGCTACCTGCTCCACGGCCTTATAGGCATTGCGGATATCGGGGTTATAGTACTTGATGGGGGTCGGCATATCCCCCGTGAGGATTTCGGAAGCGTCGTGGTAAAGGGCGGCTGTGGCGCATTTCTCCGGGTCCGGGCCGGGAAGGAGCAGAATCTCCCGCCGGATGAGGGCCAGGGCGTGGGCCAGCACCGCCACCTGATGGCTGTGCTCCTGGATGTTTTCCGAAAAGCTGTTACGCATCAGCCCCCAGCGAGTGATGTAGCGCATTCTGCCCAGCAGGGCGTAAAACTCATTTGCCATCCGCAAGCTCCTCTAGCATTTCTTCCAGCATAGGCACCAGTTGGGAAACCGTCTGGCAGTACCGGCTGCCGCCGATTTCCGCCCGGTCCCGTAAGCCCCAGAGAACGCTGAGGCAGGGCACCCCCGCGTTTTTTGCCGTGCGCACGTCCACCTCGCTGTCCCCGACATACACGCATCGGTCCGCGCCGATGGCCGCCATGGCCTTGTAGACCATGTCCGGGGCCGGCTTTCTGGGGCAGCCCTGGGTCTCCCCCAAAGCGAAAATCCCCGGGAAATAGTGATTGCACAGGGGCTTCACCGCCGCATCCGGCTTATTGGACACAATGGCCACCGGGTATTTTTTCGACAACTCCGCCAGCGCCTCCGGAATTCCGGCATAGGGGCCGGTTTTCACCTGGCAGTGGCCGGGATAATAGGCCTGAAAGGCCGCCAAAACCGGGGCCGGGTCCTTATGCTCCGGCACCGCCTGGGCAATCAGGTTGGCAGCCCCGTTGCCCACAAATCGCCGCACTTCGGCAAGGGTTCTGGCCGGATAGCCAAACTGCGCCAGGGCCGCGTTGGTGCTGTCGCAAAGGTCCCTCAGGGTGTCCAGCAGGGTTCCGTCCAGGTCAAACAAAATTCCGGCGTTCATACCAACCCTCCGTTTTTGAGCATACGAATGTCATCCCCCACAAAGGGCACCCTTCTGTAGCTGCCCCGCAGCCGGGAGGCAATCTGGGGGGTATAGCGCTTGCCGATGTCCTCCGTGGTCAGGTTGGTGGAGATAATGGTGGGCTTCCCCAACAATAGCCTGTCGTTAATCAGACTGTAGAGCGCCACATTGGTGAACTGTCCGGGCATCTCCGTGCCCAGGTCGTCCAGAATCAGCAGGTCGCACTGGGTATACCCCTCCGTCTCCTGGCGGGCCTGTTCATCGTTTCCAAACTTTGCCCGCTCCATCTTGGTAAACAGGTGCCCTGCCGTCTCATAGGCAACGGAATAGCCCCGGTCCGCCACGGTTCTTGCGATGCAGGCGGACAGGAAGGTCTTCCCCAGGCCCGGATTGCCGGACAAAAGCAGATTTTCCGACTTATCCGAAAAGAAAACGGCGTAATTTTTGCAGTCTCTCAGGTTTTTCTCCATAATACTCCGAGGGCTGACCCCGTAGTTGGGGTCCACCCGGTCCGGGTAGTAGTCCAGCCGGAAGTGCGCAAAGCTGTCCCGGCTGCCGGAGAGGATGGAGACCTCCTTTTTCTGCTCCTGGCGGCAAAGCTCCCGCAGGCACTCGCACATATTGGAGCCAATATAGCCGCTGCCGCCGCACTTGTCGCAGATGGGGGAATCATCCAAGTACCCCTCTTCAAAATTCTGCCTGCACAGCGCTTCCCGCTCCCGCTGCAGGGCCAGGTTTTCCTCCCGGGCCTTGGCCAGCTCCTTCTGGCCGTCGGAGCCCGCCTGAAAGGCGGCCCGGGCCGCGTGGGCCATGGTCATACGAAGCTGCCGGTCAATCTCCCGCAATCTCGGTACCTGTTCATAGGCCCTTGCCAGATGCTGCCGGTTTTCGGACTCCCGGTCCTCCTTGGCCTCCGCCAAGCGGGCCCGGGCCCGGCGCACCACCTCCGCGCTGTATCCCATGGCTTATCCCTCCTGAAACATTTTTCTGATGGCCGCCGCCTCGTCCGCGTCCAGCGGACGGCGCTCGGTGCGGGGCTCACCCTTCTTGTCCCCGTTCTGCACCGCCTGGGCCGTATGCAGCCCCTGGCTGTGCCAGCGCTGCAAAATTTTATTCATATAGGCCCAGTTGAGCCCGCCGGTGTTCAGGCAGGTTCGCTCATAGGCCATGGAAATGGACTCGTTGTCAAAGCCCATCTCCAGCCAGCTCTGGGCATATTTTTCCTCCGCCGGGGTCAGGTTTCTGCCATGAATCTGCAGTGCGCCCATGAGCTGGGAGAGCCGGGAGGCCCGGACATTCTGGGCCTGGATAAAGGCCGAGGCCTCCTCGATGCTGTCGATGCCCCGCTCCGCCCAGGCGTAGGCCTCCTTCTCGATGGTCCGCAGGCTGGGATTCCGGGAGCTTCCCCGGCGGCGGGCACGGTCCTTGCAGTAGCACACCAGCATCTGAATGACCTCCGCGGGCATATTGAGGTAGCGCACAAAGCCCAATAGAATCTTCAGCTCTTCCGTATTGAGGCTCCTTCCCAGCAGCCGCTGGACCTCCCCGTAGAGGGCCCGGAAGGAATTGTCCGAATCCACGGCGGTCAGCACGTCCCGTTCCGTATAGTCCGGCCTCTCCCCCGGGGCCACCCGAATGGGCCGCTCCTCCGGCCACAGCCCCAGCTGCCGCAGAGTCGCCGCGGCGCAGGACACCCGGGAGGTACTCAACGAGAGCTCCTGCTCCGCCTCCGCCGGGTCATTGCCGCTCTGGACATATAAGTACAGCAGCGCCGCCTCCGGGCTGGCCGCCCCCAGGAGCTTGCGCATATCCGTTTCCGATACCGTAATTCCGTCTGCAATCATGGTCTTTCCCTCGAATTTCTCGTCATGTAGCACCATTATACAGACCCTGGGGCAAATTGTCAAAAGCTATCTTTTTCCACCGAAAAAATGCGGGGCTGTTAGAAAAGCATGTCGCTGCGAACCAGTGACCGATGTCACTGGTGTGGCAGCCCCCCGGTTG
>USQL01000093.1 GCA_900556935.1 uncultured Eubacteriales bacterium | reverse complement strand
ACTCGCTACCTCCACCTTGGCAAGGTGGCGCTCTACCGGATGAGCTACACCCGCAGGGAACTTCTGTATTATAGCAGATTTTCCCAGAATGTCAAGTGTTTTTTACGGCTCCTTGACGATTTCTCCCACGCTCTTGGGAAAGGCGGAATAGTCCCACACATAGCCTGTCATGCTGTCGTCGGTCCGCTCGCAGAAGCCGGTATCCTCCTTACAGCGGGTCAGGTCCAGATGATAGTACCTTCCGGTGTCGCAAATCATGTTCCAGGTCCATGGCTCTCCGTTTCGGGTGCCGGTAACGGTCATGCACTCCAGGCCCGCACTGCGGCACATAGCCCCGTATACATTGGCAAAGGCCCTGCTGTCCCCCACCCCGTGGCGCAGGAGACTGTAGGCCGGCGTAATGGAGGAATCCATGGTGTAGGTAAACCGGTCCATCAGGAAGGAATAGAGCTGGCTGTATTTCTGCAGGTCCGAGCCCTCGCCGCTGACATACAGGGCCGCGGCATTGAACACATTGCCAACCTGACCGCGCATCTGCTTCAAGGCATCTCTTCCGTTTTCATAGGTAAAGGTGAGCTCCACCAGGCGGGTGGTGCCCTTGCCGTATACATCCGCCGTCACCTGAGGGCATTCCATCACGGTCTGGGGGTAGGATTGGGAAAGGCTCTGCACCATCTGGCTGAAATCCGTAGGGATATAATTGGGAACCAGAATCACCTTGCGAAAATCGATATCCTCCAGGGACTTTAAAACCGTCTCCTCCAGCGTGCCCATACCGTCCAGGTGGGTGATGCTTCGGATATCCGACTGGCTGTGCCGGTAGGTTACCGCCACGGCCACCGCGGTCATACCACCCTTGGCACCGATTTCGTAGGTCAGGTCTTCCACGGCGTAGGAGCCCACAGGGTCGTAGCCGCACAGATAGGTCTTGGCCCCCTCCATATTGTCCGGAAGGGCGGATTCCCGGTAATCCTGGACATAGAGCACCATATTCTCCCGTCCCGCCGCCACCATGTCCACCAGGGCCTGGCGCAGGTCCGTATAGTTATCCACCGTCTGGGCCTCCTCCTGGCTTTTGGAGGACTGCATTTCATGGGGCGTGACCCGGATGTACTGTCCGTCAAACAGGCTGCACCCAGCCAGCAGCACCATCGCCAGCAGCAGCGGACACAAGCGAAAAAGCTTCATTTCTCTCTCCTTTACAGGGAATCCGGGGAATAATCGGTAAATCCGTCCCCCAGCACCTGGTGGGCCTCCTGGACAATGACAAAGGCGGCAGGGTCAATATCCATAACCAGCTCCTTGAGCTCTGCCAGCTGGCCCATGCGGACCACGGTCAGAATGACTTCCATATTCTGCCCCGTATAGGAGCCCGCGCCGTGCAAATAGGTAGCACCCCGCTCCAACTTCTTGTCGATGGCCTTGACAATGGCCTCATGCTCCTTGGAAATAATCAGCGCCACCCTGGAATAGTCAAACCGATAGACCACCGCATCGATAACCTGCCCGCAGAGGAAGACCACAATGCCACTGTAAAGCGCCTTGCTGATGTCATGGAAAACGAGGCCCGTCAGCAGGACAACCATCGTATCAAACACGATGGAAATGCGGCCAATGGGGACATTGCGGTATTTTTTCTTCAAAAGCCGCACCAGAATGTCTGAGCCGCCGGTGGAGGCCCCAGCCATAAACACCAGCCCCAGCCCGGCCCCGCAGAGCACGCCGCCATAAAGGGCACCAATCATAGGCTCTGTGGATGGGACCGGAAGCAGGGCAAACACATCAATCAGCGCGGAGCTTACCGTCATGCCCAAAAGTGACCCGGCAAAAAAGCGCTTGCCGATTTTCGCCCCTCCCAGAAGGAACAGCGGAATATTGATGAGCATGGTGAGCACGCCGACGCTTCCAAAGCCCAAAAGCTCCCTGAGCACCATCGCAAGGCCGGAGACACCGCCCGTATTGATTTCATTGGGCACCAGAAACAGAGAAAATCCCAGGGCAAACACTCCGCTTCCTATCAGGGTATAGGGAATCCAGCTCACTTTTCGCCAAAGCTCTTTCATAGGCCCTCCTCATTGCGTAAAACGCTTTTAAATCTCAAAAGCCGCCTGTTTTTCCTGACTGTCCTCCGGGCGCAGAATAGCGCCGGCCGCCGGAATGGTCTTCATGCGGTAGCGGGACTGATTTTCTATGCCGCTATCCTCCAAGCGCAGTGCATTTTGCAGCACCGCTTTTTTCTTCAGGCTCATCACCGCCACACCGATGGTATTGCGGGTGGTCTTCGGAAGCAAATCCGCCGTGGAGAAAATCATGGCCCGGCCATCGGAGGAATACAGGGCAATCTGCTCGTCCCCGGGCAGAGAGAGAATTTTCACCACCGGGCACTTGTCCGAGAAAGCGCCTGTCAGCTTTTTCCGGTTGGTCTTCGTCTCGTAGGCGGAAAGGGGCACCTTGGCGGCCTTGCCGTTTTCGAAGAAGAACAGCATAAAGCCCTTGCCGTCTCCCGGGAAAATCACCTGCAGGATGTTCTCCCCCGCATCCATTCCCAGTTTCTGGGGCAGATAATCGCCCAAAAGCGATGCCTTTCCGTCCTCAAAGTCGCTGAGTCTTGTTTTGTAGCACTGGAATTTGTCGGTAAATACCAGCAGTTCTGCCCGGTTGGTACTCTCCTGGGAATAGGCCAGGCTGTCACCCTCCTTGAACTTCTGCTCTCCGCTCATGCGCAGAGACTGGGCAGTGATCTTTTTCAGATACCCCTTCCTGGAGACGAATACGGTCACGGGATAATCCGGCACCGTGTCCTCCTCCTTCTCCGGCTCGGCTTCCTCCACATTGTAGAGGATTTCCGTCTTCCGGGGCTGGCCGTACTTTTCGGATACCTGCTGCAGCTCCTTGATAATCACGTTTTTCAGCTTCCGCTGGCTGTTGAGAGTATCCTGCAGCTCCTGAATCTCCTGCTCCAACTGGCTTGTCGCCTTGGTCTGCCGGAGAATGTATTCCTTATTGATATTGCGCAGCTTGATTTCCGCCACGTAATTGGCCTGGATTTCGTCGATGCCGAAGCCAATCATCAGATTGGGCACGACCTCGTTTTCCAGCTCCGTCTCCCGGATGATGGAAATGGCCTTGTCGATATCCAGTAAGATCCGCTCCAGGCCTTTGAGCAGGTGCAGACGCTCCTGCTTTTTCTGAATCTGGAAGTAGAGCCGACGCTTGACGCAGTCCATCCGCCAGGCGGTCCACTCGCTGAGGATTTCCCCGATGCCCATCACCCGGGGCATTCCCGCAATGAGGATATTGAAGTTGCAGGCAAAGCTGTCCTGCAGGGGGGTCATGCGGAAGAGCTTCTGCATCAGCTTTTCCGGGTCCACACCGCGCTTCAAATCGATGGTCAGCTTCAGGCCGCCCAGGTCCGTCTCATCCCGCATATCGGAGATTTCCCGGATTTTTCCAGCCTTGATCAGCTCCGCCACCTTGTCCATAATGACCTCCGTAGCGGTGCTGTAGGGAATCTCGGTGATTTCAATCAGGTTGTTTTCCTTGACATAGCGCCACTTGGCGCGCAGGCGGAAGCTTCCCCGGCCGGTGGAATAGATTTCCCGGGTGGTATTTTCGTCATACAGAAGCTGCGCGCCGGTGGAGAAATCCGGGCCGGGCAGGGTTTCCAGAATGTCGTGGTCCGGGTTCTTCATCAGGGCGATGGTGGTATCGCAGACCTCTTTCAGGTTAAACGAGCAAATATTGCTGGCCATGCCGACGGCAATGCCCTGGTTGGCCGAAACCAGCACATTGGGGAAGGTTGTGGGAAGCAGGCTGGGCTCCTTCATGGTGGCATCGTAGTTATCCACCATGTCCACGGTGTCGGAATCGATGTCCCGGAACAGCTCGGCACAGATGGGGTCCAGCTTCGCCTCGGTGTATCGGGAGGCGGCATAGGCCATATCCCGGGAGTAGACCTTGCCGAAGTTGCCCTTGGAATCCACAAAGGGGTGCAAAAGCGTCTCGTTGCCCCGGGCCAGACGGACCATGGTCTCGTAAATAGCCGCGTCGCCATGGGGGTTTAAGCGCATGGTCTGGCCGACGATGTTGGCCGATTTGGTCCGCCCGCCGCTAAGCAGGCCCATCTTATACATGGTGTACAAAAGCTTTCTGTGAGAGGGTTTGAAGCCGTCAATCTCCGGAATGGCCCGGGAGACAATGACCGACATGGCGTAGGGCATGTAGTTGACTTCCAGCGTCTCGGAAACCGCCTGCTCCGTGGTAGAGCCCACCAGGCCCACCACACCGTCCAGATTTACTTTCTTTTCTTCTTTTTCAGGTTTCTTCTTTGCCATATTGGACTCCTATCAGGAAATATCCGCCAGCTCCAGATATCTGGAACCGTTTTCCGCAATAAAATTCTTCCGCTCCGCCAGGCCGTCTCCCAGCAGAACATTGAAATAGTGGGCCGTCCGCTCCGCGTCCTCCGGCATGACCTTGATAAGCCTCCGGGTTTCCGGGTTCATGGTGGTCATCCACATCATGGCGGGGTCGTTTTCACCAAGGCCCTTGGAGCGCTGGATGGTAACCTTCTTCCCCTCCAGGTCTTTGAGAATCTTCACCTTCTCCTGCTCGTTATAGGCAAACCAGGTTTTGTCCTTGCAGGTGATTTCAAACAGGGGGGACTCCGCGATATAGACATAGCCATCCCGAATCAGCGTGGGGCAGAGCCTGTAGAGCATGGTGAGAATCAGGGTGCGAATCTGGAAGCCGTCCACATCCGCATCGGTGCAGATGACCACCTTGTTCCACCGAAGGGAGGAGATATCGAAACTCGACAGCTCCTTGGCCCGCTTCCCCTGGACCTCGACACCGCAGCCCAGGACCTTGATGAGGTCCGTAATAATGGGCGAGGCAAAAATCTTGGTGTAATCCGCCTTCAGGCAGTTGAGGATTTTGCCGCGAACGGGCATAATGCCCTGGAATTCCGCGTCCCGGCCCATTTTGACGGAGCCCAAGGCGGAATCGCCCTCCACGATGTAAAGCTCCCGGACGGAGGCATCCCGGCTGCGGCAGTCCACAAACTTCTGGACCCGGTTGGAAATATCCACATTGCCGGAAAGCTTCTTTTTTACGTTGGATTTGGTTTTTTCCGCGGATTCCCGGGCCCGTTTGTTCACAAGGATCTGGTCCGCCGCCCGATCGGCCTCCTGCTTGTTCTCAATAAACCATACCTGCAGCTGCTCTTTGAAGAAGGCAGTCATGGCCTCCTGGGTAAACTTGGAGTTCACGGATTTCTTAGTCTGGTTCTCAAAGCAGCCGATGGTGGAAAAGCAGTTGGTCACCAGGACCAGACTGTCCTGGATGTCCTGGAAGATGATTTTACTTTCGCTTTTGGTATATTTGTTGTTGTCCTTCAGGTATTTATCAAAGGCCGCGGTAAAGCCGCTGCGGACCGCCTTGTCCGGGCTGCCGCCGTATTCCAGCCAGGAGGAATTGTGATAGAACTCAATATGCGCTACCTGCTTGCTGAAGCAGAAGGAAGCCGTAATTTTCAGCTTCATCTCCGGACGGTTTTCCGCGTCCCTGCCCCGGCGCTCTGTCTCCCAGTAGATAGGCATGGTAAAGGCATTGTCCCCCACCAGCTCCTCGACGTACTGCCGGATGCCGTCGGTATAGCAGAACTCCTCCGTTTCAAATTTGCCGCCCACCTGGTTGCGGAACCGGAAGGTGATGCCCTTGTTGACCACCGCCTGGCGGCGCAGAACATCCCGGAAGTATTCTACAGGGATGTCAATCTCCGTAAAAACCTCCTTGTCCGGCCGCCAATGGAAGGTGGAGCCGGTTTTTTTCCGGTCCGTGGGCTCCTTTTTCAGCCCGCCGATGTTCCGGCCCTTCTCAAAATGCAGGTCGTACCGATAGCCGTCTCTGCGGATGGTGGCATCGAAAAATTCGGAGGCATACTGGGTGGCGCAGGAGCCTAGGCCATTCAGGCCCAGGGAATACTCGTAGTTTTCGCCGTTCTCGCCGTATTTACCGCCGGCGTACATTTCGCAAAACACCAGCTCCCAGTTATAGCGCTTTTCCTTCTCATTATAATCCACCGGGCAGCCCCGGCCGAAGTCCTCTACCTCCACGCTCAAATCCTGATAGCGGGTGACGATGATGGTATCGCCGTAGCCCTCTCTGGCCTCGTCGATGGCGTTGGAGAGAATTTCAAAAACCGCGTGCTTGCAGCCTTCCAGGTCATCGGATCCGAAAATAACCGCGGGGCGCTTCCGGACCCGGTCCTCGCCCTTCAGCATGGAGATACTGGAATTTCCGTAGAATTCTTGTTGTTTTTTAGCCATAATCAATTACCTGCCATACTTATCCTATTATATCTTTTGTATTATACCCGTTTTCCCAGGGAAAGTCAACCTTTTCCAATTTTGCCCCCGGCTTTCCCCGGATTTTGTTTCTTTTCCCCCGGAATGAGCCCCCATAAAAAAACTCTTGTAATTTGTCGTACAGGCGGTTATAATAGGGTACACACAGATTACAGGAGGTCATTATCATGGCTGTTAAAATTGAAAAAGAAACCATCATCGGCGATATTCTGGACGTAGCCCCTCAGGCCGCTCCCCTGTTCTTCGCCATCGGCATGCACTGCCTGGGCTGCCCCTCTTCCCGGGGCGAGACCGTTGAAGAGGCCTGCATGGTCCACGGCGTGGACTGCGAGCCCTTCCTGGCCCAGCTGAACCAGTTCCTGGAAGCCTACGAAGCCAACAATGTAGGCCAGAACTGATCCGAAACCTACGAATCGCCGAGGGGAGCCGAATCGGCTCCCCTCTTTTTTGGGAGGAAACCATGAAACTGCCGATCTCTCAGCGGCTGCTGAGCCTTTGCGACTATATTGCCCCCGGCGCACGGGTGGCGGATGTGGGCTGCGACCACGGCTATCTTGCCATTCATCTTGTGCAAACAGGGCTTGCCTCCCAGGTGTACGCCTCGGACATTCGTCCCGCCCCCCTGGACAGTGCCAGAAAAAACGGCGAAAAATATGGCGTCTCCGAAAAAATTGCCTACTTTCTCTCCGACGGTGTAAAAAGCGTTCCCAGAGACTTCGATACCTTGGTCTGCGCGGGAATGGGGGCAGACGTGATGATCTCCATTCTGGAGGCCGCCCCCTGGCTGCAAGGGGAACAGTACAAGCTCATTTTGCAGTGCCAGTCCAAAACGCCCGCGCTGCGGAAATTTTTAAGCGAGACCGGCTGGTTCATCCCTCGGGAGCAGGTTTTAAAGGATGGGCGTTTTCTCTATACCGTAATGGAGGCTGTGTGGTCCCCCGGCGTTTTCTTAACCCCCGGGGAATGCTACGTCTCCCCTGCTCTGCGGCAGGCCAATGACCCGCTGCTGCCGGATTATATCCGCCGGGTGAGGGACCACCTGGCTCTTTCCGTGCGCAATCAGCCGGAGCTTTCCCCATGGGAAAAGGACGCTTATCAAGAACTGCTGGAGGTATCCCTATGACCCTTTCCTCTGAAATTTTCGACTATCTGGACACCCTGTCCCCCGCCGCTCTGGCTCTGGACTGGGACAACAGCGGCCTGCAGGTGGGCTCCCGGAATGCGCCTGTCCGGAAAATTCTGGTGGCGCTAGACCCCTTTGAGGACGTATGCCGGGAAGCCGTGGACATGGGGGCCGAGCTGGTGATCACCCACCACCCGCTGTTCTTCAACCCCATTCAGTCTCTGACGGACGAAAGCGCCGTCGGTAGGGCAGCGGCCATCCTGATTCAGAACAACATTGGCCTCTATAGCTGCCACACCAACCTGGACATCGCCCCCGGGGGTGTCAACGACTGTCTGGCCCGGGCGCTGGGCCTGGAGAATCCCACAGTCTTTGGCAGCGAGCAGCTGCTGCGCCAGGGCCTTGTCCCGGAACAGCCCCTGGCACAGTTTCTGGAAGCCGTAAAATCCGGACTGGGCTGCCCGGGGCTCCGATATGTCAGCGCCGGGAAGCCCTGCCGCAGGATTGCCGTAGGCGGCGGGGCCTGCGCAGACTTTCTTGCCGAAGTCGCTGCCGCCGGGTGCGACACCTTTGTGACCTCGGACGTCAAGTACAATGGCTTCTGGGACGCTCAGGACCTGGGGCTGAATCTGATTGATGCCGGGCATTTTTACACGGAAAACCCGGTGTGTACCTATCTGACGGAAAAAATCCGGGGGCAATTTCCGGATTTGGCGGTGCAAATCTCCAAAAATCACGCTGACTGCATGAAATTCTTCTGATTACCCGTTGATTTTTCCGGAAAACAGCGCTATAATAGCATGAACATTTTTTGAAAACATTCCAGAAAGGGAAGATTACAATATGTCCGGACATTCCAAATGGCATAACATTCAGAAAACCAAGGGCGCACAGGA
>USQL01000092.1 GCA_900556935.1 uncultured Eubacteriales bacterium | reverse complement strand
AGGCGAGTTCTGGGATAAGTTTGAAAAGGGCATCTATGTGGATGTCGTCACCGGTGAGCCGCTCTTTTCCTCCACGGATAAGTACGAGAGCGGCTGCGGCTGGCCGGCTTTCACAAAGCCCATCGAGGGCCCTGCTGTAGTGGAAAAAGAGGATCTGAGCCACGGGATGCGCCGTACAGAGGTCAGAAGCCGTGCCGGAGATTCTCACCTTGGTCATGTGTTCACCGGCGATCCGGAGTCCCCCAATGGCGTGCGCTACTGCATCAACAGCGCCTCCCTCCGCTTCGTCCCCTATGAAAAAATGGAAGCCGAGGGCTACGGATATCTTCTGTATCTGTTCGAGGAATGAGTTCGCAGAATACAATGATATAATAAGCAGCAGCCCAATCATTATGAACCGGGACTACGACCTGAGCACGGTTCCTTCCGGGCTGGAACAGGCAAGGTAAATTCGTTTTGAGAACAAGTTCCATAGACATCATTCCTTTGTCGTGTTGTTGGGCGTGTGGTAACCTCAGTATACACGATTTTGGGAATGATGTCTTTTCGTCATTTTAACAAATTTGCTCTTTTATAGGAAAAGGACGTTGAAAAAGCTCCATTATTTGGATATAATGGGGTGTATTAAGGAAAAGAGGCGGAAAGAAGTGTATCATGTAGCGGTTTGTGAAGACGAGGCGGTTTTGCGGCGGGAGCTGTGCGGCCAATGCGAGGTCGTCCTTGGGGAAATGCAGGTGAGCCACAGGGTCACGGCCTTTTCTTCCGCCGAGGAGTTGGAGGCCGCGTTGGCCTCGGGGGAGACCTTCTCTCTGCTGTGCCTGGATATTCTCATGGGGGGCAAAAACGGCATGGAGCTGGCCCGGGAGCTTCGGGCCCGGGAGGATGAGACTAGCATCCTGTTTATCACCGGCTCCACAGAGTTTTTAAGGGACGGCTACAGCGTCCGTCCCATCCAGTATTTGCTAAAGCCCGTGGAGCCGGAGGCGCTGCGCAGGGCCATAGAAACGGACCTGCGGCTCCATCACCGCCCCCACAGCGTCACCTTTTGCGCAGGGGGCCGAACACTGGTGCTGCCCATCGGGGACATTCTCTACGCCGAAAGCCGGAATCACGGCTGCGTGCTCCATACGGTCCGGGGAGAACAGTTTTTACCCATTTCTTTGAGCCAGGCCGAGCAAACGCTGCCGGGGGATCGGTTCTGCCGCTGCCACAATAGCTTTCTGGTGGATCTATCCTCCATCCGCCAGGTCAACGGCCGGACACTGTATCTGACGGACGGCACGGACCTGACCATCGGACGACGATATATGGACCAGTTTAAAAATCGGTTTGTGCGATATTTGAATCAGGATTAAGGAAAACGCAGACGATTTATCAAGAGTTTCCTCAATAGAATAGGAGCTGCCGCAAAGGGTCTTTCCTGTGGGAAAGGCGCATTTGCGGCAGCTCCGTTTTTATATTTTGAGTGCGGTCAGGACCGTGAAGCGGCCGTCGGCGTGGGTGATGTCCAGGACGCTGCCGTATTTTTCCGCCACGGCCCGCATTTTGATCAGCCCGAAGCCGTGGTCATTGGGGCTGTCCTTGGTGGTCAGCAGGCCCCCGCCGGAGTCGGTGCGCAGGGGCCCCCGGTAGGTATTTTCACAGCGAATGGCAAGGTACTGCTGCCGGATCTGCAACGAGCAGAAGAGTTCTCCCGGCTCCGTTTGGGCTGCGGCCTCCAGGGCGTTGTCCAGCAGGTTAAAGAGGAAGGCGCACAGGTCCTCATCCGGAATGGACAGCCGTTCCGGCAGCATGGCATTGACCCGGAAGGTGACCCCCGCCTCCTTTGCCTGGGCTGCGAAGCGCTGGAGAATGGTATTGACGGTGGTGTTGGCGGTGAAAACCTGGGGGGAGAGCTGCTCCAAGGCTCCGTCCAAGCGGTTCAGATAATTCTGGATTTCCGCCGTGTCCTGCTTCCGGGCCAGAAGCTCCAGGGCCGCCACATGATTTTTCCAGTCATGGCGAAAGGCCGCCGTCTGCCGCAGGGTGGCCTGGGCCTGTTCAAATTTCTCCTGAACCGCCTGGGCGCTGCTTTTCATGGCCTGCATCTGGCGCTGGCGCAGCAGCATTCCCCGGGCAAAGCCTGCAATCACCCGCACGGTACAGATCACGCCCAGAGTACCGCACAGCAGGGTGTAACCCCTCTTGGGGTAGCCGCTTACCAGGGTGGTCACGGGATTGGTCAGGGGATAGAGGGCCCCGGGGCCGGTGCGCCGGGTGATGCCCCAGAGTGCAGCCAGTGCCCCCATCAGCGCAAAGAGAAGAAGGCTGATTCGGCGGGAGGTTTTCTCTTTGGAAAAGCACATCAGCACCAGAGCCCCCAGCAATACCCCAAAGCATAGCCAGTCCCCGAGGGTTTCTGACAGCCGCAGCAGGCCAAAGCTTCCGAGACCGCACAGCAGTCCGTGGGCCAGTGCGGCACCAAGAAGGCTCCACCGCTTCCAGCCATCCAGCTCCATGGCGAGATAAAGATACAGCAGGTCGATGTAGCTCCTGCATATCCAGTTCAGCATCCCGCTGTCAGAGCGGAGGCCTGTGAAGGTCTCCAGGTTGGTGCAGCAAATGCCGGACACCGCTCCCAGCAGAAAATATCCGCTCAGGGGCAATAGCTTCCGCCAAAGGTTTTCCTCTCGGGCACCGATCCCCAGAATCAGCAGCAGAAAGAGCCCCAGAAGAAGCCGGGCCGTCATGACGGCCACCGGTTGGACCATGGCGGTGGTCTGCACCGCGGCATCGGAAAACCGGCTGACCCGAGTGGGGAGCACCGCCTGACGGAGGCCGTCAAAGGAGCGCCCGTAGGTCACGATCCGAAGCTTTTTTCCGGCTGCGTTTTCCGGCAGGGGCAGGCGCAGTCCGTCATAGGCGATGCCCTCCGGATCTGCGTCGGACAAAAAGGCATCCGCCCGGTTTTCCAGTTGCGGGAAATCCGTATAGAGAAGGGCATCGTCCAGAAAGACCTGAAGCCCCAGATCATAGCAGCTCAATTGCAGGAACTGCCGGTGTTCGTCCGCTTCCATGACCCGCTCCGCCGCCACGGGGCCTGTCCCCTGGGCGGGAATGCCATCCAGATACCCGCCATAGCCGAATATGGGCTCCGCCGGGCCGGTCTCCGTAAAAAACATCCAGCCGCCGGGGTCTGATTCCATGCACCCCAAGTATCGTTCCCGCTGGGTGCTGTCCGGCCGGGAAAGCCGCAGCAGTAATACGCCCGTCGCCGCCACCCCGGCCAGCAGCAGGGCAAAAGCCAGACATCGAAGCCTCCGATCCTTCATTCCACCGTCCCCTTTCTGTATGTTTATTGTAACAGGCGGAATGGGATTTCACAAGCGGCAAAGAGGCCCGTCTCCTAAACGACAGGGTTTTCAACCCAAACGACACGGAAAAAATCTGGCCGCTATGGTAAAATAGAGGCAACGGAAAAGAAAAGGAGAGATGCACAATGAATAAACACTGTTTTCTTCGGCGGGGGATCGGAGTGCTGCTGTCGGTTCTTCTGACGGCGGCCTGCGTTCCGGTGGCGGCCCTGGGGGAGGACGGGGCCCAAGAGGCAGATTTTTCCGGGACGAACCTGATGGATCTGGAACGGGTGCAGCCCAGCGGATTTTCCAGCACCACCAACCCCTATGGCTACGATGTGGGGATGCCGTTCCTCATGGTGGAGCAGAACGAGCTGATGTATCTGAATGTCTGGGGAAATCAGGTCCGCCAGGCCTCCTATTTTGACATGGGTACGGAGTCCTCTTTGCCGACCTTCGCAAGAAAGAAGGGCGGTGCCAACGGCACGTTTTCCGTTGACACCTACGCCCTGATGGAGGCAGTGGCCTTTGACCCCACCGGCAGCGGACGGAAAGACCATGTGGCCTTTGTGGGGATTTCCAACAAGCGGGGCTATCTGTGGGTCGTCAATACCAGGCAGGGGGCGGGCTCCGACCGCAGCGAGTCGGTGGACATCGGTGATTTTAGATACATGTATGACGGAATGAGCTTTAAGGTGCCCACCTACGCCAACCGCAGCTTCCTGAACATCGTGGCCGGTGACTTTGACGGCGACGGCAAGGAGAGCATCCTGGTCTATACCCCGGAGTCCTACCAGGCCGGAGGCTGCCAGATCCAACAGTGGGACTATGACGGCGGAGGTCTTACCCAGCGGGGCAAGAGCAACAGCCTGCTGATGAGCTACTACAACGAGCACCCTTGGTATGACGTAGAGAACTCGGGAGGCAATCAGCGGCGCAAGCTGGGCGTTTCCATGGCCGTAGGCGACTTTAACGGGGACTGCGTAGACGATCTGGCGGTGCTGTCCTATTGCCACCGGCTGCCCAATGATGAAGCCAAAGTCGACTACTATCTGCCGGAGCTCCGAATCGTCTATGGCTCCAAGGACGGCGGTGCCATTGTCACCAAGTCCGCGGCGCAGAAGGAAACCTTCTGCGCCTACACGGGCAAGAGCGGAGGCCGCTATCGCTACGAGTTCCCCGTAGCTGCCAGCCTTACCTGCGGAGATCTGGACGGCGACGGTGATGTAGACCTGTTCCTGGCCGGTATGCTGGGAAAATTCGGCACCTGGAAAAAAGATCCCAGCATGGTCAACGAGACCATTACCATGTATGCCCCATATATGTATGTGGGAAAGATGACCAACGTCGGCGGCACCTTTGTCAAGTCTACAAACGGAACCATCCGCTCCAACGGCTGGACCTACGGCGGCTACCATGATGCGGACGATGTCTGGCAGCGGCTTGCCGTAGAGGCGGTGGCCGTCAACGGCAGGGGCCGGGGCGCAAAGGAACTGGTTTTTGTAAGCGGTACTCTCTATGATGTCAGCAACAATACCCCGGTGGAGGTGTATACCGGAGGATACTTCGGCAGCTCCGATGACGGCGCGAGCAGCACCACCCGCATCTCCAACTGTGACATCCAGTCCATTGCCGTGGGCAACTTCGACGGCAACAAGGCCGGGCGGGAACAGGTGGTCTTTACCATCGCCCTGAAGCACGCCAACAACAACCAGTCCCATCTGCTCACGGGCTACATGCGGGGCACCAAATACTCAGACCGGGTGGTGGACGGCCAAATCCAGGAGTACGGCACCGCCGGAGGCTATGAGAGCTTGGTTCCCACGGACAGCTATGTAAACACCAATGCCCAGAACGCCGTGAGCTTCCTGGTGATCCCCGTGGACAAAAACAACGACGGCGTACTGGCCAAATACCGGGGCGTGACCTATGCCTACACCGACCCGGACGTAAAGGCAGTATTGCAGGCGGCCCCATACTTTAAGGACATTATGGATGCGGGCAACAACGAAACGGAGTATGTGCTTACCGAGAGCTACGAGCTCTCCGACTGGGACTCCGACAATGTGTCCTTCAGCGTGGGCTTCACAAGCGAATTTGGCTTCCTGGGAGGTGAGGCCTCCATTGAGACGGGCTATGCCTTGGACTGGTCCAAAACCTTTGAGCGTTCGCTGTATGAGGAGTGGAGCCAGAGCTTTTCCGCCCAGGCCTACAACAGCGTGGTGGTCAACCGCACGCCGGTGTTCGTCTATGAATACGACATTCAGAACGCCGACGGGACCTGGAACGACAAGACCGTGATGCAGACAGCCATCCCCCAGGGGCCGGTCTACGAGCAGATGTCCGTGAGCACCTACAACCGATTTGCGGCGGAATACAACAAGTATATTGCCGACCGGGCGGGCAGCGCCACATGCTATGAGCTGCATCAGATCGACCCCGCCGAAAACTGGCTGGAGGGCAACGAGGGAAATCCCTACCGCTACAACCACGACGGCTGGGGCTATACGGACCTCAACGCCGGGGCCATCAGCAAATCGGAGTTCGCCCTGGGCTATAACGGGTCGTTGGACAAGGTGGCCTGGACCAAGGAGAACACCACCACCAAAAGCGTGGAGATGTCCCACGGCTTCTTCTTCAACAGCTCCATCAAGTGGGGAATGAAAAATAACGGCCCCAAGTTCGGCGTGACCACCAGCCTCCAATATACCGACGGCAAGGGCAATTCCACCTCTAAAGGCACCGCGGTAGGTGCCAGCTGCACCGTTACCGGCATTGACAAGCAGGGCCTGGTGGCGCAGGGCATCCCGGCCTCGGTGGTGGATTCCTACGGCTTCCATTGGAACTTGGGCCAGTGGCAGCGGCACCTGAGCGGCGCGGAGGGCAATCAGACGCCCTTTATCGGCTATTGCATTACCAATCTCTCTTCCCCGCCGAACCCGGTCACGGACCTGGACGGCGCCATTGATCCGGAGAACAAGACCATCACCCTGACCTGGTCGAGGCCGGAGACGAAAGAGGGCTGCCCGGAGATCACCGGATTCTATGTCTACCGGGTGGCGGGCGGCCGCTATACGAAAATATCGGAGAAGCTGTCCCCGGAAACAACGAGATACACGGTCACGGACCTGGATATTAGTAGTGAATATACCTTCGTCCTGACGAGCGTAGCCACAAAGGACGGGAAAGACCTGGAAAGCGTCTGGTCCAACGAGGTCAACTACCGGGCGAACAGCACGCCTTATATCGGAAGCAACGGCAACTGGTGGGTCGGGGATACCGATACCGGGGTCAAGGCCGCCGGGCAGGACGGAAAGGACGGAAAAGACGGCAATACCCCCTACATCGGAGAAAACGGCAACTGGTGGATCGGCCTGACGGACACCAAGGTCCGGGCCGCCGGCACCGACGGCAAGGACGGCGAGAAGGGCGAAAGCGGCGATACGCCCTTCATCGGTGATAACGGCAATTGGTGGATCGGGGACGTAGACACCCAGATCCGGGCCGTCAGCAACATTCCGGAGATCGGAGAAAACGGCAACTGGTTTATTGACGGCGAGGATACCGGCTATAGGGCCGTGGCGACGGAGGCCGTGACCCCCACCGTCGGTGACGATGGCAATTGGTGGCTGGGGGAGCTGAATACCGGCATCCCCGCCGCCGGGCAGGACGGCGGTCAGGACGAAGAAGGCGAAACCCCCTATATCGGAGAAAACGGGAACTGGTGGATCGGTTCGGATGATACCGGTTACAAGGCCCCGGGGGATGAAAATCAGGACGGTGTGGACAGCCCGGCCCCGGTCGTTGGGGACGACGGCAACTGGTGGATCGGGGAAACCAATACCGGCATTCCCGCCGCCGGACAGGACGGAGAAGAGGGCGAGAATGCCGAGACACCGGTCGTCGGGGACAATGGCAACTGGTGGATCGGGGATACCGATACCGGCGTGTCCGCCAAAAGTACCGCACAGGAGAGCTTCACCCCGGAAATCGGTGAAAACGGCAACTGGTGGATCGACGGCACGGACACCGGCCACAAAGCCCCGAAGAAAAGTGACCAACAGGGGGATGGCAGCGGAGATACCCAGGCCCCGTTCATCGGAGAAGACGGCAACTGGTGGATCGGCGAGGTGAACACCAAGGTGCGGGCCGCCGGGCAGAAAGGTCTGACACCCAGCATCGGTGACAACGGCAACTGGTGGTTCGGTGATCATGACAGCGGCCACAGGGTCATCAGCTGCGGAAAAGACGGCAAGGACGGTCAGGATGGCCAGGACGGCAAAGACGGAGCCGACGGCATCACCCCCCGGCTGAAAATCGGCGGGGACGGCATCTGGTATGTTTCCTACGACAATGGGAGCAGCTGGGAGTCCCTCAATGTCCAGGCCATGGGCCAGAAGGGAGAAAAGGGAGACAAGGGCGAAAAGGGCGATAAAGGCGAGCGGGGCGAGCAAGGTATTCAGGGCATCCAAGGTGCCCAGGGTATTCAGGGTGTCAAAGGCGACAAAGGAGACAAAGGCGACCAAGGCATCCAAGGCATCCAGGGCATCCAGGGCATCCAGGGCATCCAAGGCATCCAGGGCATCCAAGGCATCCAGGGCATCCAGGGCATCCAAGGCGCCCAGGGTATTCAGGGTGTCAAAGGTGACAAAGGAGACAAGGGCGACCAAGGTATCCAGGGTACCCAGGGCGTACAGGGCATCCAAGGTGATAAGGGCAATGCCGGCGCTGCGGGTGCAACCGGTGCCAAGGGAGATCAAGGCGAGAAGGGCGCAGCCGGTGCCGACGGCAAGGACGGCACAGCGTCGGGCGGCATCAACGGTGCGAAGATCGATGCCAATGGCAACCTGATTCTGACCCTGGCCGACGGAACCACCATTAACGCGGGCCTCGTCCGTGACACCTACGCCCCGGAGCCCACGGAACCCCCCGCTGCCTCCGTCGATTCCACCCCCTCCGCTGACCCACTCACCGTGGCGGCCGCCTGCACCGCGGTGGCCTCTCTGCTGGGCCTCATCATCACCCTTGGGGTGCTCCTGCTGAAAATACGCAGGCATTGACCGCATGAGGAGAAGAGGGGGTCGAGCCCTGCGGAACAAAAAAGGGAGCTGTTAGAAAAGCATGTCGCTGCGAACCAGTGACCGTCGTCACTGGTGTGG
>USQL01000091.1 GCA_900556935.1 uncultured Eubacteriales bacterium | reverse complement strand
GGTGTCGTTGTCTTTGCCAACCACAAGAGCGGTGCTGATGTAGGCATAGGGGGTGCTGAAATCGTAGGTTTCCTTCCGGCTGTCGGTGATGTCCACGCCGTTGATGACCATGTCGTAACGGCCCGCTTCCACACCGGCCAGCAGTCCGTCCCACTCGCCCTCAACAAACGTGGCCTTGACACCCAGCTTTTCGGCAATGGCCTGGCCGACCTCTACGTCGTAGCCAACCAAAGCGTCGGAATCATCGTGGAAGGACCAGGGGGCCCAGTTGCCCTCCAGGGCGATGACCAGCTCGCCTTTCTGCTGAATCTGGGCCAAACGGTCGGTAGCGGCAGTCTGCTTTTTGCCGCAGGCGCTGAGCGCCAGCAGGGAAGCCAAAGCCAGAACGGCCAGACGGGTAAACTTTTTCATACATGTTCCTCCTGAGTTTGGGGATGCTCCCCCAGAATGGTTTGCAGGAAGGCACGGGAGCGCTCCTGCTTGGGCTGGCGGAAGAAGTCCTGGGGACTGCTTTCCTCCAGTACAACGCCGTCCTCCATAAAAACAACCTTGGAAGAGACGTTTTTAGCAAAGTTCATTTCGTGGGTGACCACCAGCATGGTCATTCCCTCCTGGGCAAGCTGGCGCATGACGGAGAGTACTTCTACCGTCAGTTCCGGGTCCAAAGCGGAGGTGGGCTCGTCAAAGAGAATAATCTCCGGGTCCGTGGCAAGCCCGCGGGCGATGGCCACCCGCTGCTGCTGCCCGCCTGAGAGCTGGCTGGGATAGAAGGAGGCACGGTCCTCCATGCCCACCTTTTGAAGCATCTTCATGCCGATGGCCTCGGCCTCCGCCTTGGGCATCTTCCGGGCCACAATCAGCCCCTCGGTCACGTTTTGCAGGGCGGTTTTGTTCCGGAACAGATTGTAGTTCTGAAACACAAAGGCGGTCTTTTTCCGAAGCCTCGCAATGTCCTTCTTGGAAGCGCCGTGGAGGGGGAAGACCTCTCCGTCGAAGACAAGCTCTCCCTGGTCGGCGGTTTCCAGGAAGTTGATACACCGCAGCAAGGTGGTCTTTCCGGAGCCGCTTTTGCCCAAAATGGCCACCACGTCGCCCTTTTCCACGGTCAGGCTGACCCCTTTCAGCACGTCCATGCCGTCAAAGGCCTTGTGCACGTTTTTGATTTCCAGCATTGCCATGGTTACACCGCCC
The DNA here is from genome assembly GCA_900556935.1 of uncultured Eubacteriales bacterium. Taxonomy (GTDB): domain Bacteria; phylum Bacillota; class Clostridia; order Oscillospirales; family Oscillospiraceae; genus Faecousia. Next base: position 7,431 of record USQL01000091.1, on the reverse strand, counting down.
CGTAAGAATTCAGTTTCTTTTCACCGATGCTCTGCAGCTTGGTCAGCACCGTGCAGAACAGCAGGTAGACAAGCGCTACCTCGATATACAGGGCCAGGTGCTCATAGTACCGGGAGGCAATGCGCTGGGTCACCATAAACATCTCCATAACGGTGATGTTGGCGGCCAGAGAGGTGTCCTTGACCATGGAGATGAGGTTGTTGGAAAGGGAGGGGAAGGCGGTCCGCATGGCCTGGGGCAGGACGATGCGGCGCATGACCTGCATATAGCTCATGCCCACGCAGTAGCCCGCCTCCAGCTGCCCCTTGGGAACGGATTCCAGGGCAGCCCGGATGGTTTCGGCGCAGTAGGCCCCCTCGTTGATGGAGAAGACCAGTACAGCGGAGGGGAAGGGCTCGAGCATAATCCCCAGGTTGGGAAGCCCGTAAAAAATCACATACAGCTGCACAAGCAGGGGCGTTCCCCGGACTACCCAGATATAAAACCGGGCAATCTGCTTGAAAACCTTGACACCCGCAAACTGCACCATGGCGGTAATCACCGCAATGACCAGGGCCAGGGAAAAGGAAATCACAGTCAGAGGGATGGTCATGGTGAGACCCGGCAGCAAAATTTTGGGAAAGGAATCGATTAAAATTCCCAGCAGTCTTTGGTCCAATGCGCTACTCCTTTATTCAGAACCGCTCGGACAGGTCCTGATAGAATGTGTTCAGTTCTTCCTCGGTATCGAAAACGCCCACATACATCTGGTTGGCCATGGCCCCGGACAGAGCGTCGGGAATCCGGCCGTTCATCACAATATGACCGGCGTATTTCATCATGATTTCGTAGTCGTCCAGCTTGTAGTGGGTGCCGTCCCGACGGCCGTAGAAGGCACAGTAGTGGTGGGCACCGATGGGCTTGGTGTTTTTGTCGAAGCAGACCATATCCGCCCAGATTTTATACACATCGGTCTCCTGGCTGTAGTTGTACATGTCGGGGGTATAGCCGCCGGCGGGACGCATATTCACTTCCAGGCCCAACACATCCCCCTTCTTGCCAAGACCATCCTGGTCCTCTGTGAGGACGAAGAATTCCAGGTGGATAAACCGGCTCTTGACACCAAAGGCCCTGATGGTCCGCAGGCCCGCGGAGCGGATGTTCTCGGGCACGTCCTTTACCAGGTAATAGGTGGAATCCCGGTTGTCGTTGACGATATCCATAATGGACTCGGGGGTGATGTTGCCGCTTTCAAACAGGGGCTGGCCCTTGGAATCCACAATGGCATCAAAGGTCTGCACGTAGCCCTTGACGTACTCCTCCATAATATAGACCTCATCGTTCTTGTGCTCCATGAAGAACACAAAGTCCTCGTCGGAGGAGAGCTTGTAGGTGTTGTTGGCTCCTACGCCGTTGTCTGGCTTGACCACTACGGGGTAGCCAACCGTGTGGGCGAATTCCAGGCCGTCCTCCAGCCCCTCCACAATGTGCCATCTGGCTGTGGGCAGCCCTGCCTTGGCGTAGTATTCCTTCATGGCGGACTTGAACTTGATTTTCCGCATGTCCTGGATTTTGGGCCCGGTGGTGATGTTGAATTCCGTGCGCAGCTGGGCATCCCGCATGAGCCAGTATTCGTTATTGGATTCCAGCCAGTCGATTTTGCCGTACTTAAAGGTGAAGAAGGCCACGGCCTTAAAGACCTCGTCGTAGTTTTCCAGGCTGGATACCTTGTAGTATTCGTCCAGGCTGTCCCGCAGCTGCTGCAGCAGGTTCTCATAGGGGCTGTCACCGATGCCTAAGACCCGCATGCCGTTCTTTTTCAGCTCCGCGCAGAATTTCCAATAGGTCATTGGAAAATTGGGGGAGATGAAAATAAAGTTTTTCATAATCTATCTGCTTCTTTCTCTTTGATTCGTAAATTTACGTATGTACCTTTCGGGCCGATGTGGGCATCGGCCCCTACAAAAAAATTTTCTTCTTATCCCAGCAGCCAGGGAAGGTAGGTCTCAACCATCTTGTGCCACCAGGGCCAGTCGTGGTTTACGTCGTACCCCCAGTACTCAAACCGGGTGTGGATGCCCTTGCGGCAGCAGACCTCGTCCAGACGGCGGGTGGATTCCAGAAGCACATCCTCCCAGGCACCCTGGCCTACCACAATCAGGGACTTCTGGCTGTTGTACAGCTTCATATAGGGGTGGTCCCAGGGGAGGTTATTCAGGTACAGAACGGGGCAGTTGTTGTACACCAGGTCATCGCAGTAGTCCCCAAAGAACTCCTTGTTGTCGTACAGGCCGGAGATGGCAAAGCAGCTGTCAAACAGGTCCGGGCGGCGGTAATAGAGGTTGGCCGCGTGCATGGCCCCCATGGAGCAGCCGAAGGTCATGATTCCCTGGTCAAAGCCGTTGCGCTCTCCGCTTAAATGCTTGATGTAGGGCACCAGCTCATCGACGATGTAGTGATACCACCGCTCGTGGTTTTCGATGCGCCAGCGGTTGTCCGCCCCCAGGGAGGCCCAGGCCTCGTTGTCGATGGAGTCGGCGCAGTAGACGGTGCACTTGCCATTTTCAATCCAGGGGGACCAGGTCTTGGGCATATTGTTTCCCTCAAAGTCAAAGAACCGCCCGCCCTGGCAGGGGAAGAAAAGTACGGGCTTTCCGTAGGAGCCATAGACCTTGAACTCCATATCCCGGTTCAAATTGCTGCTGTAGTGCTTAAAATAACGTACTTCCATATGATACACTCCGTTTGTTCTCTGTTTTATACCCCCAGGCAGTCCATAAAAATGGGCACCTGCTTTGCCCAGCTGGCCTCGCAGTGGGTGCCGTCGGGGACGATGCGGAAGGTCAGATTCACCCGCTTGGTCATCAGAAGATGGCTGGTGGAGAAAAGAGCCTCGGCGTTGGAGGTGTGGTTGAACATCTCCCCGGCACCGTAGTCCAGGTAGATGCAGGTGTCCCGGCGGGTATGGGCCCGGGCGATGAGCTCCAGAATTTTCCCGGGGGAAACCCACAGGCTGGGGCTCAGGCAGGCGGCCCGCTGGAAGACCTGGTTAAAGGTGGTCACGGCGTAGAGCGCCATAAGCCCGCCCATGGAGGAGCCCGCAATCAGGGTGTTCTCCCTGTCCGGCAGGGTGCGATAGGTTTCGTCAATATAGGGCTTCAGCTCCTTGATCAGCCAGTGCATATATTGTTTGCCCCGGCCCTTGATGCGGCCCAGCTCCGAATTTTCAAAGGTGAAGGGGGAGTACTCCTCCAAACGTCCGTTGCCCTCGCGGTTGCACTCGATGCCTACGAGAATCAGCTCCTTGTGGGATTCTTCCATATAGTCGTTCATGCCCCAGGAGGTGCCAAAGGTGGCATCCTCGTCGAAGAATACGTTGTGTCCGTCAAAAAAATACATGACGGGGTATCGACGGTCCGGATCTTCATCGTAGCTTTCCGGCAGATAGACATAGCCCCGGCGCACCTGGTCGCCGGAGAGCTGGGGGATGGTCAGGTCCCATTTGATCACCATAGCGTGTTTCCTCCTGCGGAAAGGAAGCCCGGAGAACCCGGACTATTTCCCTAGTAATCTAGTATATTAGTATAGTTTAAAAGCAGCCCTATGTCAAGGATTCTGCCAAAATATGTATGCTGTGCGCAATCGGACATAGACGGTGGACAGCTTGTGAAAAGTGCCGAAGGGCTCAGCCAATTTTGTGGAAGATGGGCTTGCGGTCCTGGAAGGTGCAGACATAGCCGTAAATTTCGCCAAGCATTTTGGCCGCCTCCGGGCAGTATTGCCCGACCCGCTCAGAGCGGTGGGCATCCGAGCCAACGGTGACAATCTCGCCGCCCAGCTCCTTGAAGCGGCGGAAAAAGTCGATGGTGGGCAAAAATCCCACACTGCGGTCCACGCCGCTGGTGTTCATTTCCAGACCCTTGCCCTTTTGGGCCAGCGTCAAAAGAATCTCGTCCAATACCTCCCGGTGGGCATCGTAGGAAAGAGGTGCCCGGACGGGATTGTAGGGGGACTTCATAAGGAAGGTCAGATGGGCCAGAACGTCAAAATCCTGATGCTCCCGCACCTGCCGCAGGGTGGTTTCCAGAAACAGACGCTGGGCATCAAAGGGAATTTTATCTTCCCAGTACTCCTTAAAATAGACATCCAGGCCGTTTACAAAGTGGACGCTTCCCAGCACAAAATCGTAGTGCCGCTGGCTGAGCCTCTGCAAAAGCAGGGATTCGTTCCCGTCGGTCAGGCCAAATTCCATGCCCTTGCGGATTTTCAGCCCCGGGACCTCCAGATTGTCGTATTCCCGGTTGTAGGTGTTTACGTCAAACACCATGGTCTGCACCGGGGAGAGCGGGTCAAAATCCACGTGGTCCGTAAAGCAGATTTCTGTTAATCCTCTGTCCGCCGCGGCCCGGGCCAGGGCTTCGCACCGGTCATGGCCGTCGAAGGAGACGATGGAGTGCATATGATAGTCAAACATGGTCCGTTTCCTCCCAGAACAGGCGGAACGCCGTAGGAAGCGCCGCGCCGGATTCGATTTCCGCTGGGGTCATCCAGGTAAACTCCGGGGCCTCCCGGGAAACCTGCGCGTAGATGCCCTCCATATCCCAGATGATATGGGTGAAGATATGCTTTCTGGAAACGCTGCGTTCCAGCTCCTTTGGGTGGAGATTCCAGGCTGTGAGCTGGGATATGGCCGCCTCCGGCGGCTGCTTGCCCGGGACGTTGGGAAATTCCCACAGCCCTGCCAGAAGCCCCCGTTCCGGGCGGCGGCGCAGGGCATAGCGCCCGTCGCATTCCAGAATGAACACCGTCTTCTCTTCCAGTCGCTTCTCCCGCTTGGGGCTCTTTTTGGGAAGGGCAGCCGCGGTCCCATGGGCACAGCCCAGGCAGATTTTTTGACAGGGACAGCTGCCGCACTCCGGCGGACGGTTGGGGCCGCACAGGGTTGCCCCCAACTCCATCAGGGACTGGGTAAAGAGGCCTGCCTGGACGGGATAGATTTCCGCCAGGGCCTGGGTAACCCGGTTTTTCATTTCCGGGGTGTCAATGGGGGTGGCATCGTCCCAAAGCCGGGCAACCAGCCGCAGGACGTTTCCGTCCACCGCCGGGGTGGGCAAATCGTAGGCAATGGAGCAGATGGCCCCCGCGGTATAGGGCCCGATGCCGGGCAGGGCCAGCACGTCTTCATAGCTTGTGGGGAAGTGGCCGCCGTAGGTGTCCATCACCACCTGAGCGGCCTTTTTCAGATTCCGCACCCGGCTGTAGTAGCCAAGGCCTTCCCAGAGCTTGTGCAGCGGGGCATCGTCACATTCCGCCAGGTCCCGAAGTTGGGGAAGGGCCTGTAAAAAACGGGTATAATATCCCTTGACGGCCTCCACCCGGGTCTGCTGGAGCATAATCTCCGATACCCAGATGTGGTAGGGGTTCCGGTCCTCCCGCCAGGGGAGGATACGGCGGTTGGCTTCGTACCAGGGCTCCAGCAGCGCCGGAAGCTCCCGGGGAAGAGCTTTGGATTCCATGGGCATTTCCTTTCCATCTTTCTATATTTATCATACGCCATTTGTCAAGTGCACGGCCTACAATTCGATGAATGCCAGCAGGGGCGGCTATCAGCCGCCCGAAACGTATCGAAAGTGAGCGGTTCGTATAAAACACTCAATTCCGTCAATTGACGGGCGGCTGGATAGCCGCCCCTACGGCGTATTCCGGAATTTGTTCCAAGAATTGTAACGCAAGCAACCGACGTGAAGCGTCCATGGCTTTACAATGCGGGAGAAGACATGGTATAATGCCATCAAGGATGATTCCTGCCCGGCGTGCCGCCGGGCAGCGGAGAAAGAGGAGACAAGACATGAAGATTCTGTTGAAAATCATCACCGCCCTGGCCCTGCTTGCCTGCCTGACGGTGTGCTCCTGGGCGGAGGAGGCCCGGGACGTGAGCAGCGTGAATTTGGTGACGGAAAGCCAGGGCTTTGGAAGGGTTGGGAGCCTTTTTGACGGCAACCGAACCTCCGGCCACAAGTCCGGGGAAAACGCCAGCCTGACCCTGGAATACCCGGAGGGCTTTGGCTCTGCCTACCTGATTTTTGATACGGAGTATGGCCCCTTTACGGTGACGGACCAGGCCTCCGGTGAGACGAAAACCGTGGGGCAGGAGAATTTTCTCCATACCTATCTGGATTTGGAAAGCCTCTTTGGCGTTTGTCCCCAAAAGGTCACCTTCTCCTTTGACAATGGCCCCGCACCGCTGCTGGAAATCAGCATGTTCACCCGGGGTCAGGTGCCGGACTGGGTGCAGACCTGGTCCGCCCCTGTGGAGAACGGGGCGGATTTGGTGCTCTTTTCCACCCATGCCGACGACGAGCAGCTGTTTTTCGCGGGGATTCTGCCCTACTATGCCGGGGAGCTTCAATACCGGGTTCAGGTGGTTTACCTGACCAACCACAGAAATCTTTCGGAAAATCCCAATCTGCGCTGCCACGAGGCCCTGAACGGCCTGTGGGCGGTGGGGGTGCGGAACTATCCGGTGTTCGGCTCCTTCGCTGACTACTACTCCCGGAGTGAAAAGGATTCCATCAGTCTCTATCAGTATATGGGCGTGCCGCAGGAAGAACTTCTGGGATATGTTGTGGAGAATCTGCGCAGGTTTTGCCCCCTGGTGGCGGTGGGCCACGACCTGAACGGCGAATACGGCCACGGGGCCCATATGCTCTACGCGGACCTTCTGACCCAGGCGGTGGCGATTGCCGGGGATGAGGAACAGTTCCCGGAGTCCGCCGAGAGCTGGGGCGTTTGGGAGACCCCCAAGCTCTATCTCCACCTGTACGAGGAAAATCAGATTACCATGGATTGGGACAGGCCTTTGGAGCGTTTCGGCGGGATGACCGCCTTCCAGGTTACCAAGGAAAAGGGCTTTCCCTGCCACGAAAGCCAGTATCAGGATTTCGCCTGGTACATGAGCGGCGTGGACCGGGCGGCGGATATCCCCAAGTATAGCCCCTGCCTTTTTGGACTCTACCGCTCCACCGTGGGCCCGGATGTGGAAAAACAGGATTTCTTTGAAAACCTTACAAACTATGCCCAGCAGGAGGCCCAGGCGGAGGAGCAAAAACGCCTGGAAGAGGAGCGCAAACGCCTGGAGGAGGAACGTCTTGCCGCCGAAGCCCTCGCCCGCCAGCAGCAGACCGCACCCACCACCGACCCCACAACCACCCAGCCCCCGGACGCGCCCGGGGCGCAAACCCCGCCCAAGTGGACCGTGGCCCTGTTCCTGCTGGTCCTCCTGGGAAGCGGAACGGCACTGGTACTGATTTGCCAAAGGAAAAAATAATTCCAGACTTTTGCCAAAAAATGCTTGACAAATGAAATCCTCTGTGCTACTATATCTAAGCGTTCAGCGAACGTATGCGCCGGTAGCTCAGTTGGATAGAGTGACTGACTACGAATCAGTAGGTC
>USQL01000090.1 GCA_900556935.1 uncultured Eubacteriales bacterium | reverse complement strand
CGGTGGTGAACCAGACCATCTCCGGCCTTGCCTGCGGCAAGCCCATCCGGGGCTGTGTCGCCTTTTTGGGCGGCCCCCTGCATTTCCTGGCGGAGCTCAAAAAGGCCTTTGTAAGGACCCTGAAGCTGACTCCGGAAAATGTGGTGGACCCGGAAAATTCCCACCTCTTTGCCGCCATGGGTTCGGCCCTGGAAAAGACCGAGGGGGAGCCGGTGCTGCTGGAGAACCTGATTGTCAGGCTCCAAAAGGGCGTTCAGGTGTCCTTTGAGATGCCCCGGCTTCCGGCGCTGTTTGAATCGGAGGAGGACTACGCCCTCTTCCGCCAGCGCCACGAGAAAGCGGTGGTGGAAAAAGGGAATCTGGAGACCTACTGCGGCGACTGCTACTTAGGTCTGGACGCGGGTTCTACCACCACCAAAATGGTGCTCATCGGCCAGGAGGGGCAGCTATTGTATTCCTTCTACGCCAATAACAAGGGAAATCCCATTGAAACCGCCAAATCCGCCATCTGGAATCTGAAAACCATCCTTCCGGGCTCTGCCCGGATTGCCCGGACCTGCTCCACGGGCTACGGCGAATCCCTTTTAAAATCCGCCTTCTCCCTGGACGAAGGAGAGGTGGAGACCATTGCCCACTGCACCGCGGCCTCCTTCTTTGACAAGGATGTGGATTGCGTGCTGGACATCGGCGGCCAGGATATGAAGTGCATCCGCCTGAAAAACGGGGCGGTGGACACCATCATGCTCAACGAGGCCTGCTCTTCCGGCTGCGGCTCCTTTATTGAAAACTTTGCCAACTCCCTGGGGTATACGGCGGAGGAATTCGCAAAAGAGGCCCTGTTTGCCCAGCATCCCGTGGACCTGGGCACCCGGTGCACCGTGTTTATGAACTCCAATGTGAAGCAGGCCCAGAAGGAGGGGGCCAAGGTTGCGGATATCTCCGCGGGCCTTGCCTACTCCGTGATCAAAAACGCCCTGTTCAAGGTGATTAAGCTCAGCTCTGCCAAGGAGCTGGGCAGCCATATCGTGGTCCAGGGCGGCACCTTCCACAATCAGGCGGTGCTGCGGGCCTTTGAGAAAATTGCCGGGGCAGAGGTGGTCTGCCCGGATATTGCCGGACTCATGGGTGCCTTCGGCGCGGCCCTTATTGCCCGGAACCACGACAAGGGGGAGGGCACCGGTATGCTCCCCCTGGACGAAATTGTCAACCTGACCTACACCACCAAAACAAGACGCTGCGGCGGCTGTGCCAACAACTGCATGCTCACCGTCAATGTCTTCCCCGGCGGCCGCCGCCATATCACCGGCAACCGGTGCGAAAAGGGCGCGGGCAAGGCAGACCGTGGGGAGAAGGCTCCCAACATGGTGGCCTATAAGCAGAAGCGGATGTTTGACTACACGCCGCTGCGTGAGGAAGAGGCCACCAGAGGCACTGTGGGCCTGCCCAGAGTGCTGAATATGTACGAAAACTATCCCTTCTGGGCGACCTTCTTCAAGAGCCTGGGCATCCGGGCGGTGCTGTCCCCCTTCTCGGACCGGAAAATCTACGAGCTGGGCATGGACTCCATTCCCTCGGAATCGGAATGCTATCCGGCCAAGCTGGCCCATGGCCATGTGCAGTGGCTCATTGACCAGGGGATTACCACCATTTTCCACCCCTGTGTGTTCTATGAATACCAGGAGCACAAGGATGCCCAGAACCACTATAGCTGCCCCATGGTTGCCTCCTATGCCGAGAACCTGAAAAACAACGTGGAGGCGGTGACGGAGGGCAAAATCCGCTATATCCGTCCCTTCGTGGCCTTTACCAACGAAAAAGTAGCCGCCGAGCGGCTGGTAAAGGTCTGCAAGGAGGAGTGGAACATCCCTGCCGGGGAGGCCAAGGAGGCGGTGCGCCTTGCCTGGGCCGAGCAGCGGAAGGCCAAGGCCGATATTGTGGCCGAGGGCCAGCGGGTCCTTTCCCAGATGGAGGCCAAGGGGGGCAGCGGCATCGTCCTTGCGGGCCGCCCCTACCACATCGACCCGGAAATCAACCACGGAATTCCCGAGCTTATCGCCTCCTACGGCCTGACGGTCCTGACAGAGGACAGCCTGCCGAACCCAGAGGAGGATCAGCACCTGCGGATTGTGGACCAGTGGGTCTATCACTCCCGGCTGTATTCCGCTGCCCGATTTGTGCGGAATCGGGACGACCTGGAGCTGTTGCAGCTGAATTCCTTCGGCTGCGGCCTGGATGCCGTCACTACGGACCAGGTAAACGAGATTCTGGAGGGCAGCAACAAGCTCTACACCCTCCTCAAAATCGACGAGGTCAATAACCTGGGTGCTGTTCGCATCCGTATCCGCAGCCTGATTGCCGCCATGAAGATGCGCCGGGAGGAGAAAATTACCGCCCAGCCCCAGCCGGTGAACTTCCGGCGGGTGGAGTATACCCAGCAGATGCAGCTGGAGGGCTATACCATTCTGGCCCCCCAGATGAGTCCCATCCACTTTGAGATTTTGCAGCCGGTGTTTGAAAAGCACGGCTACCATGTGGTGGTGCTGGATAACGACGACCGGTCGGCCATCGATACGGGCCTCAAGTACGTCAATAACGATGCCTGCTTCCCCTCCATCACCGTGGTGGGCCAGATTATGGAGGCGGTACTCTCCGGCAAGTACGATACGGACCACCTGGCCATTATGATGACCCAGACCGGCGGCTGCTGCCGGGCCAGCAACTATGTGGCCTTTATCCGCCGGGCGCTGCAAAAGGCGGGCTATGCGAATATCCCGGTTATCTCCGTGAATGCCAACGGCATGGAGAAAAACCCGGGCTTCCGCATCACCCCGGGGCTTGCCGTGGATGCCGTCCATGCTCTGGTCTATGGGGACCTGTTTATGCGCTGCCTGTACCGGGTCCGGCCCTACGAGCGGGTTCCCGGCTCTGCCGAGGAGCTCCACGAGAAGTGGAAGAAAATCTGCATCGAGTCCCTGGTTGACAAGGACTCCACCTATTCCTACGGCTGGGTCTGCCGGGGCATCGTCAATGCCTTTGACAGCCTGCCCATCGACGAGAAGCTGCGCAAGCCCCGGGTGGGCATTGTGGGCGAGATTCTGGTAAAATATATGCCCCTTGCCAATAACCACCTGGTGAAGGTCCTGGAGGCGGAGGGGGCCGAGGCCGTGGTGCCGGATATGCTGGACTTCTTCAATTACTGCCTGCTGGGCGGCAAATACCGGCACGAATATCTGGGCGCGGGCCTGGGTACGGAGATTACCGCCAAGGCGGGCATCGGAATCATTCAGTCCCTCCGCCGCCCGGCCATCGATGCCCTGCGGAAAAGCCGCCGCTTTGAGCCCCCGGTGCCCATTGAGCACATCGCCGAGATGACCAAGCCCTATCTGTCCCTGGGAAACCAGTACGGCGAAGGGTGGTTCCTGGCGGGGGAGATGATTGAGCTCATCACCTCCGGAGTGCCCAACGTCATCTGCATCCAGCCCTTTGCCTGCCTTCCCAACCATGTGGTGGGCAAGGGAGTGATCAAGGTGCTGAAAAAGAACTACCCCCAGGCCAATATCGCCGCCGTGGACTACGACCCCGGTGCCAGCGAGGTCAACCAACTCAACCGCATCAAGCTCATGCTGTCGGTTGCTAAGGAGAATATGGAAAAATAAACAAAGGTCCCGCGTTCCAAAACAGCGCGGGACCTTTTCCTAGGAAAAGGCTTGACAAATGGAGGCTTTGATGGGAAAGGGATTGAAAGCTTTTTAAATAGATACTTGACAAATACCCCTCTGGGGTATATACTGTGAATACCCCAGAGGGGTATGCGAAAGGAGCTTTTCAAAATGGAAGAATCCAAATGCTGCTGCTGCGGCACCGAGAAGACCACGGAGCGCACGGAGGAGGAAAAGCGCAAGCTTTTAAACCGGCTCAAACGCATTGAGGGCCAGGTCCGGGGATTGCAGGCCATGATCGAGCGGGATGCGTACTGCTATGATATCCTGACCCAGTCTGCCGCCGTCAATGCCGCCATGAATGCCTTTAACAAGGAGATTCTGGCCCGGCACATCGAAGGCTGCGTCGCCCGGGACATCCGGGAAGGCAAAGACGAGGTTATCGAGGAGCTTGTAACCATTTTGCAGAAACTTATGAAATAACTTTCTCCGAAACGGAAAAACTAGAAAGGTAGGAGGAGAAGCATGACACAATACGATGTAACAGGCATGAGCTGCGCCGCCTGTGTGGCCCGGGTAGAAAAGGCCGTGAATCAGGTCTCCGGGGTGCAGAGCTGCGCGGTGAGCCTGCTGACCAATTCCATGGGCGTGGAGGGAACGGCGGAGGAAGCCGCCATTATCCGTGCCGTGGAGCAGGCGGGCTACGGTGCTTCGGTCAAGGGCAAGGCGGCCCCTGCCCAGAGCGAAGACACCCTTGCAGACCACGAGACCCCCAAGCTCAAACGGCGGCTGATTGCCTCTGTAGGCTTCCTGGCGGTGCTGATGTATTTTTCCATGGGGCACATGATGTGGGGCTGGCCGCTGCCCCACTGGTTTGACGGAAACCACGTGGCCATGGGCCTGGTGCAGCTGCTGCTGGCCGGCATCATCATGGTCATCAACCAGAAGTTTTTCATTTCCGGCTTCAAGGCCCTGTGGAACCGTTCGCCCAACATGGATTCCCTGGTGGCCCTGGGCTCCATGGCCTCCTTTGTCTGGAGCGTGTATGCCCTGTTTGCCATGACGGATGCCCAGCTCCACGGGGATATGGCCGGGGTGATGACCTATATGGACGAATTCTATTTTGAGTCCGCCGCCATGATTTTAGCCCTCATCACCGTGGGCAAAATGCTGGAGGCTCGCTCCAAGGGCAAGACCACCGATGCCCTGAAGAGCCTGATGAAGCTGGCTCCCCAGACCGCGACCCTGGTGCGGGAGGGGCAGGAGGTCGCGGTGCCCATTGGGGAGGTCCGCAAGGGCGACGTGTTTGTGGTCCGCCCCGGAGAGAGCGTGCCCGTAGACGGGGTGATTCTTGAGGGCAGCAGCGCCGTCAACGAATCGGCCCTCACGGGAGAGAGCATCCCTGTGGACAAGGGGCCCGGGGACGGTGTCTCCGCCGCCACCATCAACCAGTCCGGCTTTTTGCGGTGCGAGGCCAGCCGGGTAGGGGAGGACACCACCCTTTCCCAGATTATCAAAATGGTTTCCGATGCCGCCGCCACCAAGGCTCCCATTGCCAAGATTGCGGACAAGGTTTCCGGCGTGTTCGTTCCCACGGTGATCTCCATTGCGGTGGTGACTACCGTCGTCTGGCTGCTGCTGAGCAGGGACTTTGCTTTTGCATTGGCCAGAGGCATTTCTGTGCTGGTCATCAGCTGCCCCTGTGCCCTGGGTCTTGCCACCCCTGTGGCCATTATGGTGGGCAACGGCGTAGGTGCCAAGAACGGTATCCTCTTTAAAAATGCTGTGTCCCTGGAGCAGACCGGCAAGACCCGGATTGTGGTCCTGGACAAAACCGGCACCATCACCACCGGCCAGCCCAAGGTCACGGACCTGGTGCCCGGGGAGAACGTGGACGAAAACACCCTTTTCAAGCTGGCCCTGACATTGGAAGCCAAGAGCGAGCACCCCTTGGCCAAGGCCATTTTGGAGGAGGCCAGCGCCAAGGGCTTCCGGCCCGAGGAGGCGGCGGACTTTTCCGCCCTTCCCGGCAACGGCCTGAAGGCGGTGTATGCGGGCAAACCCCTTCTGGGCGGCAGCCTGGCGTTCCTCAAAACCCAGGTGCCGGTCTCTCCGACGCTGGAGGAGCGGGCCCATGCTCTGGCCGCCCAGGGCAAGACTCCGCTGCTGTTTGCCTATGACGGAAAGGTCCTTGGCTTGATTGCCGTGGCGGATACCGTCAAGCCGGACAGCCCCCAGGCCATCCGGGAGCTGCGGAACATGGGTATTCAGGTGGTCATGCTCACGGGCGACAACCAGCGCACTGCCCAGGCAATCGGCAAGCAGGCCGGTGTGGACCAGGTCATCGCCGGAGTTCTGCCCGACGGCAAAGAGGCGGTCATCCGGAAGCTGAAAGCCAAAGGCAAGGTCGCCATGGTGGGCGACGGCATCAACGATGCCCCGGCCCTGACAAGAGCCGATACGGGCATTGCCATCGGGGCCGGCGCGGATGTGGCCATCGACGCGGCGGACGTGGTGCTGATGAAGAGCAGCCTTTTGGATGTGCCCGCCGCCATCCGGCTCAGCCGGGCCACCCTGCGGAATATCCACGAGAATCTGTTCTGGGCCTTCTTCTACAATACCATCGGCATTCCTCTGGCGGCGGGCTGCTTTGTGGGCTTGGGCCTGACCCTGAATCCCATGTTCGGCGCGGCGGCCATGAGCCTTTCCAGCTTCTGCGTGGTGACCAATGCCCTGCGGCTGAATCTGTGCAAGCTGTACGATGCCAGCCATGACCGAAAGCTGCATTCCGGAGAAACAAAGAAGACAGGAGACGATAAGACAATGGAAAAAATAATTCACATCGAGGGTATGATGTGCCACCACTGCGAAAACGCGGTACAGAAGGCCCTGGAAGCCATCGATGGCGTAGCCTCCGCCCAGGCGGACCACGAAAAGGGCACGGCCACCGTGGTGCTTGAAAAGAAAGTTCCGCACGAGACGCTGAAAAAGGCCGTGGAGGCCGAGGACTACACCGTTACCTCTATTGAATAAAAGACTGGCCGTGGGGAAGAGCCCAAAAGCTTTTCCCCACGGTATTTTTATGGCGGAGGACCCCTCTTGATTTTTTGGACGATATGGCGTATGATAAGCAGGTAAGATTATGGCCGCTTGGCCCGGAAAAGAAGGAAGGAGCGTGGGAGCTTTGATTCAAGAAAAGCTCATAGCCATTGAGGGGCTGGACGGTAGCGGAAAGGCGACCCAGGCAAAGCTTTTGGCAAAAAAGCTTTCCCAGGAGGGGACAGCCGTCCGGGAGGTTTCCTTCCCGGATTACGGTTCGGATTCCTCGGCTTTGGTAAAAATGTATCTCGCGGGCCAGTTCGGCTCGGATCCGAAGGATGTCAATGCCTTTGCAGCCAGCGCGTTTTTCGCTGTGGACCGGTTTGCCTCCTACAAGCGGGACTGGTGCCGGGACTATGCCCGGGGTATCGTCATTGCCGACCGGTATACCACCTCTAACGCGGTGCACCAGTGCAGCAAGCTCCCCAGGGAGCAGTGGGAGCCCTTTACCCAGTGGCTGTTTGATTTTGAGTACGGAAAGCTGGGAATTCCGAAGCCCGACCTGGTGATTTACCTGAATGTGGATACCCAGGTCAGCCAGAAGCTCATGACCCGCCGCTACGGCGGAGACGAGGCGCGGAAGGACATCCACGAGCGGGACCTGGGCTACCTGAAAAGAAGCGCGGAGGCCGCGGCCTTCTGTGCCGAAGCCCTGGGCTGGAAGACTGTGGAATGCTGCCGGGACGGGGAAATGCGCCCCATTGAAGACATCCACCGGGAGATTCGGGCTCTGCTGGAAACCAATATTTTGAACGAAAACGGAGGAAAGAACCATGAATAAGAAGCTTTATAAATCCCACACCAATAAGATGATCTGCGGTGTCTGCGGCGGTCTTGGGGAATTTTTTGGCATCGATCCCACCATCATCCGCCTTGTATGGGCAGTCCTGGGCCTGTGTGGAGGAACGGGGATTATTGCGTATCTGCTTGCGGCGGTGATTATCCCAAATTCTGTCATTGATGTCTGATGGCGGAGGAATCCGTGACAAATAACGGTGATTATACGTCAGATAACGGATTGCTGTTGACTTTCTCGACTACATATGCTATAGTAGCGTGAGAATGAACAGGGACAAAGGCGGCCTTTGCCCCGAACCTTATGTTTTAGGGAGAAGAGTATGGCGGTAAAGAATCAGGAACAAGAATACGAAATCGACCTTTTGGAGCTTCTGCGGGCCATGTGGTCCCACATTGTGGCCATTGTCCTCACAGCGGCTGTTTGCGCGGGCCTCGCGCTGGGCGGCACGTTGATTTTTGTGACCCCCACCTATAAGGCCAATGCCCTTATGTATGTCAACAGCTCCGATATTTCCCTGGCGGGCAGCAAGCTGAGCATCTCCGCCTCTGATTTGACGGCGGCCAAGAGCCTGGTGGATACCTATATCGTCATTATGAATACCCGGACAACCCTCAACGAGGTCATTGAAAAGTCCGGGGTGTCCTATACATATGAGGAGCTGAAGAAGATGATTTCCGCAAGCTCCGTCAACTCTACGGAAATTTTCTCCGTGGAGGTTACGAGCGCGGACCCCCAGGAAGCAGAGCTGCTGGCAAACACCATTGCTACGGTGCTGCCGGAGAAAATCTCCTCCGTGGTGGACGGCTGCTCGGTGCGGATTGTGGACAACGCCGTGGTGCCGGCCAAGCGTACCGCCCCCAGCTACAGCAAGAATACCCTTCTGGGCTTCCTGCTGGGTGCCGTTCTGGCCTGCGGCGGTGTGACCGTTGCCTTCCTGATGGATGACAAGATTCACTCTGGTGACTATCTGATTGATGCCTACAAGCTGCCGGTCCTGGCAACCATCCCGGACCTGACGGCGGCGGATTCCGCAAACGGCTATTACGGCGGCTATGCCTTCAGGAACAGGTTTAAAGGCCTTTGCCCAGCAG
>USQL01000089.1 GCA_900556935.1 uncultured Eubacteriales bacterium | reverse complement strand
AGACAAACGGTCATTGCCAGCAGCGGGGGCGCTTCCCGCCGCCAGGTGATGCCAAGCAGCAGGAAGAAATAAAGCAGGGCAAAGAAAATGGGGAAGGGCTTGTTGCCGCTGGCATGGAGGATGGTAAGCATATCATCCAGCAGGGTTGCGGGGGTGATGGGCGAAATCCAATATTCATTGTTGACCTTGAAAGCCAGCTGCTCTGCAAAGCACTTGAGCCAGGGCAGATACAGCACAATGGTCACGGCGGAAACCACCAGCCAGGATTTGAAAACAGAGCGCTTCTTCACCAGGATGCACACCAGCAGCACACCGTAGATGGCACCGGCGGCTACCAGAGCAAAATAATGCTGGTAGGCGGCGCACAGACCCGCGGCGGTGAAGCCAATCCAGTCCCCGGCCTTGTTGCTGAAATAGGCACGGTAGGCAAAGAGGGCACACAGAAAGACGGCCAGCGCAGCGGAAGAATACATCCTTGCCTCGGTGGAATAGTCCAGGGCAAAGGGGAACAGCATATAAAGCAGCATAAACAGCAGCCCGGTTTTCCGGTCAAACAGCCGGGTGAGCTGCCAGCCGCCAATGGCAAGAATCAGGAAATAGCAGGCACCGGAAAACAGCCGGACGGAATATTGGCTGTAGCCGAAGGGGGAGGTGAAAATCTTCACCAGGAAATAATACAGGGGCGGGTGAACATCAGCGGCGGTGATGCGCCAGATGTCAGCAAAGCTGTGGCGCACCATGGCAAAGGTGTACGCTTCGTCTGCCCAGATGTTGGTTCGCAGTGACAGTACGCCGAACAGCACGGCGGCAACGGCGCACAGCAGCCAATAGGCGGTGGAAATACGGTTTTTCTTTTCCATAGAAAATCCTTTCTGATTGCAAAGCTCTTATTTCGCAGGGGAATCCAGGTTGGATTCTGCCACAATGTAAATGGGGCGGTTTTTGATTTCTGTGTAGGCTTTTGCCAGATACTGCCCGAAAACACCCATGAAAAACAGCTGGATGCCGCCAATAAAGGTGATGATGGAGGCGGTGGAGGCCCAGCCGGACACCGGGTCACCGAACAGCAGCTTGCGGATCACAATGAACACCGTGGAGCACAGCGCCAGCAGGCACATGAAAAAGCCCATCACCGAGGCCATGGTCAACGGCGCGGTGGTGAAGGCCACAATGCCCTCGATGCTGTAGCGGAACAGCTTCCAGAAGGACCATTTGGTTTCACCGGCAACCCGCTCCACATTTTCAAATTCAATCCATTTGGTCTTGAAGCCCACCCAGCCGAACAGACCCTTGGAAAACCGATTGTATTCCTTCAGGGACAGCAGGGCATCCAGAAATTTCCGGTTCATCAGCCGGAAATCCCGCGCGCCGTCCACAATCTCCACGTCCGCCATGCGGTTGATAATCCGGTAGAACATCCGGGCGAAGAAGCTGCGGATGGGGGGTTCCCCCTTGCGGGTGACCCGGCGGGTGGCGGCGGAGTCGTAGCCCTCCTGGGTGACGGCGTGGTACATTTCTTCCAGCAGGGCAGGGGGGTCTTGCAGGTCGGCATCCATCACCGCGGCATAGTCGCCGCTCGCGTGCTGCAGTCCGGCGTACATGGCGGCCTCCTTGCCGAAATTCCGGGAGAAGGAGAGATATTTGATGCGCTTGTCCTGGGCGGCCATCTGCCGCAGAAGTGCCAGCGTTCCGTCCCGAGAGCCGTCGTTGACAAAGATGATTTCAAAGTCCAGATAGTTCATCCTGTCCATCACGGCGGACACTTCCTTTTGGAAGTAGGGAAGGGACTGCTCCTCGTTATAGCACGGCACAATCAGAGAAATCAATTCAGCCAAAAAGATGCCTCCTCACATATTTTCTTCATTGTACTCCAAAATGACGACTTTTTCAAGCAGTATAAAAGGAAAGACACGACAATTGCATGAGTTAAAAAGATATGAACACATTTTCAATAGAATGGGCATTGTAGGGGTCGCCAGCCCTCGGTTTCCACCGCACCGGGTAGGGGCGGCTCGAAGCCGCCCGCTGCGGCGCAGCCGCTCAACATTCAACGAACCGCCCAGTTGCGTCAGCTTCGGGAGGCTAAGAGCCTCCCCTACATGGCGTGGGGATATGCGCCACCCGATCATCATTTGCAAATTGTTTACTCGTGCAATCGTCGTGTGCGTCATTAAAAAAGAGTTGTTTTCTTCGGGTTACTGTGGTACAATCTACAAAAACAGGCGCATCAGGAGGTTTTTGAGGATGGAACAGCCCAATCAGTTCCGCGCTTCCTTTAATGGCTTCAACCGGGAAGACGTGGTTCGGTACATGGAATATATCAACAGCAAACACGCTGCCCAGGTGGCGCAGCTGACCAATGAACTGGAATACCTGCGGGGAAAGCAGGAGACGCTGGATGCAGACCGCGTCTCCCAGCTGGAGCGGGATTTAGGCACCGCGCAGACGGAAAACGAGAGCCTAAAGGAACAAAATGAAGCGTTGAATGGGAAAAATGAGACGCTGACCCAGCAGAATGCGGAAGCCAAGGAAGAAAACGAGCGCCTCAAGGCCCGCATTGCGGAATTGGAGCAGAAGATGGAAAGCCAGCCCCAGCCGGAAGCCCCTGTGTCCGGTCAGGCCGAGCTGGAGGCTTACCGCCGCGCCGAGCGGGTGGAGCGGGTCGCCAAGGAGCGGGCTTCTCAGCTGACCCAGCAGGCCGCCCAGGTGCTGGAAGCCGCTGCCGGTCAGGTGGAGCTCTCTGCCGACCAGATTGATACCGTGTCCGCCCAGCTGGCCGAGCTGTTCTCCCAGTTGCAGGATGTGGTGAGTTCTGCCCGCCATGATGTGCGGGAAGCGGCTGATGCCGTGCTGCACGCGGCAGACGAGGCGTAAGAAAATACTCCCGTGACCGGCTCTCCCGGGATGGGTCACTGTTTTCAGGAGCTTTTTATGGAAGTAACAAAACCAAGCTATTATGATTCCTTCCGCTGCCTGGCATCCCAATGCCCGGACAGCTGCTGCAAGGAATGGGATGTGGACGTGGACGAGGTGTCCGCTGCCCGCTATTGCAGTCTGCCCGGTGAACTGGGAGAGGCGCTGCGGCAGAACATGAAGCAGACGGAATACGGCACCCAGATGATGGCGCAGCAGGGGCGCTGCCCCATGTGGCGCACCGATGGCCTGTGCCGCATCCAGGCAGAGCTGGGAGAGGACTGGCTGTGTCAGGTGTGCCGGGCGTTCCCCCGGCTGCGCCACGACTATGGGGACTTTTTGGAGCTGGGCTTGGAGCTGAGCTGCCCGGAGGCGGCACGGCTGATTCTCACCGCACCGCCGGAACCAACCGTGACCTTCCAGACCCCCGGCGGCGAGAAGCCGGAGTACGACAAGCGCACCATGGAGGTGCTCAAAGCCAGCCGCAGTTGGGTGCTGACCTTGCTGGATGACTACCCGACCTCTATGGCGCTGATTCTGCTGCTGTTTTACAGTGCCCAGACCCAGGCGGCGCTGGATGGCGGGGGCGCACCGGAGATGGACGTTTCCGCCGCCCTCCTAACCGGGGAAATGATGCCCGATATGCAGGAAACCGAGGAGTTTTTCTCCTTCTTTGAACACCTGGAAATCCTCACGCCCCGCTGGGCAGCGCTGCTGAGGCAGCATACCGTCCAGTCCCTGCCGCCCCAGACCGGTGCCTTTGCCCGGTATCTGGTGGAGCGCTATTGGCTGCAAGCCATCAGCGATGACGACCTGCGTGGGAGGGCAAAGTTTATCGTGATTTCCTGTTTGCTGGTGGGAAGCCTGCCGGGAGACTATATTGAAAATGCCCAGCTGTACTCCAAGGAGATTGAAAACGATGCAGACAACGTGGATGCGCTCCTGGATGCCGCCTGGGAGGAACGC
This sequence comes from uncultured Eubacteriales bacterium, assembly GCA_900556935.1. Lineage (GTDB taxonomy): Bacteria > Bacillota > Clostridia > Oscillospirales > Oscillospiraceae > Faecousia. The sequence continues at coordinate 4,862 of USQL01000089.1, read as the reverse complement.
TGTTTTGCGGACGCAAGGCTGATGAAGATGCTGAAGCAGCGGAAAGAGCGCCCATAATGAAGCCAGCGCCCCATTCGGACTGTAGTAGACAATCCTGGCTAAAAATTTATAAATTTCCAATGGCGGCGCGCCTCTTGGCTTCCCCCGAGGGGAAGCTGGCATGGTAAATAATCGGCACTTCGGAACCGATTATTTACCATGACTGATGAGGGGCAGCGATACCTAAAAGTTTTGGATTTCCCCGCTGAATGATGAAAACTGAAACATATGCCACTCATCCAGCTGCATTTCTTGACCAACCGTTCGCCGCCCCTCATCAGTCAGCCGGTTCCGAAGTGCCGTCTGACAGCTTCCCCCCGGGGGAAGCCAAGGGGTGCTAACTTTTAGCGTGTACGCTCTAGGGGTATGCGCTCATCCAACACAAAATATCCGGGTCATCCCAATTTCAAGGGATGACCCGGATGTATTTTTTACTGCTTTGCTTTCTTTTTCCTGCGCTTTCGGAGGATTGCCCGCACCAGCAGAACAACCAGAACCACCAATACAACCAGCACACACGCCGCAACAGCCAGCGCCGTTTTCAGCATCTTCGCCAAGTCCATTGCCTCCACCCGCTGGGGCAGAGTGGTGTCATACTGCCGTTCATTTGGCTCCCCGTCCCGGAAGCTGAGCCGCCAGATTGTCTTTTCACCGTTGACTGCCAGCACCTCTGCCGCCGCAATTTTCTCGCTGTCCAAATTGCAGGCCGGGCGGGCATAATGCCCCATGTCAAACATGAAGTTTGCATTCACCGGAAAATCCATCACCGCGCCAAAGCTGAACACGAAGCCCACATCCAACGGGAAGGTGGGGATATGGGGGGAGCGGAGCCAATAGCCCTGGGGCGTTCCCTTGAACTGGGCAATGCGGGCACTGCCGTCCGTAAAGCCATAGGCAGGGTTTGTCACTTCCTCCGCCGACAGCAGGAATAGCTTGTCGCCGTCCAGAATGTCCGTAACCGGCGAAAAATCCACCGTGCCGTTGGCTGCGCCCGGCAGGGGGATGCCCAATCCCGGGATGGTTGCCGCCTCGTCCGATTTATGGGTGGGCAGCAGCGCCCCATATTCCGCCTGGCTCAGATGGGTCTGGGCGAACGTCTCGCACCATGCCTGAATGTTGCTGCCCTGATAATCCGTGGAGCCGGGATGCTCTGCCGCAAAATCCTCACCCCGATTGGAGAAGGACACGCTCACATCCCCGATGTCACGGAACAGGATGCTCTCTCCCTGCTCGTCACCAATCAGGTTCAGCGACACCAGATACATACCGGGCTGCCCGTCATTGGTGTGCTGGCTGTCCAGCACCAGCCATTTTCCGTCGAAGCCGCAGCCTTCATCCGCCTCACCGAAGCAGACCACATCTCCCGTTTGGATGCTCTGTTCCGCAGCAGATACCGGCAGCACCATTGCCGCCAGCAGCAGCGCTGCAACAGCGGCACAAAGTGCTTTTTGAACATATTTCATGGTTTATTCTCCCATTCCCAGGAAGCAAGAGACACATCCCAGAATGGCGCATACAAAATACACTCCCGCAAAGGTCATGCCCAATGCCGCATTGCCGCCGATAAAATTCACATGGTTCCACACATCGCTCAGGCTGGGAACCGCCACCCGCAGCACCAGGCCAAAGGCAGCCGCATAAAATGCCGTCGGTACCAGGGGTGCAGCCTTACAGTGGGTCAAAACGGGGAGCAAGGTGCAAACAGCCCCGGCAATGCCTAATAGGAAGCCCGCCATGTGAAAGGTTCTGTCCGATCCATCCAACACGATATACAGGATGCTTCCAATCAGTGCGACTGCCCCGGCAATCAAGGTGATTCTTTTTCCGCTGCTGCATTTTTTCATGTTACTTCTCCCCTTTCTTAAAATACCCGTGCTTTACAAACATTGCCGCCGCACCGACTGTCATCAGACCGATGCAGACACAAAGGGCAATCAGCGACGGCTGCCACCAATAAACCGTTTCCTTCACCACCGTTTCCTGGGACAGTCCATTGATTGCCACGGAACGGCTGAGTGCATAGTAAAAATGCTCATTGGCATTTTGCATCCACCGGAGGATGTTTCCATCCTTGCCCTTGATTACCAGATTCGACAGCGCGCTGGTTCTTCCGGTATCGGACAGGAACTGATCCGTGCCGCCGGTGATACATTCTGCGGTCAGCACATAGCTGGCTGCATCCTTGGAGCTGTCGGTGATATTGATTCCCTTAAAGCCCCATTCATCCCGCAGAATGGCAATCTGTGCGCCGCTGTGGGCAGGAGAAGCCGTCATGCCAATGCGGTTATAGCTGGTCATCACGCCCAGGCCGCCGCCGTCGGACAGAGCACCCTCAAATGCCTTGAAATAAATTTCCCGACAGGTCTGCTCCGTTGCAAAGGTGGCAACACCGTGGCGGTTTACCTCCTGGTCATTGAGGCAGTAGTGCTTAAAGCCGGTGATGATGCCCTTTTCGGTCATGGGGGCAGCGTTGGCACGGCTCATCTGGTAGCTCAGCAGGCCATCCTCAGAGAAATACTCGCTGTTTCTTCCCAGGTAAGCAGTGCGGTGAATGTTTGCGCCGGGGCCAAACACCATGGTCACACCTGCATACATGGCATCCTCTGCCATAAAGCTGCCACGCTGTGCCGTCAGCTCCAAGTTGAAGGTTGCCGCCTGGGTAGGCTCATCCACATACAGAGTACAGCTCTTTCCGTTGCCCGCAACATAATTTCCCTGAATGCCGCTGGGGCCGTTGGTGGAAGCGTTGGCGGGCTTTCCCACTGTCGGAATTGCCACCACGCCACGGTTGTCACCGCAGACTGTGCCCAGTTCGCTGATGGACAGCTGCTGCACAAAGGCTTCCCACCGGTCATCGCCATAGGGAACATCCTCCATATCCACCAGCTTTAAGCCCGCATCCTGCTTGAAGGGTACGCTGGTCGGATCGGGTGCGTCACCGGGCTTTTCATAGGTTGCTCCGGTCATCAGAGCTGCCATTTCGTCGGTTGCAGTCAAATCCACCACCGTCTTGGGGAAGGTTTCCCAGTCGTCCCGGGTCATATAGGTAACGGAATCCGGCAAGTATTCGTTCAGGTCAGCGTCCTGCAGCTGGTTGGACACCACTGCACCGGTGATGGGATTGACCGCCCAGGTGGTGTTGTCATCGGCTGCCAGATTCACGCAGACCGCCTTGGCGCTGTCCCCTGCTGCCGTCGCTCCCTTTTCATCCACCATGCCGCTGATGCCGCGGACGGCGAGGATGTTATTCAGGGCATCATGGCAGCTGGAACCAATGGCGAAATAATAGTCGCCCTTGTCCAGGATGTAGCTGCCCTGCTTTGTTTCGTCCGCCCCGTTGACCGCATTTTCATCGTAGCTCGCCAGGAAATAGTCGGAAACGGTAACGGTCACAATTTCGCTTTCCCCGGTGGACAGCTCCCCTGTCTTCTGGAAGCCAATCAGCTGTACCGCCGGCTTTTGCACCATTCCGGTTTCATAGGGAGCCTGGGCATAAAGCTGCACCAGGCTCTTGGAAGCACCGGAGAAGCCGCCGTTGTTGGTAACCTTCACGCTGGCGGTAATGGTATGCTCCTGCTGGTTCCACTGAATGTCCTGAACTTCCTGGGTAAAATCAGCATAACTCAGGCCATAGCCGAAGGGATAGGCCATCTCGTCTGCGTAAGACCAGGTGCTGCCCATAAATGCACCGGCGCTTCCGGTGGCATTGTTGATGCCCAGCACCTCGTCCTGATAGCGGGTTTCGTAATACTTGTAGCCAACGTAAATGTCCTCGGCATACACCAGATACCGGTCTGCATAGAGCTTATTCAGGTTCGTAAACTGGTAGTCGCCAAAATTCTGCATTGCTGCGCTGGACAGAGAGGATGCTGCCCAGGTGTCTGCCAGATGACCGGTGACATCGGCTTTCCCAGTGAGAATGTCCGCCAGCCCGATGAAGCCATAGTTGCCCGTAGCGCCAAACACCAGGCAGGCATCCACGCCGTATTCGGGATTTTCAATCCACTGAATGTCCATGGCAAAGGGGCTGTTGACCAGGACGATAATCTTATTGAATTTCCCGCTGTCCTTTACCATGCGCAGCAGGTCTGCTTCGCTTTTGTGCAGGGAAAGCATGGGAACCCCCTCTGCGTCACAGGTGTCCAAATCCACGCCCTCGCCCGCAAAGCGGGTGAGCAGCACCAGTGCCGCATCCTGATAATCCTCTGCAAAGCTCTGCTTCATGGCATCCGAATAAAATTCCACCGGGACTTCACCGATGGAGGAATTGCCCCGGCTTGCCACGGACACCCGGCGAACGCCGCTGGATTCATAAGATGCCCGGATGGTGGGGTTGATTTGGAAGCCCTGCGCCTCCAATGCTTCGTAGAACGTGCCGCCACAGGAGGCATCAAAGGAAGCGTTTCCGGCATTGGCTCGATATACCGGGTCGGCTGCATTGTTGCCGAACACCGTAATTCTCCGTTCATTGGCACTCAGCGGCAGCGCTCCGTTTTCATTGCGAAGCATCACCGTGCCCTCGTGCATGGCTGCAATGGAATGTGCCTTTTCATCTGCAATCAGGCGCTGAGCATTCTCCGCATTCATTTCTCCATAGGCGCTGGGGTAATAATTGGTATCCCCCTCCACCGCAATTTTTTCTCCGGTCAGTCCCAATGCCGCATTCACATAGCCGGAATAATAGAACGCAGAGCTGCTCAGGCTCACTGCCATGCTCAGGAGAATTGCTCCAACAGCGGTCAGACCAAGCCATTTTTGATGTTTCTTCACCTGAATGTTTCCTTTTTTATTGATTTTTATATACGTCCGGCCATGGTGTTACC
>USQL01000088.1 GCA_900556935.1 uncultured Eubacteriales bacterium | reverse complement strand
CCACGCTGCAATAGGGGCTGAACCGGCGGCGGTACTTCTCAAACAACCTGCGGTCAATATTGCGGTGGTGATACACCATCCGCATCCACCGCCCGGTCTATGTGCCCGATGCGGTCGATGACCTCCCGCAGCCGCGCATCCCTCTGCCGCAGATAGGAAAGTGCGTCTTCCCCGTATGCAAAGTACATTTCAGTCACCTCCAATCATCGATCGGGAAAGGGCGCATTGCGGTAATCTCCGCAATGCGCCCGTACGATTTTATTCCTGCTCCGCTTCAAACAGGCACTTTGCCAGATGGTGGGTCACCTGGGCGCAGCGGTGGGCGGCCAGGGTTTCAAAGGCGGGGTAGTCCATTTCGGCGCTGTTGTCGGCCTCGTCGGAAATGGCCCGCAGAATCACAAAGGGAACGCCGTTGCGGTAAGCGGTCTGGGCGATGGCGGCACCCTCCATTTCGGTGCACAGGGCCTGGGTTTTTTCGATGATGAAATTCTTCTTCTCCTTGTCGGCAATGAACTGGTCGCCGCTGGCAACCCGGCCAATTTTGGTGTGGCCCGGGTTTACCGCCTCCGCGGCGGCAAAGGCAGAGGCGACAAGCGCGTCGTCCGCGGGGAAGGCGATGGTGTCCATGCCGGGAACCTTGCCGTAGGGATAGCCAAAGTGGACGCAGTCGAAGTCGTGATACATGGCATCCCGGCTGATGACCAGGTCCGCAATGTCCAGGTCGTTGCTCAGAGAGCCGGCGATGCCCGTATTTACCAGGTGGGTCACCTGATAGTGGCTGCACAGGACTTGGGCGCAGAGCGCGGCGTTGACCTTGCCCACACCGCACTGCACTACAACGGCGGGCAGACCCTCCAGAGTGCCCTCATAAAAGGTGCTGCCAGCAATGGTGGCGGATGTGCTGTTTTCCATGGTGTGTACCAGGGTTTCCACTTCCTGGTCCATGGCACCGATAATTCCAAGTTTTGTCATGGGTTCCTCCTTACTCCGGGTAGGTAAGCCGGTCAGACGTAATGTTTTCCAAAAGGGCTGTGTACTTTTTGCCCCAATAGTTTGCCATGGGCAGGTTCATGTCCAGATAGTTTCCGCAGTCTTTGGGGCTGGCACCGGGAACCTCTCCCCGGTAGTCCCGGATGAAGCGGAAGCAGTCGGTTACAAGCGGCAGCACCTCCCGGGCGCTCAGGTCCCCGGCCAGGAGCAGGTAGAAGCCGGTGCGGCAGCCCATGGGGCCAAAGTAGAGCACCTTGTCCTTCCAGAGGGGCTCGTTTCGCAGGTAGGTGGCGGCCAGATGCTCGATGGTGTGAACCTCGGCGGTATTCATGACGGGCTCCTCGTTGGGGCTTGTCAGGCGCAGGTCAAAAGTGGTGACAACCTCCGCTCCCACGGCATCCTTCCGGGAAACATACAGCCCCGGCTGCAGGCGCAGATGATCAATGGTAAAGCTGGTGATTTTTTCCATAGGGCACCCTCTCAGTGTTTTTGAATTTCCTGGCCATGATATCATAAAATAAGACCAAAAGCAAGGTGCTTCGCCGGATTCCGCCGGGGACGGACCGCACAAAAATTAAAAGTTATTTAAAAAGTATTCCTCTAGTTTTATGTCAATGCGGCTTGCTTTTTTGAGGATGTAATGATAGAATATCATTGACTATACCATAAGGTAGGGATGAGCCATGGATAAGAACGATTTTGACATCGATTTTGATTTTGAAAAAGACCTGGGGTTTGACCCTGAGGAATTTCTGGATAGCGACAACCCCGGCGACTTTGACATGTCGCAATTTGACGACGAGGAGCTGACCGCGTCGGAAGAGAACGGGGAAAATCCCGGGCAGGAGGATTTTCAGGACTTCGACTTAGACCAGGAGAAGCTGGAAAACTACGACCTGGATGAGGAGGAGCTGGCCCAGGAGGACGAATTTGACCCCTATGCCGCGGAGGAGGTTCCCCAGCCCGACGAGGATGCGGACTACACCGAGGGGGACGATTTCGGAGAGGACCTGTATTTCCCCCGGCGGGAGCACCAGGAGGACGACTACCAGCCCGAAGACGGAGCCCAGGAATATCAGGAGCCTGCCTATGACGAGCAGGGGGAGCCCTATTACGCCCAGGAGCCTGTGGAGGAGCCCAGTACCCGGGAGGACCGGAAAAAGCTGAAGCTGCCCAAAATCAAGCTGCCCGCGGCAAAAAAGAAAAATCCCGAGCGTGCCCGGAAGCCCCGGAAGCCCAGCGTTTTTTCCAAGTTCCTGGACTGGTATATGGAGCCCATCAACCGGCGGAAGAATCCGGAGCCGGAAACCGTTGGGGAGGATGGCCGCCGCAGGCGAAGAAAGCGCCCCACTAAAATGCAGATTTTCAAGGAAGCCTATCTTCCTGTGATTATCGCCGGTGTGAGCCTGATTTTGATCATCTCCTTTGTCTCCGGTGCGCTGACCAACGCCTTTAAGAACAAGAAAATCAAGAACGAGAAGGACCAGCAGGCATCCATTGCCGCCAGTCAGGAGGCCGCCCAGGCCGCCCAGGCCTATCAGGAGCTGCTTGCCCAGGCGGAGCTCAAGGCTACGGAATATGACTACGCCGGTGCCATTGCGGTGCTGGACAGCTATACCGGCGGCACCGAGGAGCTCCAGACAGAGCTCAACGCCAAGCGGGCCGCCTATATGAATGAGCAGTCCAAGCTGGTGGAGTGGAAGGATGTCAACGCCATTCCGAACCTCTCCTTCCATGTGCTGATGCAGGACCCGGTGCGGGCCTTCGCGGACAAGGAGAACGGCGGACAGTACAACCGGAACTTCGTCACCACCGAGGAATTCAGCAAGATTCTGAATCAGCTTTACAACAACGGCTATGTCCTGGTGGACCTGAAGCACTTTGTGGCAAGCAACGTGGACCTGACCGGCAGCATGAACTTTGCCTATGACTCCATCTATCTGCCCGAGGGCAAGAAGCCGGTGATGATTACCGAGACCATGGTCAATTACTTTGAATACATGGTTGACGGCAACAAGGACGGTGAGCCCGATGCCATGGGCGCGGGCTTCGCCAACAAGCTGGTGCTGGACGGCAACGGCGACATCAAGGCCTCCTATGTGGACATGAACAACCAGACCCTGGTAGGGGACTACGATTTGGTGCCCATCCTGGAGAGCTTCATCAAAGAGCATCCGGACTTTGCCTACAAGGGCTCCCGGGCCACTCTGGCGGTTTCTGGCTCTCAGGGTGTCTTCGGCTACCGGACCGACAGCTCCTATGTGGCCTCCAAGGGCGCGGACTATCAGCAGGCCCAGATTGCCGAGGCCAAGGTGGTCGTGGACGCGCTGCGGGAGAAGGGCTATACCATCGCCTGCTACAGCTATGCCAACAAGGATTACCGGCAGCTCAGCGTCAACGAAATCCGGACGGATATTCAGAACTTCACCAGCCAGGCAATCCCCGTGCTGGGCGAGGTGGATACCATCGTCTTTGCCCGTGGTACGGATATCGACGATTATTCCGGCAATAAGTTCTCTGTGCTCTATGACGCGGGCTACCGCTACTTTGTAGGCGCGACGAAATCTTCGGAAATCAAAACCGATATCAACATCACCTATGTACACCAGACCCGTCTGATGGTTACCGGCAATGCCATGCAATGGCACAGCAACCTCTTTACAAATTACTTCGACTGCCACGTGGTTCTGGATGTGGCAAACCGTGGCGACGTCCCCAACTAAAGATACGTTCAGACAGATTTCAGACAGAGCGGAGGAAACGGAATGGATGCAGATATTGTCCGAGAAGTGGAGTTCTCCCGCGGGCTGCGGGGCTACAACGTTGCGGAGGTGGATTCCTTCCTGGAGCGGATGGAGGGAATGCTCCGCCGGCGGGATTTGGAGCTGGAAAACCTGCAAAAGAAGGTTGACGAGCTGACCCAGCTGAAGGACGCCCAGGCGGAGAAGGTCCGTTTCCTGGCGGTAAGTCTGGAAGCCACCCAGCAGGAGCTGTCCAGCGCCAAGACGGCGTTGGAGGAGAAGACGTCCGAGGAAGAAAAGCTTCGCCAGGAACTGCAACAGGCCCGGTCCAACCAGGCAGTGGCCCAATCCGAGGCGCTGGACGCGGAGCAGCGCTGCCAGGTTCTGGAGCAGAGCCTGACCGTCCAGCAAAAGCCGGTTGCCCGCCGGGAGGAACTGCAAAAGCGCCTGTCCGACGTGGGCACCGCAGCCAAGGATTCCTGGAAGCAGCTGTCCAAAAATCTGAAAGCACTGAAAAAATAACAGCGGGGGCGGCCAATTTGGCCGCCCCTCAACTTGTCAAAAAAGCCTCGCAGAGTTCGCCGACGGAAGTCGGCGAATAAAGTGAAATCATTTTCTGTCGGGGCGTGTACCTGACAGAAAATACTTCTCAGGCTGCAAGTGTGCGAGTTGTTCGCCCAAGGCGAACAAGGAGTGCACGCAGCAGACTGCAAAAGTTTGTCGGAAAAGCCCGTGAGGGGTTTTTCGACAGCAAAGGGGGCGGCCAGTTTGGCCGCCCCTTTTGCTGTTCTGGCTAGAAGACCACGGTGGCAAGATAGTAGACGATGCCATAGACCACCGACGCGCTGAGGCCGTAGACGATGACCGGCCCGGCGATGGTGAAAATTTTGGCACCGACACCCAGGACAAATCCCTCGGTTTGGAATTCCACCGCCGGGGCGGCGATGGCGTTGGCAAAGCCCGTAATGGGCACCAGGGTCCCGGCCCCGGCGGCCTTGGCAATGTCATCATACAGGCTGAGCCCGGTCAGCAGGGCAGAGAGCGCCACCAGCGTCATAGAGGCCGCCGTCCCGGCGTCCTGCTTGGAAAGCCCCACAGCGCCATAGAGCGCCATGAAGGCCTGCCCAATGGTACAGATGAGCCCCCCAATGAGAAAAGCAAACAGGCAGTCCTTCCCAATGGGGGACCGGGGGCTGAGCTCTTTTACAAGTTTGTCATACTGTTTTTGGGTCATTTGAATCCCTCCCAAAATCAGTATGCCCTTTTTCCGGAGAAACAGCAAAACCCGGTCTGCAAAAGCAAACCGGGTTTCAAAAATTGAAATTTACTTGTTCTCCGGAACCGTGCTTTCCAGGGTCAGGTGATTCCGCGCCAAGGCCTTGCGGATGGCAAGGAACAGAATGGGGGCGAAGATGATGGCCACGACGGCGTTGAACACCGTTGCGGGGAGCTTGGCGACGACATCCAGCGCGGCAGCGGCGGGCTCCCAGCCCTTGATATAGATGCCTTTGATGTAGCTCTTGAGCAGGTACGCAAGCGCGTAGGCAACGGCACCGGCGGCGGAGCTGAGAACGGCTTTGCCATAGCCGCCCTCTTTCTTCCCAATCCGGAAGATCAGACCGGGAAGCAGACCGTAAAGGCCCTTCATCAGGAAGGTCAGCCACGCCTCAGAGATATAGATGGGGTCAAACATATCAAAGATGGCGGAGCCCAAACCGGCGGCCAGACCGCCCAGCCAGGGCCCCAGCAGCAGACCGGACAGGGCGCAGAAGATATTGCCCAGATGGAACGAAGTGGTACTTCCGACGGCGATGGGCAGCCGGACCCGCAGGGCGGAGCCAACGAAGACCAGGGCGGCCATCAGGGCGGTTAATACAATTTTTTTGGTCGTGAGTGATTTTTTACCTTTCATTTCTTTTCCCTCCCGGAATTGGATGGTGTCATTATACCAGCATCTGGCAACAAAAAAAGTATCAGAATCATACTAAAAAATAGGGCCAGATAAAAGGAAATGGTAAATAAAAAAATGAGAAGGGGGTATACAGACGGGACAATCGGTGCTATAATGAGAAGACAAAGGGGTTATCCCCGGATTCCATTTTCAAAAATGTATTACAGAAAGGGAATTATTATGAGACTGATTATTGCCAAGGATTATGCTGATGTCAGCCGCAAGGCTGCCAACATTATTGCCGCTCAGATTTATCTGAAGCCCGACTGCGTTCTGGGTCTGGCCACCGGCAGCAGCCCTGTGGGTACCTACAAGGAGCTGATTGCCAAGTATGAGGCCGGCGACCTGGACTTCTCCAAGGTCCATACCGTGAACCTGGACGAGTACGTGGGCCTGACCAAGGACCATGACCAGAGCTATGCCTACTTTATGCGCACCAACCTCTTTGACCACGTAAACATCGACCAGGCCAACTGCAATATCCCCAACGGCATGAACCCCGATGCCGAGGCCGAGTGCGCCCGGTATGATGCCGTCATCGATTCCTTCGGCGGTGCGGACCTGCAGTTGCTGGGCCTGGGACCCAACGGCCACATCGGCTTCAATGAGCCCTCCGATGCCTTTGTCAAGGGCACCAACAAGGTCAAGCTCACCGACTCCACCATCGATGCCAATCAGCGCTTCTTTGCCAAGCGGGAGGACGTTCCCACCCACGCCTACACTATGGGCATCGGCTCCATCATGAAGGCCAAGCGGGTTCTGCTGGTGGTCAACGGTGCCAACAAGGCCCAGGCTGTGAAGGACTGCTTCTTTGGACCCATCAAGCCCCAGGCTCCCGGCTCCATCCTGCAGCTGCATCCCGATTTTACCCTGGTTGCCGACGAGGCTGCCCTGTCCCTGGTAAAGGACCTGCTGTAATTCCCGGTAAAATATCAAGCTCCATCTGGGAGGGGGAACGCCCTCCCAAATGGAGCCTTTTTTATGCTTATTTTACCCAAAATCCGGGGAAGTACTCCTCTACAAAGTCCACCTTGTCCACCTGGAAGCTTTTCCCGTTCAGGTATTCCAGGGCACCGGAATCCGTGGTGAACTGAAAGGTTAGCCGGTAGGAGTACAGGGCCTGATAGGTCCTGTCGTATCGCTTGTCCAGCTTGCCGTATTTGCCGTCTCCCAGAAGGGGATGGCCGGCGTGGGCAAACTGGGCGCGAATCTGGTGGGTGCGGCCGGTAATCAGCTCACATTCCACCAGGGAAAGCCCGTTTCGGCTTACCAGGGTTTTGTAGTTTGTCTGGCAGGTTTTGGAGCCGGGCTTTGGGGTATCCGTGACGAAGACCCGGTTTTTTACTGCGTCCTTAAAAAGATAGCCCTTCAGGCTTCCGTCCTTTGGCTTGGGGGTTCCCTCTACAATGGCAAGGTAGCGCTTGTCGATCTCCCGGTCTTTGATTTTTTGATTCATCACCCGCAGGGCCTCCGCAGTTTTGGCGGCGATGACAATACCGCCGGTGTTCCGGTCGATGCGGTTGCACAGGGCGGGGGTGAAGGAATGCTCCTCCTGGGGCCGCCATTCCTTTTTCTGGTACAGGTAGGCCTGAATCTGGTCAATGAGGGTTCTGCCGTATTCCGCCCCGTCGTGGGGGTGGACCGCCAACCCCGGACGCTTGTCTACCAGGAGAATATGGTCGTCCTCATAGACAATATTCAGCTTGGGAGCGGCCACGGTGAGATAGGCGTTGTCCTCCCGGGGGGTATCGAAAAATTCATCGTTGATGTATAGCTGCAGCGTGTCCCCCGCTTCCAGCCGGGTATCCCGCTGGGCCCGCTGGCCGTTGCGCTTGATGCGCTTTAGCCGGATGTATTTTTGGGCCAGGGAGGCGGGGAGCAGGGGCACGGCCTTGGCAAGAAACCGGTCCAGCCGCTGGCCCGCGTCATTTTGCCCGATGGTCAGTTCTTTCATTGTTTGCCCTCTAGGTTTTCAAAGTGTTTGTTAATCTGGTCCGTAAACTCCTGGGCGGCGTTGTAGCCCAGCTTTCTCTGGCGGACGTTGATGGCGGCCACTTCCAGAATCACGGCCAGGTTCCGGCCCGGGGTGATGGGGATGGTGTTCATGGGGATTTTGACCCCCAGAATCTCCATGTACTGCTCCTCCAGCCCCAGCCGGTCATAGGCGGCCTGGTTGTTCCAGGGAACGATATTGACCACCAAATCGATGGATTTTCGACTTCGCACAGAGCCCATGCCGAAGAGCTTGGCCACGTTGACAATGCCGATGCCCCGAAGCTCAATATAGTTGCGGATGAGTTCCGGGGCGGAGCCCACCAGGGAATTGCTGTTGACCTTCCGAATCTCTACGGCATCGTCTGCGATAAGCCGGTGGCCCCGCTTCAGAAGCTCCAGGGCGGCTTCACTTTTGCCGATGCCGCTTTCGCCGGTGAGCAGCAGCCCCTCGCCGTAGACCTCCATCAGAACGCCGTGGCGGGTGACCATGGGGGCCAGCTCTGCCCGCAGATAGGAGATGAGGTTGGAGCAGAAGGTGGAGGTGGCCTCCTCAGACCGGAGAATGGAGATATTGTGCTTTTTGGCCATATACAGGCACTCCGGGTCCACAGGCAGGCTCCGGCAGATAATCAGCGCCGGGATTTTATAGTCAAAGAGCCGGTCAAAAATAACCAGACGCTCCTGAGGGGTTTTCTTTTGCAGATAGCTCCACTCCATGTTGCCCAGCACCTGCAGGCGGCGGGGCTCAAAATGGTCAAAATAGCCGGAAAGGGTCAAACCGGGCCGGGCCACATCCTCCACGGTTAGGCGGATGACGGAATAGTCCGTAGAGGCAAAGACCACCTCCATATGGAATTCTTTTGCGATATTGGGAAGTGTTACATTATATTCGCCCAAATTTCCCACTCCTTCCTGGCACCAAGTGCACCGGTGCTGCAGATTTATTATACCAGAGCGGGATAGAATATCAAGGGAGAAAAATAAAAAGAAAATTTTGAAAAAAACACTTGCTTTTTTCGGTAATCTCTGATATTATATCTAGGCGTTCGGATTGGACGCTACAGTTAGACGAATTGTCCGGATGGGAGGTGCAATGAATGGCGAAGTGTGATTTTTGTGGCAAGGGCGTAACC
>USQL01000087.1 GCA_900556935.1 uncultured Eubacteriales bacterium | reverse complement strand
TTGCCACCGGCAATCGTTGGATTTTGATTCGCTGCGCGACGCACCGCCCCTACAGTTCACGGAATGTTTACTCATGCGATTGTCGTGTCGTTCACAATTTGGTTGTTGAAATGAAAAATGAATTATGTTACTATTATCTTAATAGGAATCAGGAGGGAAAAAATGGACGACGAGAAGACCAAAACCCAGATTGGCAGCAACATTGCCACCTGCCGGAAATCCGCGGGGCTGACCCAGGCCGGGCTGGCAGAAAAACTCAACTATTCGGACAAGGCCGTGTCCAAATGGGAGCGGGGGGAATCCGTGCCGGATGTGCTGACGCTTTTGCATCTGAGCGAGCTGTTTGGGGTCAGCCTGGACCGGCTGGTGCGGGACTCCGCCCTTTCTGACCCTCTTCTTCCGGAGCCCGACGAAAGTGCCCCGGAAAAGCCTGTGGCCAGCAAGGGCATTATCCAGGCCCTGTCCTCTACCCTGGTGTGGTTTGTGGCGCTGTTTTTCTTTGTCGTCATCTCCTCTCTGGACATTCCGGGCAGCTGGGTGGCCTTTGTCTATGCCGTGCCCGTGAACGCCATTGTGCTTTTGAGCCTGCGGTCTGCCTGGCGGCTGTTCAGCTGGAACCGGGCGCTGATTTCCGTCATCGTCTGGGGCTGCCTTGCCAGCATTTTTGTCTCCCTGCTGACCTTTACGGGTGCCTGCGTATGGAAGCTCTTTTTGCTGGGCATCCCCGGGCAAATCGCCATTTTCCTGTGGTTCCGGATGTTCCGGGTCCCCAAAAAAGAGTCTGAGGAAAAAGAGGAGGAGCAGATCCATGGTGAATAAAAAAGAGCTTCGGGCCCAGATTCGGCAGAAAAAGCGGGCCATGACCCCGGCGGAAATTGAGGAAAAAAGCCGCCTGCTTGGCGAAAAATTCCGGGCCTGTCCCCAATACGCCGCGGCAAAGACCATCTACGGCTACCTTCCCTATAATCAGGAGGTCCGCACCGTGCCCATGCTCCGGCAGGCGCTTTTGGACGGCAAGCAGGTTGCCGTTCCCAAGGTCTATGGGGACGGGATGAAATTTATTCTCCTGCCCGACCTGGATGCCGTCGCCACCGGCTACGCGGGCATCCCCGAGCCCATCGCCGACGGCCCGGAGGGGGACGACCCCCAGGCACTGGTTTTGATGCCCGGACTGGTCTTTGACCCCCAGGGCCACCGCATCGGCTACGGCGGCGGCTTCTACGATAAATTTTTGAGCCGAGAACCCCAGCACCCCACCGTCGCCCTTTGCTACGATTTCCAGGTGCTGCCGCAGCTGGAAACAGAAGAATTTGACATCCCGGTGGACCTGGTCCTCTGGGCATAAGGAGAGGGAAACGCAATGGAAGCAGTTGTATGGATTGTGACGGCGGCGGTGGTCTTCGGGCTCTGCAGGCTGGTGGATATTGGCTTTCAAAAGCTGTTCCGCAACAAGGCGGAACACCTGTCCGGGCAGGCTGTCCGGGTCAACAAGCGCTACGGCGTGTTCGGCGTAATTTTAGTCGCCCTGGGCATTGCCGCCATTGTCTCCGGTGTCAAGGGGGACAAGGTGCTGCTGTGGGGCGGTGTCATCGTCCTGCTGCTGGGCGCTTCCCTGACGGTTTACTACCTGGGCTTTGGCATTTTCTACAACGCGGACAGCTTTCTTGTCTCCACTCTATTCAAAAAAAGCGTCTCCTATCCCTACAGCGCCATCGTCAGCCAGAAGCTCTATCTGATCACCGGCGGCAACATCGTGGTGGAGCTCCAGCTGGAAAACGGAAAAACCGTCAGCCTGCAATCCACCATGGAGGGGGTATACCCCTTCCTGGACACGGCTTTCCAGAATTGGTGCCGCCAGAAGAACCTGGCCCCCGATGCCTGTGAATTCTACGACCCCCAGAAGAGCTGGTGGTTCCCCCACGAGGAAGCGTAAATGGGACATATTCCAAAGGGTACCACCGCGGAGCTGACCCTTCTGACCTTTGAGGAGGCCCTGCGGGCCGCCAACACCCCCAGCCCCGACTACGACATTCAAAAATGGCTCTATGCCCCCAATTTTTACTCGGAATACCGGTACATTCTGGGCACCCGTGGGGAAAAGCCCCTCATCTGCATCGGCATCAACCCCTCCACCGCCCGGCCGGACGCCTTGGACAACACCCTGAAATCCGTAGAGCGCATCGCTCTGGGCAACGGCTACGACAGCTTCCTCATGTTCAACGTCTACGCCCAGCGGGCCACAGACCCGGATGCCATGGAGCGTGTGTGCAACCCAATGCTTCACAAAGAGAACATGGCCGCCTTCCGGTATGTGCTGTCCCTGTCCCAGGCCCCCGCGGTGTGGGCCGCCTGGGGGGCCGTGATTGAAAAAAGAGGGTATCTATCCCAATGCGTCCGGGACATGCTGACCATCGGGAAGGAATACGGTGCCCAATGGTACTGCGCCGGTGCCGTCACGAAAAAAGGACATCCCCACCACCCCCTGTACCTGCGCAAAGACGAAAAGCTGCGGCCTTTCGATGTAGAAACCTACTTAGGCAGCATCTGACGATGCTGCCTAGACTGTCGGAGAACCCCTGCGGGCTTTTCCGACAATCTTTGTAAAACCGTAAGAGCAGGTGCATGGCTGCCTTTCCGCGTGTCGTGTACCTGCTCATTTTCTATGATTCTTTCGTTGGATGTGCCGTCTTCCGTAAATGCGCCGCCAGAGGCAAGTTTTTTCGCTGTTCACGGTTGACATTATCACGGTATACCGTTATAATAATCACAAACAGGAGGGGGTTCTGCCATGATGATCGAGGAGCTTCTAAAAAAGCGGAATATGACAAAATATCGGCTGTCCAAATTAAGTGATGTGCCCTATTCCACATTGAATGACTTGTGCAGCGGAAAAACCAGCCTGGAAAAGTGCAGTGCCGAGACGGTTTACCGTCTTGCAAAGGAATTGCACGTTTCCATGGAGGAGCTGTTGGCCCCCTGCTTTGAAAAACGCTGTTCTTTTGAGCTTTTCAAAAGCAATGTCTGCCATAAATTAAAGCGCCTTGGGGACATTGACTTCCTGATTGACACACTCCAGAGCAATGAGATTCGCAGCTGCTACGACAAAAAATGGTACCCGGAAAGCCTGTATCTGCTGGCCATGGTGGACTATCTCAGCCGAATCAATGGGATTGCCCTTTGCCGGGACTACGATGATATCCGGAAACGGAAGCTATCAGACGTTTTATTCCCCTCCGGGGTTTTGGCGTTGGCGGCCAGCTGCGGCAACGCCACGGCAAAGCAGCAGGCCATTGCCAATGCGATCCCGGAATTTTTGCGATTCAATATCGTAGAAAGCGAGATTCGGAATGTCAACTGAGAACTATGAGGTTTTCACAAAAGAGAACCTGAGTATGTATTTGAGCGAGCTTTCCAAGGAATACAAACGACTGGGCGGCAGAAAGATGCCGGTAGAGATCATTCTCATCGGCGGGGCTGCCATCATCGAAAGCTACGGATTCCGGGAAATGACCACGGATATTGATGCGCTGCTGCCTTCTGTTTCCATTATGAAGGAGGCCATCAAC
This sequence comes from uncultured Eubacteriales bacterium, assembly GCA_900556935.1. Taxonomy (GTDB): domain Bacteria; phylum Bacillota; class Clostridia; order Oscillospirales; family Oscillospiraceae; genus Faecousia. The sequence goes on along the minus strand of USQL01000087.1, from coordinate 5,297 downwards.
CACGTTGGGGACCGTTTTGGCCTGCCAAACGGCTGGTTGAATGCGGATTTTATTCACACCGATTCCTATTCCCGCAGAATCGGAGAATTTTCCAAGCCTTATCGGACGTTCAACCAGGTTCTAAACGTCCGAATCGTTACCGGAGAATACCTGATTGCAATGAAGCTGCGCTCCGGGAGAAAATACAAGAATGATCTTTCTGATGTGGTTGGCATTCTGACAGAGCACGCGCGCAGCGGCAATCCAATCGAGTATCTTCAGATTGATACCGCAGTTCAGAGCCTATACGGCGGCTGGAATGGCTTTTCTTCGGACGCAATTTCCTTTTTGCAGGATATTCTGAAAGATCAGAAATATCTGACAATCTACGATACGATCCGTCAGGGAGAAATGCAGGCAAAGGAAATCCTGCTGGATTTTCAGCAGGCATATCCCGGAATTATGAAAGAGGACAATGTGGATGGCATTTTGGAGTCGAAAGCACGGACAAAAGCATCTGTATTGGAGCAGTTGAATGCCTTGAAGAAATTGCGGGACAGTCAGGATGGAAATGAAATGCAAAAAAGGCCTTGACAAATCCCCTGTCAGGTACAGAGGGTGAATTGCCCCGCAGGGGCAAGAGACCACCCTGGGGTGCGCCCCGACAGAAAATGATTTCACTTTATTCGCAGGCAAAATCTGCGAACTCTGCGAAGCTTTTTTGACAAGCCGAGACAGCATCTATGCTGTCTAAGACTTCATTACATAAGGAGAACACTATGAAACTTCTGATTGCCTCTGATATTCACGGCAGCGCCTACTGGTGCGGCAGGCTCTGCGAAGAAATTGAGAAGGAGCGCCCGGACAAGGTCATTCTTCTGGGGGACCTGCTCTACCACGGTCCCCGGAATGACCTGCCCCGGGACTATGCCCCAAAAAAGGTCATCCCCATGCTCAGCGCCATGGCGGAGAAAATCATCGCCGTCCGGGGAAACTGTGAGGCGGAGGTGGACCAGATGGTGCTGCCCTTCCCCTGCCTGGCAGATTACGCCCAGCTTCTGGTGGACGGCAGGACCTTCTACTTAACCCACGGCCACCACCAGAATCCGGAAAATCTTCCCCCCATTCCCCAGGGCTCCGTCTTCCTGTACGGCCACACCCACGTAAAATTCGACCGGGAGGAAAACGGCATCCGCTGCTTAAATCCCGGCAGCGTCTCCATCCCCAAGGACGGCAGCCACAGCTGTCTTCTCTACGAGGACGGGAATTTTTCCTTCCGGATTTTGGAGGAATAACCATGGATTCGACACAATGCGACAGCTGCTGGTATTATGATTATGATGAGGAGTACGACGAGTACTACTGTATGATGGATTTGGACGAGGACGAGGTCTACCGCATCTTCGTCTCCCAGTCCCAGCGCTGCCCGTTCTACCGGCAGGGGGACGACTATACTCTTGCCAGGAGACAGTGACTATGCGCATGTTTGCCCTCCTGCTGGCGCTTTTTCTGCTGGCAGGCTGTTCCGCACCGGCGGATAACCCCACCGCCCCCACCGCCTCTACCCAGGCCCTTCTGGTGCCGGGCCATATGTTGGAGACGCAGACCCGGGGGCTCATGCAGGTGTTCCCCACCCAGGAGACGGATTTTTCCCGCGTCTATTCCATGGGCACAGAGCTGCTGCTGCAAAGCGGCGGCAGCCTGAAGCGGCTTTCCGGCACCGGCCTGCAGCCCCAGGCCCAGGGACAGGCCCAGGTGGTGCTGCGGACGGACGCGGACGGCATCTGGGTATTCCGGGACGGCAGCGTGGTGATTCTGGACAGCAGCTTTCAGGAGCTGCAGACCATTGCCCTTCCGGCCAGCCTCCGCGGTACACCGGGGCTCAGCGGGGATGGCCTCAGGCTATACTATCTGGAGCAGGACTGCCTGAAGGTGCTGGACTGCTCCACAGGGCTTTCCTCCCTGCTGCGGGACAATATGCGCTTTTCCGACGGCTCGGTAAAGGTGCTGAGCGACAGTCTTCTGCTGCTGCGGCTGACCCAGGAGGACGGCACGGGCAGCGCCATGCTGGTATCCGCCCTGGACGGCAGCACCCAGTACCCGGACTACGCTCCCCAGGATGCCGCCCAGTCCGACGCGGGGCTCCAGCTGGTGCTGGAGGAGGACGGCAGCCCCCTGGTGCTGCTGCTCTCCCCGGGCGGCACCGCCGGGCAGCTGACCCTGGACCAGGGTGAATCGGTTCTGTGCTTTTTAGGGGACAAAGTCGTCACCGCTACCCAGGGCGATGGCGAAACCACCGTGCGGCTGTATAGCTTTTCCTCCCGGCTGCTGCTCAGCGAGGCGGCGCTTCCCGGCATCGATGCCCTGGGAAACGGCTGCCTGACGGAGGACGGCACCCTCTACCTCACCGCCCGGGACGCATCTTCCGGCCTCTGGTGGGTGCTGCGGTGGAATTACAGTGCCTTTCCCCCGGAGAGCCAGACCTCCTGCCTGACCCCCTACTACACCCGGCAGTCCCCGGACCGGGCCGGGATGCGCCAGTGCCGGGCGGATGCCGATGCCTTGGCCACCAAATACGGCATCTCCATCCTGCTGTTTGACGAGGCCGCCCAGGCGGCCCCCTGGGACTACGACTTTACCGCCGCCTACCGGGTAGACGAAACCCAGTGGGCCCTTAGCAATCTGGACACCGCCCTGTCCGCCTTTCCCGAGGGCTTTCTGGAAAAGCTCTACCGGGGCTGGGACGACCTGACCGTCTGTCTTGTCAGCGCCATTCAGGGCACGGCGGAATCCGGCAGTCTGGACACAGCGGAGGGTCTGCAATTCAGCACCGACAACCACTGCTACATTGCCCTGGCCCCCAGCTCCCCGGAGAGTCTGCGCTACACCCTGTACCACGAATTCAGCCACCTGATTGACTCCCAGGTGCTCACCCGGTGCAGCGCCTACGACAACTGGAACGATTTAAACCCCCAGGATTTCGCCTACGCCATGGACTATGCCGTGGACACCAGCGCCTACGCCGCCCTGTTGGAGGGGGACAGCCGGGCCTTTATCGACGGCTACGCCATGACCTACCCTGCCGAGGACCGGGCCCGGATTTTTGAATGCGCCTGCAACCCGGGAAACGAAAGCCTGTTCGCCTCCCCCATCATGCAGCAGAAGCTCCTGCGGGTCTGCACCGGCATCCGCCAGGCCTTTGGCCTTCCCACGGATTCCGGCCCCTACCTCTGGGAGCAATACCTGTCTTCCTAAGCAAAAAGCACCCCCTGTGGAGCATTTCCACAGGGGGTGCGCTGTTTCTCAGTCCTCCGGGAAGAGGGTCTGCTTGCAGTACTGGATGATGGAGCGGCGGGTGACGATGCCAATAAAGGCATCCTTGTCGTCCACCACGGGGACGAAATTCTGGGTGGAGGCCCTATCAATCAGGTCGTGCATGGAGGTGGTGACCCGGACGGGGACATTGTCTTTTCTTCGGGAGATTTCCGAAATGCGGTGGATTTCCGCCTGGCGCATATCCATAAAGCACAGATATTTCAGCGCCCACAGCAGATCGCCCTCTGTTAAGGTGCCCCGATACTCCCCCCGCTTATTGAGAATGGGGATAGAGGAATAGCCGGCGGCTTCCATCTTTTCCATCGCCTGGCGGATGGTACTGTCTTCATCCAAAAATGCGCACATGGCCTTCGGCAGCAAAAAAAACAGGATGTTGTTCATGACCTTCTCCTTTTCCATGGCGGGCGTTTCTCCCCACCGTTAGAATGATTATAGCACGGCGCGGGAAAAAAAGCATGAACAATTATTGACGAAGGTGCCAGGTTAGGCAGAAAATTTTCGGCCTGTTTTTGTGCAGTTTTTACAATCCGTTGTGGAACCGGAACTCCGTACAGTCCAGGGTTGCGAAATCGTCCATGGGGGTCTCCGCCCGGCGGATGAGCCGGAAGGTGCCGTCCTCCGTCAGGCAGCCGTTTCCACCGCTCTACTTCCGGGAGAGCGGCCTCTCTCCCGGAAGTAGATAGTTGAGTTGGGCGCTGTAGGTACTTTTTTCTCGGAGCCATGCTATACTATTGGAAACGAGGAAAGGAAGGAACACCCCCGGTGTTTCCGAAGGGTATACAGCGCTATGAAAAGAACCAGACTTGCCGACCGCATACTTCCCAACTATTCCGTCGGTGAAGAAATCATGAATACCGTCACCCACATTGTGGGCGGGGCCATGGGCGTATCCGCCCTGAGCCTGTGCGTCACTTTTGCCGCCCTCCACAGGAATATCTATGGCATTGTGTGCTCTGCCATTTACGGCTTCTGTATGGTGGCCCTCTACACCGTCTCCAGCGTGTACCACAGTCTACGCCCGGGCTTGGGGAAAAAGGTGATGCAGGTCATTGACCACTGCACCATCTATTTTCTGATTTGCGGCACCTATACGGTGATTGCCCTGTCCGCCATCCGGCCCCAGTACCCCAGGCTCGGCTGGGGGCTGTTTGGCTTTGAGTGGGCCATGGCCGCCATCGCCACAGTGCTGACCGCCATCGACCTGAAGGCCTACCGGGTATTCTCCATGATCTGCTACATCGGCATGGGCTGGGCCATTATCCCCTTTGCCAAGGTGGTTTTGAAGGTGCTGACCCCCGCGGGCTTCTGGCTGCTGCTCTCCGGCGGCATCGCCTACACCGTCGGTGCCGTGCTCTACGGAATCGGCAGCAAGAAAAAATGGATGCACTCTGTATTTCATATTTTCGTAGACCTGGGAAGCCTGCTGCATTTTTTGTGCGTGCTGATGTATGCGGTATAAGCGCCCCCCCCAAACCTTCCCCTCCGGGGAAGGTTTTTTTGGTTTCCCCTTGGGGGTATACGTACCTCCAAAAGCTTCCCCTTGGGGAAGCTGGCAGGGCGCAGCCCTGACTGATGAGGGGCGATACAAAGTAGCGGAACGAGAAGGCCCGGGCGAATTCGTATACCCCCGGAGGGGAAGGTTTTTTGTTAAAAAAGCTCCCGGCCGGGTGGTCGGGAGCTTGGGGGTATGAAAAAGGAAATTTACTTCTTCAGTGCTTCTTCCACGGCAACGGCCACGGAGACGGTGGCGCCGACCATGGGGTTGTTGCCCATCCCTAAGAAGCCCATCATCTCTACGTGGGCGGGCACGGAGGAGGAGCCGGCGAACTGGGCATCACTATGCATACGGCCCATGGTATCGGTCATGCCGTAGGAAGCGGGACCGGCAGCCATGTTGTCGGGATGCAGAGTCCGGCCCGTGCCGCCACCGGAGGCCACGGAGAAGTACTTCTTGCCCTGCTCGACGCACTCCTTCTTGTAGG
>USQL01000086.1 GCA_900556935.1 uncultured Eubacteriales bacterium | reverse complement strand
ATGCGCTTGTAGTCGGTGTCGTCCACATCGGGGTCGGCAATCTTGTAGCGGCAGGAGCCCAGGGCGGAGGAGGGGGTGTGCATCATGTTGGCCAGCTCGGCGGGGTCTTCCTCGTCCATGATCATCAGCTGATCATTGAGGACACCCTTGATGCCGTGGAACGCGCCGTATACCTTGGTGATGTTGGGATTCTCCAGACCGGTTTTGATCACACCGTAGGCGGAGCAGTTGATGACGGAAGAAGGACCGCCGGACTGACCGACAATCAGAGAACCTACCAGATTCTTTTCAGACATTTACGTTACCTCCAGATAGGAAATTAAAAAAGTATTTGTGGAAAATGCTGTAAATGGGTCCTGAATAACCCATACGTCCCACATTATAGCATGAAAGAATCCGTTTGGCAAATATTATTATTGAATTCTTTTCAAAATGTGCTATAATATTCCCGGAACACCGGAGGGCCCCGGCCCTCTATATATGAAAGGAATGATTCCAATGGCTCTTGTAACAACAACCGAAATGTTCAAGAAGGCTTACGACGGCGGTTACGCCATCGGTGCTTTCAACGTCAACAACATGGAGATCGTTCAGGGCATCACTGAGGCTGCCGGCGAGCTGAAGTCTCCCGTCATCCTGCAGGTTTCCAAGGGCGCCCGTGCCTATGCCAACCACACTTACCTTGTGAAGCTGGTTGAGGCTGCCGTCATTGAAAATCCCGAAATCCCCATCGCTCTGCACCTGGACCATGGTGACAGCTTTGAGCTGTGTAAGAGCTGCGTCGATGGCGGCTTTACCTCCGTCATGATCGATGCCTCCTCCAAGTCCTTCGAAGAGAACATCGCCCTGACCAAGCGGGTCGTTGAGTACGCCCATGACCACGGTGTTGTGGTTGAGGCAGAGCTCGGCACCCTGGCCGGCGTAGAAGACGAGGTTGCCGTCGAGCACGGCAAGGAGAGCTACACCCATCCCGAGGAAGTGGAAGAGTTTGTCTCCCGCACCGGCTGTGACTCCCTGGCCATCGCCATCGGCACCAGCCACGGCGCTTACAAGTTCAAGCCCTCTCAGTGCACCCGGAATGCCGACGGCATCCTGGTACCGCCCCCCCTGCGTTTCGACGTTCTGGAGGAGTGCATCAAGCGTCTGCCCGGCTTCCCCATCGTTCTGCACGGCTCTTCTTCCGTTCCCCAGGAATTCGTGAAGATGGTCAATACCTACGGCGGCAACATGCCCGATGCCATCGGCATCCCCGAGGATCAGCTGCGGAAGGCCGCTCAGCTGGCTGTGTGCAAGATCAATATCGACTCCGATATCCGTCTGGCCATGACCGGCAACATCCGGAAGTACTTCTATGAGCATCCCGATCATTTCGACCCCCGTCAGTACCTGAAGCCCGCTCGTCAGGCTGTCAAGGACATGGTGGCCCACAAGATCGTTCATGTTCTGGGCTCCGACGGCAAGGCCTAATCCTTATATCTCCACAAACCCCGCGGGAATTTCCCGCGGGGTTTTACAATTTCAAATTGACAGAGGGAAAAAACAGCGCTACTATTTTCCCAAGGAGGTGCTCTTATGGACAAAATCGATACCTTGCGTCAGTGGATAGCCGAGAGCCGCAATATGGTTGCCTTCACCGGCGCCGGAGTTAGTACCGAATCCGGTGTGCCGGATTTTCGGAGTGTGGATGGGCTGTACAGTCAGAAGTTTGACTACCCGCCGGAGACCATTATCAGCCACAGCTTTTATCTGCGGAATCCGGCGTATTTCTTTTCGTTTTATCGGGAAAAGATGATGCCCTTGGATGTGGAACCCAATATTGCCCACAAAACCTTTGCAAAATGGGAGCAGGAGGGGAAGCTCCGGGCGGTGGTAACCCAGAATATCGATGGGCTGCACCAGAAGGCGGGCTCCACGCGGGTGTATGAGCTCCATGGGTCCATTCTGCGGAATTACTGCACCCGGTGCGGGAAGTTTTATCCCGCGGAATTTGTCAAAAACTGCCCCGGGATTCCCCGCTGCGACTGCGGCGGCATCGTGAAGCCCGATGTGGTGCTCTACGAGGAAGGGCTGAACGACAGGGTGGTATCCGGGGCACTGGAAGCCATCTCCCAGGCGGATATGCTCTTGGTTGCGGGCACCAGTCTGACGGTATATCCCGCGGCGGGCTTCCTGCGCTATTACAGGGGAAACCGCCTGGTCCTCATCAACCGGGATGCCACACCCTATGACGACCGGGCAGACCTGGTGATTCACGACAGCCTGGGAAAAGTCCTTGGAGCTTTGGATTTCTTGGCATAGTAGATTTTAACCAGGCTGGAGACAAGGATGATGCTGGCGGCCATGATGCCGGCGGTTTCGGCGGTGAACAGGCCCTGGGAGACGAACTTGTCCATGGCTCCGTCGGCGGCTCTGCGCATGGTGTAGTAGAGGCTGGCCCCGGGAATCAGGGGGACGATGGAGATCACCAAATAGCAAATGGTGGGATATTTGCGGACCCGGGCCATGATTTCGGAATAGAGGGCGGAGAGCATGGTGCCCACAAAAATGCCGCTGCCCGGCTGGAAGCCCAGGCGGACGGTGAAGACGTAGGCGGCGTAGGAAGCGATGCCTCCCAGGGCGCACAGAAACATGCCGGGGCCGTGGATATTAAACAGGATGGAAAAGCCCACACAGCCCAGAAAGGAGGCCAGACACAGCATGGGCAGACCGTAATGAATAACGGGTGTCACCTGTGGAAGGCCAAATACGCTGGTGGTCAGATTTCTGGCCCCCGCCGAGCCCAGAGCCATGGCCCCGGCAATCAAAAGCACCTGGACCACCTTATTGATGCCGGAATTGATGTCCCCGTAAATCATATCCCGCAGGGCGTTGGTAAAAATCAGCCCGGGAACCAGAATCATCATGCCGCCGATAATCACCGTATCGGAGTTCCTCACAAGCCCCGCCGCGTTCAGCCCATAGGCTGCCAGAGACATGAGAAAGGAGGCGGCCAAGGTGCTGAAAAGGGGATTGGCGCTCATGGAGCCGGTGAAGCGATTGATAAAGGCGATGAGAATTCCGCAAAGGCCCGCGTAAACCGCGTCCGCAATGCCGCACCCGAACAGCAGCCCAAAGCCGGCGGCACCCAGAAAGTGGCCCAACAGCGCCATGGGGAAGCTGTAGTACTGCACGGAGGCCCGGGTTTGTTCCAGCATTTCCAGGGCCTTTTCGGGAGATGGCCGTTCCGCGCAGATTTTCCGGCTCAGCGCGTTGAGCCGCTCTACCGCGTCAAAGTTATTTCCGTGGGCACCGATGCGCCGCATACGGGTGATGGGCTCCCCGCTTTCGGACAGGACGCTGACAATCAGATAGTTGGGCAGGGCAGCCACCTCCGGGGTGTGCCCGTAGGCGGTGAGCACATGTCGGACGGTTTCCTCCACCCGGTAGGTCTCCGCCCCGCTGAGGGCTACCTCATAGGCAAGGTCCGTTGCCAGGTCCAATAGAAGATGTTCGTTCATAGCCGCTCCTTGGAAAAAGGCCACCGGGACCCCCGGTGGCCTGCGTTTCGATTATTTTCTGGCAAAAATCACGCCCAGGGTATTGGGGCCGCAGTGGCAAGAGATGGTGCAGCCTGCCACAGCCTCGTAAACAACGTCAAACTTGCCGCACTGGCTCAGGGCCTCCTGAACGGCGGCCATGCAGGGGGCATCCACCTGGGTATAGACCAGGACCAGCACACTGCGGTCAATGTCCTCCCGCTGGGCCAAGCGCTCCTTGACATAGTTTGCAAGGCACTTGTCGTAGTGCCCCCGGTACTTTTTGCCCACACTCATCTTGCCGTCCCGCAGCTCAATGCAGGGCTTCAGGTTCAGAAGGTTGGCCCCCAGGGCGGTGACGGTGGAGCAGCGGCCGCCCTTGACCATGTAGTCCAGGCGGTCCAGCACAAAGCTGGTTTCGATTTTGGGAACATAGTCCGTAAGAATCCGGACAATTTCATCCAGCTCCACACCCGCTTCGGCAAGCTGGGCGGCCTTCAGGGCCAGCAGACCCTGGCCGCAGCACAGGTTCTGGGAGTCTACCACCCGCACATTCGGAAATTTCTGCGCGGCGAGAAAGGCGTTCTGATAGCTGGAAGAGAAGCCGGAACCAAGATTGATATGAATGATGCCGTCGTATTCCTCCGCGTACTTGGAAAACAGCTCCTGGTAGACGGCCACGCTTCTGGCGGCGGTGGCGCACAGGCTTCCGCCCTGGGCCACGTGCCGGAAGATATCGTCAGGGGTGATGGTGACGTTATCCAGAAATTCCTCATCATCCTTCATGACAATCAGAGGCATCAGGTCGATATCATATTTTTCCAGCAGAGAAGCCGGAAGATCGCAGGTACTGTCGGAAGTAACTTTGATTTTCATATGGTTTTCTTTTGCGTCCTTTCTTTCATGGTTTGTGGGGCAAAATACCGAATGCACAGAAAAGTGCTACTTGTTTTCTTCGAAACATATGGTAGAATAGTATCATACGGCGGGGAGGGTGTCAATCTTTTTTTACTCCCCGTAGAACATTACGAAATTCCGGTTTCCGGAGTCAGGAGGATTCAGCAATGGAAATTGTCATTCATGTGGAAGGTATGATGTGCAAGCACTGCGCGGCCCGGGTGGAGAAGGCCTGTCTGGCCGTCCCCGGCACCACCGGCGCGGTAGTGGACCTGAAGGAAAAAACCGTCACCGTACAGGGAACGGCAGCGCAGGCGGACTACAAAAAGGCCATTCTGGATGCGGGCTACCAGGTAACGGAGTAGGGCCATGCGGACAGAATTTACGATTCCCTCCAATGGCATCGGAGGGCTCCACTGCTGCCAGTGGAGCCCCAAGGGAGCGCCCAAGGCGGTGGTACAGATTGTCCACGGCATTGCGGAGTATATTGAGCGGTATGATGATTTTGCCGGGTACCTCAACGGCCTTGGCTATCTGGTGGTGGCGGAGGACCATATGGGCCACGGCCGGACCGTGGGCAAGGAGGGCACCCAGGGCTACTTTGAGGGCGGCTGGTTTACCGCCGTCAGCGACAGCTACAAGCTGCTGCAAAAGACCATGACCGAGTACAAGGACATCCCCTATATTCTCTTCGGCCATTCTATGGGCTCCTTCATGGCCCGGACCATTCTGGAGGTCTATCCGGACAGCGGCATTGCCGCGGCGGTGATCTGCGGCACCGGCTGGCAGCCCCGGGCCATGCTCCCGGCGGCCATCGGCATCTGCGCCATGGCCTGCAAAAAGGTTGGGGAGAAGAACCCCAGCGACGTTTTGCAGAACCTGGTGTTCGGCGGCTACAACAAGCGGGTGGAGCACCCCAGGACGGAATACGACTGGCTGACCAGGGATGCCAAAGAGGTGGATGCCTACATTGCCCACCCCAGCTGCGGCTTTACCGCCAGCACAGGCCTCCTGCGGGATATGCTCACAGGCATCCAGTTCATTGAGCGGAAGGAGAACCTGGCCAAGATGAACAAGGACCTGCCGGTGCTGTTTATCGCCGGTGGGGATGACCCTGTGGGGAACTATGGCAAGGGCGTGACCCGGGCGGCGGAGGAATTCCAAAAGGCGGGGATGAAAAACGTCAGCAAGCGGATTTTCCCCCTGTGCCGCCACGAGATTCTCAACGAAATCAACAGGCAGGAGATTTACGAGTTCACGGCAAAGTGGATGGACAGCCAGGTGGAGAAATAAGTTTTAAATGTCCGTTTTATTGGACTTAATGTATGAGATACTGTTGTCATCAAAGGAAAGGGCCGCAAGGCAGGGTGACGGATATGTATTCCATGCGCTATGTTCAAGGACATGTTCAGGTTTATGATGCAAGAGGAAAATTCCTGTTTTCCGCCGACAACGAGCGGGAAGCCAGAGAGGAACTGGAGGACTATGCGTAATCTGCGTCTGGATATCTGTTACGACGGCACCCGCTACAAGGGCTGGCAGCGTCTGGGCGGCGCGGAGGGGACCATTCAGGGAAAGCTGGAGACGACCCTAAGTCGCATTCTGGGGGAGCCCATCGAGGTTTCCGGCAGCGGGCGAACCGATGCCGGGGTCCATGCGGCCCACCAGATTGCGAATTTCCACTGCCAGAGCACCATGCCCTGCGGAGAAATCCTGGAGGCGCTTCGCAGGTATCTGCCGGAGGACATCGGCATATATTCCTGTGAAGAGGCCGCGCCCCGGTTTCACGCCCGGCTGAATGCTGTGGGGAAGACCTACCGCTACCGGATTTGGAACAGCCCGGAGCCCTGCGTCTTCCGGCGCAGGTTCCTTTGGGTGATGCCGGAGCCGCTTGACGTGGCGGCCATGGACCGGGCGGCCCAGCGTTTGGTGGGAGAGCACGATTTTTCCTGCTTTTGTGGGAATAAGAAGATGAAAAAATCCACGGTCCGCCGGATTGACCGTATCGAGGTTCTGCAAAAGGGCCGGGAGATTCAAATCGCCGTCACGGGAAACGGTTTTTTGCAGAATATGGTGCGCATTCTGGTGGGCACCCTGGTGGAGGTTGGCCGGGGGGAGCGGACGGAGGAGAGCATTCCTGCTCTGTTCGGACAAAAGCGGGAGCAGGCCGGTTTCCTGGCACCGCCCCAGGGCCTGTGCCTGATGGAGGTTACCTATTGAATATACAGATTTTCGGAAAAAGCAAGTGCTTCGATACCAAAAAGGCGGAGCGCTATTTCAAGGAGCGCCGCATTCCCTTCCAGTCCATCGACCTGAAGCGCTACGGAATGTCCGGGCGGGAGTTTGACAGCGTCCTCCGGGCCGTGGGCGGCATCGACAAGCTGATTGACTGGGATGGAAAATCCCAGGAGATTACCAACATGAAATATATGTCCGATGAACGGGCAAAAGAGGACAAGGTTTTTGACGACCCCATGCTGATGAAAACCCCGGTGGTCCGGAACGGAAAACAGGCAACCGTTGGGTTCTGCCCGGAAATTTGGGAAACCTGGGAATAATCGAAAGAAAAATTATACTACAAAAGCAGCTGCTGTGTTGATTCGGCAGCTGCTTCTTTTTGGAAAATTTGAAAAAAGAAAGCTTCCATCTTGCAGAAATAGAGAAAGCGTGCTATTCTTAGGAGGTATCATGCTGGATTGGCTGCAACGTGTGTATGATTTTCTGTGGGGCATCCCCATGATTACGCTTCTGGCGGGGACGGGGCTATACCTGACGGTAAGCGCCCGGTTTCCCCAGCTGCGGCTTTTTCCCAAGGCCTTTGGGCTTTTGGGGAGAAAGGAATCCCAAGGGGGCATCACGTCGTTTCAGGCCCTGTGCACCGCTCTGGCGGCCACGGTGGGCACCGGGAACATCGTAGGGGTCACCGGGGCCATCTGCCTGGGAGGGCCCGGGGCCGTCTTCTGGATGTGGCTGTGCGGCCTTTTGGGCATGGGCACCAAGTTTGCCGAGGTGACACTGGCCCGGCGCTATCGGGTACTCCAAAACGGGGAGCCGGTGGGGGGGCCTATGTATATGATTACCCGGGGGCTTCCGCGAAAGCTGCATTTTCTTGCGTCTATATACTGTGCCTTTGGGGTGATTGCCGCCTTTGGCGTGGGCAATGCCACCCAGATTAACGCGGTAGTGGGGGCGGTCAACGGCCTCCTCTCCGCCTTCGGACGAACGGAAAGCTTTTTTGGAAACCTGGCAATTGGCCTGGTGCTGGCCCTTGCGGTGGGCCTGGTGCTGTTTGGCGGGGCCAAACGGATTGGGGCGGCGGCAGAGCGAATGGTGCCGGCTGCCTCGGTTGGCTATGTGATGCTGTGTGTGCTTGTTATTTTCCGGTGCCGGGAGCGGCTGCCGGAGGCGGTGAGGGCTATTTTTGTGGGGGCATTCCGGCCCCGGGCCGTCACCGGCGGGTGCCTGGGGGCGGCCTTTGGAAGCCTGCGCACCGGCTGCGCCCGGGGGATCTTTACCAACGAGGCGGGCATGGGTACGGCCTCCATGGCCTACGCGGGGGCGGAGACGGGGAGCCCCGTAGAGCTGGGAATGCTGGGGCTTGTGGAAGTATTTGTGGACACCCTTGTGATCTGCACCTTAACGGCGCTGGCGGTGCTGACCAGCGGCGTGGCCATTCCCTATGGCCGGGACTGCGGGGCAGAGCTCTCCACAATGGTGTTCTCCCGGGTCTGCGGGGACTGGGCGGCGGTGTGCCTGGCGGCTTTCCTGGCGATTTTTGCCTTTGCCACGGTCCTGGGCTGGGGGCTCTATGGGGCCCGATGCGGCCAGTTCCTGTTTGGCCCCGGGTTCTGGAAACGCTTTGTCTGGATGCAGATGGCCGGGGTCCTCCTGGGCGCGGTCACCCGGGCGGGAACGCTGTGGCTCCTGGCGGAGATTATCAATGGCTGTATGGCCTTTCCCAATCTGGCGGCGCTACTGGCCTTGAGCCCGGAGCTGCGGCGATTGGTTACGGAATATAAAAAGGAATCTAAAAAAGAGAGGGTATAAAGAACCTCGTCCTTTGGAGGGATACAAATGCAAATTTCCATCAACGCAAACCGATGTGAGCCATCCCCTATGCGGAAGTTCCACCCCCTGGCGGTGGCGGCAGAGCAGCGGGGAAAGAAAATCTACCACCTAAATATCGGCCAGCCGGATATTCCCACCCCCAGCGCCTATTTTGAGGCGGTGCGGCGGTTTGATGCCAAGACCTTGGCCTACGATGCCTCCCCTGGAAATCCGGAGCTGATTGACGCGGTGCGGAAGTACTATGCCCGCCTGGGGGTGGAGCTGGCACCCCGGGATATTCTCATCACCACCGGCGGCAGCGAAGCTCTGCTGCTAACCTGCCTGAGCATTCTGGACCCCTATACGGAGGTGATTATCCCGGAGCCCTATTACCCCAACTACACCACCTTTGTCCACGCCGCGGGCGGTGTCATCCGGGCCCTGCCCACCAATCCCTGGGAGGGCTACCGCTATGCCAAGCGGGAGCG
>USQL01000085.1 GCA_900556935.1 uncultured Eubacteriales bacterium | reverse complement strand
CGGCGGGTGCAGACGGAGGTAGAGGACGGCCTGGCGCTCTTCCTTCTGCGCTGTGCCAAAAAGCCGGGACGCATCCGCCTGCGGCTGGAAAACGGAACGGTTACCTTCGGCCTTTAAGGAAAATATGGAAGACCGGCTGCCCAAATACAGACTTTAATCGAACACTTGTTTTAATATTTCGAGAAAAAATAGGATTTTTATGCCCGTTCCCAGAGGATCGGCCAAAAAGTGATTGATTTTTTGGGGAGAAGGCGGTATACTGTACGAAATGGAGTAAAGTGGTAGCTTATGGTAGAAAAGGGTAGGAGGTGAGACTGTGATTGGCAAATACGCGGCCCGGATGGACGACAAGAATCGTCTGGTTGTTCCGGCGAAGCTCCGGCAGGAGCTGGGAGAGCTCTTTTATGTGACATTGGGGGTCAACTGCGGCCATCGCTGTCTCACGGTCTACACCGCCGCCGAATGGCAGCGGCTCAGCGATAACTTTAATGCCCTGAGCCTTTCCCAGCGCTCCGGGGCTACCAGTCTGATTTTTATGAACGCGGCGGAATGCTCCCCGGATAAGCAGTCCCGGGTGGGGCTTACTCCGTTCCTTCTGAATTACGCGGGCATCGACCGGGAGATTATGATTGTAGGCCGGGCCGGTCAGGCGGAAATCTGGGACGCGGAGGAATTCCGGCGCTTTGAGCAGGAGAACCTGAGTCCCGAAAAACTTTTGGCATCCTTGGAGGCAATCGGACTATGAGCGAATTTCATCATGTTTCCGTCCTCCTGGACGAGTGCATCGAGGCCCTAAATATTCAGCCCGACGGCATCTATGTGGACGGCACCCTGGGGGGCGCGGGCCACTCCTATCATATCGCGGAAAGGCTGACCACCGGCAGGCTCATTGGCATCGACCGGGACCCCATCGCCCTGGAGGCCGCGGGGAAGCGGCTGGAGCCCTTTAAAGACCGGGTGACGCTGGTCCACTCCAACTTCTGCCAGATGGCCAAGGTGCTGGATGATTTGGGCATTGCCGGAGTGGACGGCATTTTGCTGGACCTGGGGGTTTCCTCTCCCCAGCTGGACGACGGGGCACGGGGCTTTTCCTATATGGCCGACGCGCCTCTGGACATGCGCATGGACAGCGGGGACGCTTTGACGGCGGACACCGTGGTGAATACCTGGTCCTATGAGGAGCTGAAACGGATTCTTTACGATTACGGCGAGGAGCGCTACGCCCCCGCCATTGCCGCGGCCATTGTGCGCCGGCGGGAGACGGCCCCCATCCGAACCACCCTGGAGCTGGTGGACGTGATTCGCTCCGCCATGCCCCCCGCGGCCCTGCGGGAAAAGCAGCACCCGGCCAAGCGGACCTTCCAGGCCATCCGGATTGCCGTCAACGACGAGCTGGGCTCCGTTTCCAGGGCCATGGAGGCGGCCATCCCCAGGCTGAACCCCGGCGGACGGCTGGCGGTGATCACCTTCCACTCCTTGGAGGACCGGATTGTGAAAAGCGCCATGGCAAACGCTGCCAAGGGCTGCGTCTGCCCACCGGAATTCCCGGTGTGCGTCTGCGGCCGGACCCCCCAGGTGACGGTTCTGACCCGGAAGCCCATTGTCTCCGGGGAGGAGGAGCTGGCCCGCAATCCCAGGGCCAGAAGCGCCAAGCTGCGGGTCTGTGAAAAACGGTAGGAACCGGAGGAGGAAATATGGACCAAAAACCGGTGATTCAATATGTGGGCCAGTTCTATGTCTATGGCAGCGAGGTCAAGGCCAAGAAAAAGAGCGAGCCCAGAAGACCCCTGCTTCCCCAGCTGAAAACGGTCCGGGAGCACAAGGTGTACATTGACCCCGTGGCCGTGGGCGGCATTGTTCTGGCCGTTGTAATGCTGGCGGCCCTGGTGGTGGGGGCCATTCGGCTGACCGCCTGCATGGCGGAGTATAACGCCGCCGAGCAGACTCTTACGGATTTGAAGCGGGACAACGCCCGCCTGGAGCACGCCTACCGGACCTCCCTGGACCTGGACGCGGTTCAGACCCGGGCCGAGGAGCTGGGGCTGGTGCCGGAAAGCGAGGCGGCCCACGCCTATATTACGGTAACGGTGCCGGAGGAGACCCACACGCCTACGGCATGGGAGAATTTTGTGTGGTTTCTGTCGGGACTCCTGGCAGGCTCGGAGACCGGGGAATAATTTCCGTACCCGGACATATCCTGAAAACGGCAGCTGCGAATGGGCGGCGAGGGGTTCCCTTGCCGCCCATTTCAAGACAAGGGCCGCCGGAAGGGGAAATGCCATGGGGCAGAAGAAGCACTATCGCCGGGCGTACATGGACAGCGCCCAGCACTGGCGCATCCGCCTGGCGGGCCTGTGCCTGGGGGCGCTGGCCTTTGTCCCGGTGGCGGCCAGGCTCTATGGGCTCATGGTGGTGGACTTTGACTACTATACCGCCAAGGCTCTGAACAACCAGACCCGGTCCACGGCGGCGGCCTCGGACAGAGGCATTCTCTACGACCGGAATATGAACATTCTGGCCTCCTCCGTGGGGGTGGAGAATGTGTACTTAGACCCCCATGAGCTCCGACAGTCCAAGGCGGATTTGGCCGCCCTTTCCGAATTTTTAGCGCCCCTGCTGGAAAAGGAGCCCCAGTGGATTCTGGAGCAGGGGCAGGACACCCGCCGCCGCTACAAGCAGGTGGGGGCTCGGGTCCCCCGGGAGACTGCCCAGGCGATTCGGGCGTACATCCGGGAGAAGGGGGTGTCCGGGGTCCATCTGGAACCCGCGGCCCTGCGGACCTATCCCTTCGGGAGCCTGGCAAGCCAGGTCATCGGCTTTACCAATGTGTCGGGCCAGGGCTGCGAGGGGGTGGAGGCGGCCTATGACAGCTTTCTTTCCGGAAAGCCCGGAAAGGTGATTACCACCAAGGGCAACAACGAAATGGATATGCCCTTTTCCTATGAAAACTTCACCGCCTCCCAGCCGGGATGCAGTGTGGTTTTGACGTTAGACACCACGGTCCAGGCGGCCTTAGAAAAGCAGCTCCAGGCAGCCATTGACCGGTATGACGTTCAGAACGGGGCCTTTGGCCTGGTGATGAACTGCAAGACCGGGGAAATCCTGGCCATGGCCACCCTGGGCGGCTTTGACCCCAACAACTACCAGACGGTCTTTGACGACGAAGTCCGGGAAGAATTGGAGGCGGAACGGCTGGGCTTTACACAGTACCCTGTGGACAGCCCGGAATATGCCCAGGGGAAGGATGCGTATCAGGAAAAGCTCAGTGCGGCGCGGCTGAAGCAGTGGCGCAACCGGGTGCTGTCCGACGGCTATGAGCCGGGCTCCACCTTCAAGGTGCTGACCATGGCGGCGGCCCTGGACTGCGGGGCCATCGACCTAAACACTTCCTTTTACTGCAGAGGGGCGGAACAGATTCCGGGGCGGTCCCAGCTGCTGCACTGCTGGCGGTCCGCAGGCCACGGGGCGGAGAAGACCCCCCAGGCCCTGCAAAACTCCTGCAACCTGGCCTTTGCCCACATCGCCTTAAAGCTGGGGGGCGAACGGTTTTATGACTATGTAAAACGCTTCGGCATTTTGGAGAAAACCGGCATCGACCTGTCCGGGGAGAGCAAGGGCGTTTTTTTTGACAAGGCATTGGTGACCAATACGGATAAATGGGGCACCGCCAGCTTAACCTCCGGCTCCTTCGGCCAGACCTTTAAAATTACCCCCTTGCAGCTGGTGCGGGCCATCGCCTCGGTGGTCAACGGGGGGAAGCTCCTGGAGCCCTATCTCGTATCCGAGGTGATAAACGCCCGGGGGGAGACGGTTTTCAGGCAGGAGCCCACGGTTACCCGGCAGACCGTTCAGCCCCAGACCTCCGAGACCATGCGCGCGCTCATTCGCTCGGTGGTGACGGAGGGAACGGCGAAAAACGCCAGCGTGGCTGGGTTCTCCATCGGGGGGAAAACCGGCACCAGCGAGAAAATCGACGTGTTTGATGAAAACGGCCAGCGAGTGTTGGATAAAATTGTTTCCTTTGTGGGGATTGCGCCCATGGAGGATCCGGAGTATATTGTATTGGCAGCCCTGGACACCCCGTCCCGGTCCACGGGAATTTATATTTCCGGCGGTGTCATGGCGGCCCCCACCGTGGGGGCGGTGATGGCGGATATCCTGCCGTACCTGGGGGTTTCCCAAAGCTACAGCCCGGAGGAGCTGCCGGGGCAGCGGATTGCCGTCCCGGACCTGGTGGGGCTGCCCCGGAAGGAAGCGGAGAAGACACTGAAGGACCTGGGGCTATCGGCGCGGTTTCAGGGGGACGGAGATACCGTCCTGGGCCAGATTCCGGCCCCCGGCCAGGTGCTGCCCGGGGGAAGCCAGCTGCTGGTCTACCTGTGCCCGCCGGAGGCACCGAGGACGGTTGCCGTTCCGGATTTCCTGGGGAAGACTAGGGCCCAGGCGGCCCAAATGGCGGGTAGGCTCGGGTTATACATCCTGCCCACCGGCAACCTCGGGACGGAAGGCAGCGTCACCGCCATCTCCCAGGAGCCCCAGCCGGGGACCCAGGTGGACGGCGGAAGCACCGTTACCCTGCGCTTTGCCGACCAGACGGCGAGAGATTAGTTTACGATAGAAATGAGGTTTACCCATGAAATTACGGGAACTATTGCAAAATGTGGAGGTTTTGGAGCTCCACGCAGACCCGGAGACGGAGATTACAAGTGTTGCCTACGATTCAAGGCGGATAGAAAAGGGCGGCCTGTTCGCGGCCATATCGGGCTTTGCGTCGGACGGCAACCGGTTTATTCCCATGGCGATGGAAAAGGGCGCGGCTGTTGTGGTGACGGCAAAGGCACCGGAGGGGGAAATTCCCTATGTTCTGGTCACCTCCGACCGGCTGGCCCTGGCCCAAATTGCCTGCAATTTTTATGGAAATCCCGCAAAGGCCATGACCTTAATTGGCGTGACGGGCACCAATGGGAAGACCTCGGTAACGCTGCTACTCAAAGCGGTGCTGGAAAAGGCGAGAAACGCCAAGGTGGGGCTGGTGGGCACCATGGGTAATCTCATTGGCACGGAGGCCATTCCCTCCGAGCGGACCACCCCGGAGAGCCTGGAGCTGCAGGCCCTGTTTGCCCGGATGCGGGACGCGGGGTGCGGGTATGCCGTCATGGAGGTTTCCAGCCACGCCATTGCCCTTCATCGGATTGGGGGACTATACTACGATGTGGCGGCCTTTACCAACCTGACCGAGGACCATCTGGACTTTCACAAGACCATGGAGGCCTACCGGGATACCAAGGCGGAATTGTTTACCAGGTGCCGTCGGGCGGTTATCAATGTGGATGACCCCTATGGGGAAAGTATGCTTCAAAAGGCCGCCTGTCCGGTTTTGACGGTTTCCGCCCACGGGGCGGGGCAGCTGCGGGCGGAAAACATTGCCCTCCACGCCCGGGGGGTGGAATTTACGGCGGTGTGCGGCGAGGAGAGGGTACAGGTCACTGTCCCTATTCCCGGCAGATTCACGGTGTACAACACCCTGACGGTTCTGGGCATTGCCAGGCAGCTGGGGATTTCCCTGGCCGAAAGCGCGGAAAGCTTAAAAACCGTTTCCGGGGTCAAGGGCCGGATTGAGGTGGTCCCTACCCCGGGGATGCCCTACACGGTGCTCATTGACTACGCCCATACCCCGGACGGGCTGGAAAAAGTTTTGCTTTCCGTGCGGGATTTTTGCAAGGGAAGATTAATCGCTGTCTTCGGCTGCGGCGGAGACCGGGACCCGATGAAACGGCCCATTATGGGGCAAATCGGGGTTAAAAACGCGGATTTCGCAATTATTACCTCGGATAATCCCAGAACGGAAGCGCCCATGGCCATCATAGAGGACATCCTCAAAGGGGTGGACCCCGCCCTGGGGGAATATACGGTGATTGAAGACAGGCGAAAGGCCATCAGATACGCTATGGACATTGGCAAAAAAGATGATATAATTGTATTGGCAGGAAAGGGCCATGAGACATATCAGGAGATCAATGGCCATAAATATCATCTGGACGAACGGGAAGAGGTCCAATCCTACCTGTCGGAATTGAGGAAGACGCATGAGTAAAATCACCCTGAAGCAGGCAGCCGACTGGTGCGGCGGCACTGTGGAAGAACAGTACGAGCAGATAGAATTCTTAGGTGCCAACAATGACACCCGCTCCTTGCAGCCCGGGCAGCTGTTCCTGGCCCTGCAGGGGGCACGGGACGGCCACGATTTTATCCCCGATGCCATGGAAAAGGGGGCGGCCGCCGTGCTTTGCACCCACAAGGTGGGGGACTACCCCGCCATTGTGGTGCCGGATGTCCGGCTGGCCCTGGGGGCCATCGCCCGGGGGGAGCGGCAGCGCCTGGGCATGAAGGTGGTCGGTGTTACCGGCTCCGTGGGCAAGAGTACCACTAAGGAAATGATTGCCGCGGTGCTGGAAAAGACCTACCGCACCGCCAAAACTCCGGTGAACCACAACAACGACATCGGCATGCCCATGGCGATTCTGGCCATGCCGGAGGATACCCAGGTGGCGGTGCTGGAAATGGGGATGAACCACTTCCGGGAGATGGCCTACCTGTCTGAAATCGGGCGGCCGGACCTGGCGGTGATTGTCAACATCGGCACGGCCCACATTGAGTTCCTGGGCAGCCAGAAGGGCATCCGCCAGGCCAAGATGGAAATCCTGGAGGGCATGAGCGACGACGGCGTGGTGCTGTTAAACGGGGACGATGCCATGCTGCGGGAGCTGGACCGGGAGCCGAAGCAAAGAACCGTCTACTTTGGCTCCGACGAGCGCTGCGCGGTGCGGTGCAAGGAGATTGTCAACGCCGCGGACGGACTGCGCTTCCGGGTGCAGTGGTCCGGGGGCAGCTTCTCCGTGATTATGAACCTGGAGGGTAAGCACTTTGTCAGCGATGCCATGGCCGCGGTGGCCGTGGGCCTGGAGCTGAGGGTGCGCCCGGAGGAAATTCAGAAGGGACTGAGGACCTTCCGGAATCTGTCCGGCCGTCAGGAGACCCTGCGTGCCTATGGCTACACCCTGATTAAGGACTGCTACAACGCGGGCCCCGAATCCATGGAGGCCGCGCTGATGGTCCTGGGGGAGAAGCCGGGACGGAAAATTGCCGTGCTGGGCGACATGCTGGAGCTGGGTGACCGGGCCGCGGCGGAGCACTACCGCATCGGCCGGATTGCGGCGGAGCGGGTGGACTTCGTGCTGGCCTACGGTGACTGCGCGGAACGGGTTATCGGCGGATGCATTACCGGCGGCATGAAGGACAGCCGGGCCTTGGCGTTTTCGGACCAGACGGCCATGTCCTGTGAGCTGCAGCGCATCGCCAAGCCCGGGGACGTGATTCTCTTCAAGGGCAGCCACGGGATGCACATGGAGCGTGTGCTGGATGCGTTTATGAAATATGAAAAAGACCTGAACGGAGGAGATCCCAAATGATCCGAGTAATTGTAATGGCAGTCATCAGCTGTGTGGTGGCCGCGGTGCTGGGCCACTTTCTGCTGCCTGTGCTGCGGGCGCTGAAGGCCGGCCAGTCCGTGCGTTCCATCGGCCCCACCTGGCACAACAACAAGGCAGGCACCCCTCTGATGATGGGACTGATGTTTATCGGAAGCACCCTGGTGTGCCTGCTGCTGAACCTGCCCAATACCCAGGAATACAGCGCCATCTATGTGTTCGTTCTGGCCTTCTGCTTCGGTGCCATCGGCTTTCTGGATGACTACTGCAAGGTCCGGAAAAAGCGGGACATGGGCCTGACCGCCATTCAGAAGTTTCTGCTGCAGGGTGCGGTATCCGCGGTATTCCTGTACGTGCTGTATATGGAGGGAATTTTAACCTGCGACCTGTATATTCCGTTTTTTAATGTGCGGTTCTATATTCAGCCGTCTGTGTATCTGCTGTTTTCCATGTTTATCATTGTGGGTACGGTGAACGCCGTGAACCTGACCGACGGCATTGACGGCCTCAGCGCCTCTGTGACCGTTCCGGTGATGGTGTTCTTCGCCGCCACCGCTCTGGCGGTGGATCGGGAGGAGCTGGCGGTGCTTCCGGCGGCCATGATCGGCGGCTTGCTTGCCTTCCTGGGCCTTAACTGGCACCCTGCCAAGGCCTTCATGGGCGACACCGGCTCGCTGTTTATGGGCGGCGTGGTCTGCGGCCTGGCCTATGCCCTGGATATGCCCCTGGTTTTGATTTTTGCGGGCTTTGTGTACCTGATGGAGACCCTGTCCGTGATTCTGCAGGTAAGCTACTTTAAGCTCACCCACGGAAAGCGGCTGTTTAAGATGAGCCCCATCCACCATCATTTTGAGATGAGCGGCTGGAAGGAAGAGAAGATTGTTCTGACCTTTGCGGGCGTGTCCGCCGTGATGTGCGTGGTGGCCTGGCTGAGCATCTCCGGGATTGTCGGCTGAGCAAGCGTTTAGGAAGGGAGTGTCGTATGGCAGGAGGGCTGCTTTCTGCCAAGGAGGACCGCCGGAACACCGGCGGGGAAATGGATAAGCCCTTCCTGGCGCTGACGCTTCTGCTGCTGGCGCTGGGGCTTGCGGCGCTGTATTCCGCAAGCTCTGCCCAAAGCGCCTACGATACCGGCTACGCCATCACCACCCGCTATTTACAGAAGCAGGCGGTGTGCGCCGCCCTGGGGCTCGGGGCTATGTATGGCTTCAGCCGGGTTCCGGCCCGGGTGTGGTATCGGCTTGCCTGGCCCGGCTATATTTTGAGCATTGTCCTTCTGCTCAGCGTCCTTGCGGTGGGAGAGGAGGTCAACGGCGCCAAACGCTGGATCAATCTGGCCGGACTCCAGTTCCAGCCATCGGAAATTGCGAAATTTACCATGATCCTGCTCTTTGCCCGGCTGACCCGGGAGTTTGGACAGTGCGCCGGGAAGTTCCGTTACGGCGTGCTGGGCTTCGGTGCGGCGCTGCTGGGAATTCTGGTGCCGCTGGCACTGGAAAAGCATTTAAGCGCCATTATGCTCATGGGCATGGTGGCGGTGGTGATGATGTATG
>USQL01000084.1 GCA_900556935.1 uncultured Eubacteriales bacterium | reverse complement strand
CCCCTCCACATTCCCCCGCTGCGGCGGGGACCTTCTCCAGCAGGAGAAGGCTTTTAGGCTTCCGTCCGGGGGTATACGTATTCGCCCGAGGTTTCTCTGCACCGGTTCTGCGTGCCGCCCCTCATCAGTCTCGGCTACGCCGAGCCAGCTTCCCCAGGGGGAAGCTTTTTGAAATCCGCCACAGTTTATTCACAGTTTAGCATTCTCCTTTACAATAGGCTCCATTATGAAAGAGAATGGGAGGAACGGGCCGTGAAAGCTTGGTTTGAAAAAGGAATTTATAACGCATGCTGGAATCTGGTAAAGCTTTTCTATCCCAAAACCAAGGCCCAGGGGCTGGAGAATCTGCCTCAGGAGCCCTCAATCATCGTTGGCAACCATTCCCAGGCCAACGGGCCCATTGTGGCGGAGCTCTATTTCCCGGGAAAACGGGCCATCTGGTGCGCCGGGCAGATGATGCGCGCCAAGGAGGTGCCGGACTACGCCTATCACGACTTCTGGGACGAGAAGCCCAAGGCACTCAAGCCCCTGTTCCGGGTGCTCTCCTACATCATCGCCCCCATTGCCGCCTGCATTATGCGCTGCGGCGACACCATCGCCGTGTACCACGACACCCGGGTCATCAACACCTTCCGGGACACGGTGAAAAAGCTCCAGGCCGGGGAGCACATTATTATCTTCCCCGAGTGCAAGCAGGGCTACAACCAGATTCTGTGCAAATTCCAGGAAAATTTCGTGGACGTGGCCAAGCTCTACTACAAGCGCACCGGCGTGGAGCTGAACTTCGTGCCCATGTACTTAGCCCCCAAGCTGCACAGCTTCTACTTTGGCAAGCCCATCCGTTTTGACCACACCGCCCCCATCGCCGACGAGCGCAGACGCATCTGCCAGACCCTGATGGACG
Organism: uncultured Eubacteriales bacterium; assembly: GCA_900556935.1. Classification (GTDB taxonomy): domain Bacteria; phylum Bacillota; class Clostridia; order Oscillospirales; family Oscillospiraceae; genus Faecousia. The sequence goes on along the minus strand of USQL01000084.1, from coordinate 8,136 downwards.
AGATCACCGCCATCGCCGAGGGACTTCCGGAGCACGTGGTGGTCCCCTACCCCAATATTCCCAAAAAGAACTACACGACAAATCTATCCACCGAGGCGATTCTATGAAACAACCTGTCGTTGACTACCGCACCTTCCGGCTGAGCAAAATCAACCGGCCAGAGTTTTCCCACCTGAAGCTGCTGCTGGGGTGGCTGGTATACTTCCTGTTCTACTACCTGACGGAGAACTTTATCCCCGTGGAAAGCTGCCATTTAATCCACAGCCGTCTGGATGAAATCATCCCCTTTAACGAGTTTTTCTTCATCCCCTACTGCTTCTGGTACGCGCTGATTGTATTAAGCTTGGGGTATTTTCTTCTGTACGACATCCAGAATTTCAAAAATCTGCAAATTTTCATCATCATCACCCAGGTGGCGGCCATGACGGTCTACATTCTCTACCCCAGCTACCAGGACCTGCGGCCCACGGAATTTGCCCGGAATAACCTCTTTACCCACCTGGCCGCCTTAATCTACAAGGTGGACACCCCCACCGGCGTGTGCCCCTCCCTTCACGTGGCCTACTCCTTAGGCATCGGCTCCTGCTGGCTGAAGGAAAAGCAGGCCGGCAAGCCCTGGAAGGTCTTTGTGGTCTTCAGCGTCATTCTAATCAGCCTGTCCACCGCCGTGGTCAAGCAGCACTCCGTCATCGATATCGCCGCCGCCCTGCCGGTAGGTCTGCTTGCCGAGGTGCTGGTGTTCCACAGGTATTGGAAGGAAAAGTTCACGGCCCGCAAGGCACAGGCTGGGAAAGCATAATATTGGCTCCCCTTTCAGGGGAGCCCTTCATTTTCCAAAACCTCCCAAACATTTCCGTTGCTATAGCAACGCTATTTGGGAGGATTTCGTTTTATACTGGACGTGTTCCAAAAATACATTCTCTTTCGGAGGTTTCTTTATGATTCGACAGATTATTCACATCGACCAGGAAAAATGCAATGGCTGCGGGCTGTGCGTGACGGCCTGTCACGAGGGGGCCATCGCCATGATTGGGGGCAAGGCCTATCTTGCCCGGGAGCACTACTGCGACGGGCTGGGGGACTGCCTGCCCGGGTGCCCCACCGGGGCCATCACCTTTGAAACCCGGGAGGCCCCGGCCTATGACGAGGCGGCCGTGCTGAAAGCCAAGGCCGAAAAGGCGGCGGCCCACACCGGCTGCCCCGGCACCAGAATGCGCACCCGCACCCCGGAGGCCCCCGCGCCGGAGGGCCATTGCCCCAGCCAGCTGCGGCAGTGGCCGGTGCAGCTGAAGCTGGTGCCCACCACCGCCCCCTGGCTGGAAAACGCCCATGTGCTGGTGGCCGCGGACTGCACCGCCTACGCCTACGGGGACTTCCACCGGGATTTCCTCCGGGGCAAAACCCTGCTCATCGGCTGCCCCAAGCTGGACGCGGGGGACTACACGGAAAAGCTCACCGCCATTTTCCAAAACAACGCCATCCAATCCGTCACCGTCCTGCGGATGGAGGTCCCCTGCTGCGGCGGGCTGCAGCGGGCGGTGGAAAACGCCCTGTCCGCCTGTGGGAAGGACATCCCCTGCCAGACCAAAATCATCACAACGGACGGCTCCGTCCGGTAATTCCGTTTTACGACAGTCTAAAACCCCGCCGCTGCAAAAACGCAGAGGCGGGGTTGCTTGCAATCACTTGAATTCCTTCCGGAAGGTTCTGCCCCAAGGGGCGGTGGGCTTAGCCCTGCAGGTCCTGGCCCAGCAGGTACTTCTTGGCGGGGGTCTTCATGAGGATGAAGCCCACCAGGAGAATCAGCAGCATATCCGGCAGCATGTAGGCGGCGTTATACAGGGCGGAGTAAATCCAGGGGGTGGTCATGGTCATGTTGAAGAAGGTCTCCGGCATGTACTCGGCCCAGATGGTAGCGCCCACCACATAGTGCACCAGGAACCGGGCCACACAGGCGACAACGGTCGCGGGATAGAACTTGCCCTTGAACAGGCCCGCAAGGCCCAGCACCGTGTAAGCAACCAGGAAATCGCCCAGGATGCTCTCCCAGCCGATGGCGATGCCGCCCTCAAACAGGGTCTGCAGCAGGGCGTGGGCGAAGCTGACAATCAGGCCGGGACCAAAGCCCCAGCGGACGCAGAAGACGATAATGGGCAGCATGGCCAGATCCAGCGAGCCGCCCCAGGGCATTTTGTACAGGGGCAGGAAGGAGAGGATCTCCGCCAGGGCGATGAGAATGGCACCCTCGGTCAGGGAGCGCAGCTTGGTGTGGGATGTTTGCATAGGATAGACCTCCAAATAAAAAGTACCGCATTGCAGCCTGTCCGGGTACAATGCGGCACCAAAAGGTCCGGTACGCATCTTTCCCTACGGCGGCATGATCCGCATCAGGTTAGACGGGTCAGGGCTCACTATCCCTATCTCAGCCGGTTCACCGGCACCCCGAAGACGGCGCTATGCGATTGAGGCTATTATATCTCTTTTTTCCGGTTTGTCAAGCCATATCCAGGGCCAGGGTCTTGCCGCCCAGAATGTGGAAGTGCAGGTGCGGCACGGTCTGCCCCGCGTCCGGCCCGCAGTTGGACACCACCCGGTAGCCGCCATTCAGGCCCTCGGCCCTGGCAATTTCCGGGATGACCTCAAAAATATGGGCAATAACGCCGCTGTTATCGGCATTCACCCCGTTGCAGCCGGAGATATGGGTCTTGGGAATCACCAGAATATGGGTCGGTGCCTGGGGATTGATGTCCCGGAAGGCAAAGACGGTCTCGTCCTCGTAGACCTTGGTGGAAGGAATTTCGCCGGCAATAATCCGGCAGAACAGGCAGTCATTCATAGGGTTACCTCCAAATTACAGTCCGAATACATGTACGCCCACTTTGCTCACCGTGGCCATAATCACCGCGGCAATCAGCACACCGGTGCTGACGGAAGCCACGGTCCTTTTAAGCCCCAGGTCCAGAAAGCTTGCCCCCAGGGTGCCGGTCCAGGCACCGGTGCCGGGGATGGGAATGCCCACAAAGGCCGTCAGGGCCACCACCATGCCAAACCGGCCGAAGCGGCCCTTGGCCAGCTTCCGCCCGGCCCGCTCCCCCTTGTCGTGGAAGAAGCGGCAGATGCCGCCGATATAGGGCTTGTCCAGCCCCCAGAGCAGGAATTTCCGGGCAAACAGGTAGATAATCGGCACGGGCACCATATTCCCCACGGCACACACGGCAATGGAGGTCATGGTGTCCAGGCCCATGCCGATGGCAATTGGCACCGCCGCCCGCAGCTCAATGAGCGGCACCATGGATACGAAAAACACACTGAGATATTTACCAAACATTACATCACCACAAAATCAGGTTTCGAAAGAATACACGGGTATTGTAGCATAGTTTTTTCCTGGATGCAATGGGGCGGATGTTTAATTTATTGTTAAAAAACAGCGGACCTGCCCGGTTTGGACAGGTCCGTGGCTTTTACGCCGTTTTCGCTTCCTTGATGACCACGTAGCCGTCTACCAGGTTGGCCTTTTCCAGCGTTCCCTCCACAGCCACCTGACGCTCCATCAGGTCGGTCAGGACGATGGTGCCATCCTTCTGCTCAATGGTCATAACGTTGCGCATGATGACCTCTTCCGGGGCCACCGTATTGCGATAAACGGTAGAAAGGCACATAGGAATTCCTCCTCTTTACTCCGCCAGGCTGCTGAGCACCACGCTCAGGCGCATGTTGCCCTTTTCAAAGTCAGAAACCGCGGCCATCACCTGCTCGTAGGCGGTGTGGTTGCCGGCCTCGTCCAGCTTTTTTGCCAGGTCCGCCAGCTCCTTGGCATGGGCGGTGTTGTGGCCCACCATGTATTTCATCAGGGCGGTCAGCTCCTCCATGGGGGTGTGCTCACAGGGCGCGGCACAGCCGTCGCAGGCGTGGGCGCACTCGTGGGTGTGCTCATGGGGATGCGCGTGCTCGTGGGTATGGGTGGTGCCGTCGGCATGGGTATGCTCATGGCTGTGGGCACCGATATGATCGTGATCCAAATGCATAATAAGGACCCTCCTATCTGTAAATTTTTATCTATTATAACCTCTGCACGTCTATCTGTCAAAGGTTTCTTTTGGCAGGGGAAGTCCTTCAGCCGTTTCCCTCATCCAGCCACTGCCGGACAAGCTCTATGGGCATATTGACCGCCTTCGCAATCACGTCCTCCGCCATGCCCAGCTCCTTCAGGTTTCTGGCAACCTCTTTGGCCTTCAGCATTTCACCCTCGGTCAAGCCTTTCTTTTCCACCTTTTCCAATACTTCACACATATTCTTCGGTCCTCCTTCCTGACCGCCTGAACAGGCTTCCTCAAACCTTCGGTCACCTGTCATAACACTGAGCAGCTGCAGCACCTCCTGGACGTGCCGCATTTCTTTTTTCTCTGGCTTATAATCGCCATCTCTTTGTTTCTGTACAAAATAATCCGCAACAATTCCGAAATCACTTTTGAACATTTTAACCTTTTCTTCCGGAAGGTATGCAATCTCAAACAGGTTGATGGCGTAATCCCTGACAAACGGCTTGAATTCCTCCGGCACATTCAGGCAGCCCAACAGATTCGTCGGCTTATCCCAGTGCTTTTTGTGTCCAAAGTACAGCACCAGTGTAACCACCGGATATCGGTCGCTGCCGTTTAGCTGTGCCCTGTACTCCGCGCCGTCGTAGCCGATAACCCGCAGGGGCATATCCGGATCGGGCCTTGTCTGGTTCTCCATACCCACACAGGCAATTCGGATGCTCTGCCTTGACCAGCGCTTGGCGACATCCCGCTCGATTTCCCGCACCTTTCCGTCTGCCTTGTAGGCCGCCCGAGGTGCCTGGTCCACCAGCTCCTCCGCTTTCAGAACCTCCCTGCCGTCAAACAGGAGGACGTTTACAATATCCGCAAACACATCATTATATGCTTCCAATATTTTTTCTGTGATATCCTTCTGCGCCAACGGTCCCACGCTCCTTTGCGGCAATTTTAAAAGCCGATGTTCTTTTCGTTTTTATTTTACCATACCCTATTTTCAATTGCAAGATATTGTGGTTTTTCGTATCAAAAAATTCATTTTCTTTCCCGGAAAATTGTGTTAGAATAAAGAAAAGCAGTCAGGAGGCGTTTCTATGAGCCACAGAGATAACTATGCCATCGCCGCTGAGAACGCGAAAAAGATATTTCTCTCCTATGACCAGCCGGCGCTGATTCAAAAGCTTGCTCTTTCCTTTGACGATGCCTATCTCTACACTTCCTTCCTGGGCGCGCCCTATCGGATTGAGCGGCTCACCGGGAATCTGGAGCGGCGAAAGAACGGCGCTTGGGTGGACGGAAACAGCTTTGACGAGGTGCTGAGCATTTTCGATTTGCTCTGCGACAGCAAAGATACCCGGCATCCCAGCCATGTTTTCCAGAGCATGGCCTCCTTCGGTCTGCAATTCCACCAGACCCTCACCGAAAGCCGGGACCCCCTGGCGGATTTTGCCCAGAGGGTCCCGGACGCGTTCCGGGCCCGGCTGCTGGCCCTGGGCGGGCGGGAAACAAAAGGGGCGGACATGGCCTTTGTGCTGCCGGTGTTTGACAGCCTGGAGTTATGCCTGCACTTCTGGTTTGCGGACGAGGAGTTTGCCCCCAGCATCCGCATTCTGTGGGATGCCAACGCCCTGCAATACATCCGCTACGAGACCATGTATTACTGTATCGGATGTCTGCGGGCCAGAATACAGGAGAAATGCACCGCAATTGCATGAATAAAGTTCAAAAACATTCCGTAGGGGCGGCTATTAGCCGCCCGAAGCGTATCGAAAGTGAGCGGTTCGTGCATCGTACTCACTTCCGTCGGCTAGCGGGCGGCTGGTAGCCGCCCCTACCGTTGTCGTGAGAAAAATGAATTTAGGATTGCATTTTTGCCCCTATTTATGGTATAACGGTGGGAGTTTTTATATTCCGCCCCGGGCGGAGGAGAAAGGATTGTAAGAAGATGATTGCGAAATCGGATCGCCTGACCCATGTGCATTCGGACATCCGGGGCCCCCTGTATGTGGAGGCGCTGCGGATGCAGGCTGCCGGAACCCCGGTGCTCAAGCTGAATACGGGAAACCCCGGCAATTTTGGCTTTCACCTGCCGGACAGTGTGCGCACTGCCCTGGTAGAAAATGTGGACAGGGCCGTCCCCTACTGCGACGTGCGGGGAATGGCGGATGCCCGTGAAGCGATTCTCACCTACCACAAAAGCTGCGGTGTGCAAAACATCACCCTGGACGATATCTATATCTGCAACGGTGTCAGCGAGGCCGTGTCCATGCTCATGACCGCCCTGGTGGGCACCGACGACGAGGTACTGGTGCCCTCCCCCTGCTACTCCCTGTGGAGCAACAACACCTATCTTGGGGGCGGCAGACCCGTCTACTACCGCTGTGACCCGAAAAACGACTGGAATCCGGACCTGAACGATATGGCCGGCAAGATTTCCTCCCATACCAAGGCCATTCTCGTCATCAACCCCAACAATCCCACCGGCGCGGTTTACAGCAAGGAAACCCTGCTGTCCATCGCCCAGCTTGCCCGGGAGCACCATCTGCTGCTGCTGGCGGACGAAATCTACGATCGGCTGGTAATGGACGGCATCCCCAACTACTCCATGGCCGCCCTGGCCCCGGACCTGCCCTGTGTCACCTTTAACGGGCTTTCCAAGTCCCACATCATCTGCGGCTTCCGCTGCGGCTGGATGGTCTTCTCCGGCCCCAAGGAGGAGCTGTCCGAGGTAGAGCAGGGCGTGACCGCCCTGGCCTCCATGCGTCTGTGCGGAAACACCCTGACCCAGCTGGTCATCCCCGCGGCCCTGTCCGACCGACAGAGCACCCGGGCCATGATGGCCCCCGGCGGGCGGCTGTACGAGCAGAGCCGGGCGACGGTGGAGGGTCTGCGAAAAATCCCCGGCGTGACCCAGATTCCCAACAAGGCCGCCTTTTACCTGTTCCCGGGGCTTGAAAAGGATGTGTTCGACTTTGCAAGCGACGAGGATTTCGCCATGAGGTTCCTCCACGAAAAGCACATTCTGGTCATCCCCGGCCACGGCTTCGACTGGTTTGAGGACCTGCGCTTCCGCATCGTCATGCTCCCCGAGCCGGAGCGGATTACCCGCGCCATGGAGGACCTGGCGGAATTCCTGGACGCGCACAGAAGATAACGCTGCGGCGTTTTGCCAAGAAACACAGCCCCCGGATTCCGGTTTTGTCCGGCATCCGGAGGCTGTTTCTTTTTATTTGGCCAGCTGCCCTGTATAGCCCATAGACACCAGGGCCTCGAAGGCATCCCAGGTGCTTTGGGGAATCTCCTGTGGAATCTGGTAGCCCTTTTTCGCGTACAGGTCTATCCGCTGGAAGTCGCCCACCAGCATTTCGACGGTGGCCGTTTTGCTGCGGCCCCGGGCGGCGTTGGCCTCCAGATAGCCTGCCATGGTCTGCGGGTAGGACGTGACGGAAAAGGGCATCCGGGGCCAGTAGTTTTTCCAGGCGGCGTAGATTCTCCGCTCCATATAGGGCTTATGGACTCCCAGGACGGAGGAAACGGGGATTTGCCGCTCCTCCAGCAGCTGCCTGGTAAAGGAAATGTTCTCCGCCGTGTTGGTAGACCTCGGCTCCAAAAGCAGGGCACTCTCCGGCACGCCCTCCCCCAGGGCGATGGCACCGAAGCGCTCCGCCTCGCTTTCCGTCCACATCTCCGCCGTATTCCGGCCCAGCCCCCCGGTAAAGAGCACATAGGGGGCGAAGCCATCCCGGTACAGCTGGGCGCACCTGCGGGGGATATCCTCATTGTAGCAGCCAAAGCCCACAATGCAGTCCGCCTTTTCGGGCGTTTGATGCAGGCAAAGATAATCCCAGAGCACCTGGGCATAGGAAAAAGCGTCCATGGAATTGTCTCCTTTCGTTTTTTCTATCTTACCAAACCCCGGGCAAAAACGCAACGCTTTGCAGGACAATTGCATGAGTTAGAATTCTTTGAACAAATTCCGGCAAGATTCTGTAGGGGCGGCTACCAGCCGCCCGAAAGCTGTCCGAATTGAGCATGATAGTTGAACGTATACCCCCAGACAAAAGCCTATAACCTTCCCCACCGGGGAAGGGGGACC
>USQL01000083.1 GCA_900556935.1 uncultured Eubacteriales bacterium | reverse complement strand
TCCCTCCTCCGGCTGTTCGGGTGTGACAGCGGTTCTATTTAAATTTGCACAGTGCAACAAACCCTTAATTTTGTTGCGTTCGATATCCAAAATAAAGCTTGATTCAAGTTTCTCTCTATCTGACTCCTCATGCTCCGGACATGTCCTTGCGTGGTACCACATTTTTTCCTTTCGTAAATTTTAGCGTTCCACGGATTTTCCGTGGATTCTTAGGTAGATATTATATCATTTGATGTTCGTTGTCAATCTTTTTTCGTTTCGACTAGGTTCGATTGGAAGCGTATACCTGTCATATAGGCTAGGCCTATATATGGTCACATCTTGTCAGTTCACCGGACAGTTTCCTGTTCCGCCACTTCCACCAGTCCATGGACCAGCTTGTCAATGGCGGTCAGGAAGTGGTCGGGGTTTGTGAACATATTGGCGAAGGCTTCGTTTAGAGTTTCTTCAAAGTTGGCTGGCAGGATGGCTGCCTGCGTTTTTAGAGCGGTGAGCATGCGTTTTTCGCCGGGGTGGGTCATGCGGTTTAGAGCGAAGAGAATGTCGAAAAGAGAATGTCGAAATAGGATTCCAGGAAGGCGGTCATGCGGTGGTTGATGCTAGGGGTATCTCCCCTGCTGACGGCTTTGCGCAGCTGCTCGTCGTAGGACGGGAGATTCCCGGTGATCAGGCGCAGATTGCGCCGGAGAATGTTTTGGCGCAGCTGTTCCGGATACGGGACATCGAAGCGCTTCTGCAGGGCGGCATAGCGGCCATTCCGGTCGTAGAGAATGCGGCTGTGCAGCAGATTGTGCAACATACAGGTGGTATATCCGTTTCTGGCGGAATACCCTTCCACCACCGCGGCCACATCCTGGGCGAAGGCATCCAGGCTTCGGTAGAGAATATCCACGGGGATGCCGTCCTTTAACACGCAGTCATCCTCCAGTTCCCAGAAGTCGTTGCCCAGCTCAATACGGTTACAGACCCGGCGGAGAAGCTCCATGCGGATCTCTGAGGACGGGAGCTCGGTACAATAGACGTACAAATCGTAATCTGATTTCTGGTCGTACCTTTCCCCTGCTCTGGATCCGCCCAGGACCAGGGCTTCAATGGGCTGTAAGGCTTGCAGTGTGGAACACAGTTCTTCAAAATACATCCGAATGCCTCCTTCCGCTTGGATATTTATCAAAGTCAATTTCTTTTTCTTCAGGAATCCGCCAATGGGCCGTCAAACTGTTTTGCCCGGGCACGGTCTTGAAGTTCATCGACTCGTACAGCCTGATCGTAGCTGTGTTGTCTGTTTCTACCAGCAGCATCATGCCCTTGGGCCGGTTGCATTCCAATGCCGCGGCCAGCAGTTTTCTTCCGAAACCTCTGCGGCGGTATTCCGGCAGGACAAACAGATTGTAGGGCTCGTTTTCCTCGAAGCAGTGGGTCACATCCAGATAGCCCAACCCTGCCGCCGTCTATGGCCAGAAAAATCCGGAACCGCTCCGGCGCGGCGGCGACTTTTTCGCCGGTCCAGTACACGTCCCGGCTGTGAATAACATAGTATTCCGCAGCGTATTGTTCGGAAAACTCCCGTATTCCTGTGGCATCCGCAGGAATAACAGAACCTGAAAATACCATTTTCTGCTGCTCCTGCTCAAATTCCGCACGCACGTCTTCCAAGGTGACCTTCAGCAGGCCGTTTCGCGGATTGAACACGAAATTCGCCTTCCAGCCGGGATAGTTCCGGGCCAGATACTCCATCAGCTCTGGTAGGCCTGCGCTTCCCGGGACAGTCCCACCAGCATTTCCAGGTATTTATCCTCGTCTAAAACCAGCAGAACAAACAGTCCGGCAAGCTGCCCGTCCTGATATACGCCAAGAATCTGACGATTTGGCCGCGTAAAAGCCTTTTCCAGATTACACCGGATCTGCTCCTCGGTGCTGAGCATGGGGTCCGAAAAATCCGTGTCCGCCTGAAAGCTTTCAGCGAATTCCCGGCAGTCCGCATAACCGCCGACGGGCTTTATCATAGCGCTTCCCTTTCTTTTGGCTTCCTTGCCATTACACAGTACCAGTCATCCTCGTCTGTGTATGCGCCCCACTGCGCCGGAACCAGGCGTATTTCCACATCCGTATACCCCATAGCGCGCAGTTCTTCCAGAAGCGGCCGCTGAGACACGGGATTGTAATGTTCAATGAAATGCTCTTTTTGAAAGATGCGGTTTTCTTTCTCAAATGTAAAAAGCAGATTGAAATCAATGGTCCCATCCGAATTGTGGTCCCAGACCTGTACAAGGTTGACACGGGTGTTTCCGTGAAAAGATGGGTTGTAGGTATAAAATCGCTGCTTTGTTCCGCGAATCTTGTCCCAATTCCGAAGGTCAAAATACAGATAACCGCCGGGAGCAACCAGAGCATCCATTTGGTGCAGCGCTGTGATGACCTCTTCGTTCGTTACATAGGCAAGGCTGTTTCCGGTGCTGGCAACGCAATCGAACTGACGTGTAAAATGCTTCGAGACTTCCCGGAAGTCACTGCATTGCAAATGGACAGAGTACCCCTTTGCAGTTGCTTTTTTGTCACATCTGCTCAGCATGGCCTCGCTAAGATCCGAGCCGTACAGGTCAATGCCTAAGTCCAGAACTGGCAGCGTCATATTCCCACTGCCGATGCTTACATCCAAAAGCGAGCGGACGGGCTTTCCATTCAGGAGATACTGCCAGTGCCCTTTTGTGATTTCGTATCTGCTGTCGTTTTCCAGCAGGTCATAAATATCCGCGCGATCATATAGCTTTTTCATCTGCTTCTGTCTCCTTCTCCACCAATTCCTGAAGATTCCCGACCATCGCGTCCAGCACCTCCAGGAACCGTTCCGGATTTACGAACATACAGGCGAATGCCTCGTCCAGGTTTTCCCCGAAGTTCTTCGGCAGAAGCTTTGCCGTTGCCTTCAACGTGCTGTCCATGCGCTTTTCCCCCGGGTGGGTCATGCGGTTTAGGGCGAAGAGAATGTCGAAATAGGATTCCAGGAAGGCGGTCATGCGGTGGTTGATGCTAGGGGTATCTCCCCTGCTGACGGCTTTGCGCAGCTGCTCGTCGTAGGACGGGAGATTCCCGGTGATCAGGCGCAGATTGCGCCGGAGAATGTTTTGGCGCAGCTGTTCCGGATACGGGACATCGAAGCGCTTCTGCAGGGCGGCATAGCGGCCATTCCGGTCGTAGAGAATGCGGCTGTGCAGCAGATTGTGCAACATACAGGTGGTATATCCGTTTCTGGCGGAATACCCTTCCACCACCGCGGCCACATCCTGGGCGAAGGCATCCAGGCTTCGGTAGAGAATATCCACGGGGATGCCGTCCTTTAACACGCAGTCATCCTCCAGTTCCCAGAAGTCGTTGCCCAGCTCAATACGGTTACAGACCCGGCGGAGAAGCTCCATGCGGATCTCTGAGGACGGGAGCTCGGTACAATAGACGTACAAATCGTAATCTGATTTCTGGTCGTACCTTTCCCCTGCTCTGGATCCGCCCAGGACCAGGGCTTCAATGGGCTGTAAGGCTTGCAGTGTGGAACACAGTTCTTCAAAATACATCCGAATGCCTCCTTCCGCTTGGATATTTATCAAAGTCAATTTCTTTTTCTTCAGGAATCCGCCAATGGGCCGTCAAACTGTTTTGCCCGGGCATGGTCTTGAAGTTCATCGACTCGTACAGCCTGATCGCTGCTTTGTTGTCTGTTTCTACCAGCAGCATCATCCCCTTGGGCTGATTGCATTCCAACGCCTTGGCTAGCAGCTTTCGCCCATAGCCTCTACGGCGATATTCCGGCAGGACATAAACATCGTATGGCTCATTCTCTTCAAAGCAATGGGTCACATCCAGATATCCGACAACGCAGCCTTGGTTTAAGGCCAGAAATGTTCGGAATTTCTCCGGTGCGGCAGCGATTTTTTCGCCGGTCCAATACATGTCCTTTCCATGAATGGCACAGTATTCTGCGAAATATTGTTTAGAAAACATGCGTATTTCATCGGTATTTGCTGGTAAAAGCTGCCCGGAAAACACCATTCTCTGCTGCTCCTGTTCGAATGTCGCGTTCTCATTCTGGAGAGCCTCTTTCAGAAGTATATTTCGGGGATTGAATACAAAATCCCCGTTCCAACCGGAGTATTCCTGCCTCAGGAACGTCAGCAGCTCTGCATAGACCTGCTTCTCCCGAGACAAGCCCACCAGCATTTCCAGGTATTTCTCCTCCGGCAGAGTCAGCAGGACGAAAAGACCTGCCAATTGCGCATCATATACCCCCAGGATACGGCGGTTTGGCCGGGTAAAGGCTTTGATGAGGTTGCAGTCGAGCATTTCTTGGGTGCTGAGCATAGGGTCAGAAAAAAGCGGATCGCCCTGAAAACCGCTGATGAATTCACAACAGTCTTCGTAGCGATTGATATCTCGGATCATGTCTGCTCCCCTCCGTTCACTTTCACTGTCTTCATTATACAGTTTCCCGGTCAAAAAGCAAGAGGAACGCGCAATTCCATCAAAGTGGCGAAATTGATACAAAAAAACATGAGAAATCCCAGATTTTTATCTTTACATTAACCGCATTTTTCGGTAGAATAAGAGTATGGCTATAAACCCATAAATAGGAGGTTCTATTATGAGCGTTAGAAGAATCGGTGTTCTGACCAGCGGCGGAGATGCCCCTGGTATGAATCCCTGCGTTCGGGCGGTTGTGCGTACCGCGCTGTACCATGGTGTGGAGTGCTACGGCATCCGGCGTGGCTGGAATGGCCTGATTTCCGGAGATATTGTCCGGCTGGACGAGAAGAGCGTCGCCCATACCATCAACCGCGGCGGCACCATCCTCTATACGGCCCGCAGTGAGGAATTTATGACCGAGGCCGGTCAGCGCAAGGCGGTTTCCACCTGCAAGTTCCTGGGACTGGACAGCATCATTGCCATCGGCGGTGACGGCACCTTCCGGGGCGCTCTGGCGCTGAGTAAGTACGGCATCAATGTCATCGGCATCCCTGGCACCATTGATAACGACATCAGCTGCACCAACTATTGCATCGGCTTCGACACCGCTGCCAATACGGCCATCGAGTGCATCGATAAGCTGCGGGACACCATGCAGTCCCATGAGCGCTGCTCCGTGGTGGAGGTTATGGGCCGCAACGCCGGTTATCTGGCCATGTATGTGGGCCTTGCCTGCGGCGCAACGGCTGTATTGGTTCCTGAGGAGCCCATTGATTTTGAAAAGGACGTTATTGAAAAGATTCGCCAGGCCCGTTTCAACGGTTTTACCCACTACATGATTGTGGTGGCCGAGGGTGCCGGAAAGGCGACGGATATTGCCAAGCAGATTAAGGAAGCCATTGACCTGGACCCCCGTGTGACGGTTCTGGGCCATATTCAGCGTGGCGGCTCCCCCTCCGGCAGAGACAGAGTCAACGCCACCAAGATGGGTTATCTGGCCGTGGAGCTGCTGCTGCAGGGCAAGACCAACCGGATTGTCTGCACCCACGACGGCAGCTTCTCCGATGTGGATATCGACGAAGGCCTGTCCATGAAGAAGAGCATCCAGCAGATGGAAGTGGATGTACTGGCGGCCATGACCGGCATCTGATTACATAGTGAATATACTTGGGGTCGGGTGATGCGCCTGACCCCAAAGCTGTATTCAGACGAAACAGGAGACAATTATGCATTTGAATATCTACCATACCAACGATATCCACGCAAATTTTCCTTTCCTGAGCCGGGTCTGTGCTTACCTTTCCGATCATCGGGAAAGTGCGGATTTCTACTTGGACAGCGGCGACTTTATGGACCTGAAAAGTACGCTGGTTCAGGCGGACCAAGGGAAAAGCGCGCTGGAAATGCTGCGGCTGTGCGGTATGGACGCGATGGCCCTGGGCAATAATGAAATCGATTTGGGAAGCGAGAATCTGGAAGAATTAGCGGGCCTTCCCCTGCTCTGCGCCAATATCACCCATAACAATGGCACCCCTGTTCCGGGACTGCGGGACCATGTGATTCTGGAACGCTGCGGAAAACGGTTTTTGCTCATCGGTCTGGCACCTTACTACGGCTTTGGAATGGTGGCAAACAAATATAACCTGTTTTTTGAAATGGGGAATCTGCATACCACGGACCCGGCTCCTGCTGTGACAAGAATTCTGGAGGAAAACCGCGGAAAATATGACTTCTCCATTCTCCTGTCCCACAGTGGACAGCCGGTGGACCGGGAACTGGAAAAACGGCTGCCGCCGGTGGATTTGTGGCTGGGTGGCCATTCACATGCGGTGATTACGGAAAAACGGTATTCTCAGTCCGGCATGGGTCAGTTCCTGGGACGGGTCACGCTGGACGTGGAGGAACAGGGTATCCGAATTTTGGAATCGATACAAATAGAACTTCCGGACCAAAGCAGTGAACGGTTTGACGGTCAACTGGAAAAAGCCCAGGAAAAGGCGGAGGCAATCTTATCCCGGGAACTTCCGGTTCTTCGGGAGCTGGATTTTGCCCCGTTCCGGGAAAGCGAATTTCTTAATTTTATCTGTGATTGTCTGAGAGCGGAATTTGGCGGAGATCTGGCGCTGATGCACGGTGGCATTGCCATGGGGCCGCTGCGCAGGCCGGTATCCCGAAAGAGTCTATTAGAACTCCTCCCTTCCAAGCTAAACCCCACGATCTATTCCCTGCCCGGCGAAAAGCTATTGGAAGCGGTAAGGTGCTCTTTAGAGGAATCCCACACCCACCAATCCGGCCGAGGGCCCGGCTTTCGGGGAACGGTGCTGGGCTGCCTGGGCTTCAGCAGCAACGTTACCGTGTGCCGGACCCCTTTCTCCATGCAAATTGACGGCCGGCTGGTGGAACCCGGCAGAATCTACACCGTCGTCACCGATGACTATTTGCAGCGGGGCACAGGCTACCCCAGCCTGGCGGCGCCGGACGGGGATGCCAAATTCGATAAACGGTTTATCCGGGACCTTGTACAGGAATATCTGATGGAGGGGTCGGTGTTCCGGTCCGCGGAAATCCGGCGGGTACGGGCATAATTAAGGATAGAAAAGAGCTTACGGTTTGAAGGCCGTAAGCTCTTTTTATGCTTTGGGATGGCATTTCTGGTAGACGCTTTTGAGCTTTTGATTGATCATGTGGGCGTATACCTGGGTGGAGGAAATGTCGCTGTGGCCCATCAGCTCCTGCAGGGAGCCCAAATCCGCGCCGTTTTCCAGCAGGTGCACCGCAAAGCTGTGGCGGAGGGTGTGGGGGGTGATTTCCTTTTCAATACCGGCCTTGGCCTGATAGTGCTTTAGAATCTTCCAGAAGCCCTGACGGCTCATACGGGTGCCGCCTACGTTTACAAACAGCGCCTGCTCGGTGGCATCGGAAATCATGGCGCCGCGAACGTCGGAAAGGTACACGGCCAGCGCCTTCTGCGCGGCGGGATACAGCGGAATGGCACGGGACTTTTTCCCGCTGTGGCACTTCACCATGCCAAGCTCCAGATTCACATCCTCCACATTCAGGCTGATGAGCTCCGTAACCCGCATGCCGGTGGCGTACATGACCTCCAGCATGGCCTTGTCCCGGTAACCCTTGGCATCGGTGCAGACGGGCTGCGCCAAAAGCAGCTCCACCTCTTTGCCGGTGAGAATCTGCGGCATCTTCTTTTCGCCCCGCTCCACGTGGATATCGGCCCCTACGGGGGAAACTTCCAAAAATCCGTTGGAGACCGCGAACGAATAAAAGTTTTTCAGGCTGGCCAGCGACCGGGAGGCAGTCGCGCCGGATTTTCCCTGCTCCAGCAGGTGAGCCAAATAGTCCTGAATATTCACTTGTGTGGCATTCGCCGCATCGGAAATACCACCCTCCAGCAGCCATTCGGAAAACTGCCGAATGTCCCGCATGTACGACGAGATGGTATTCTCCGATGCTTGCTTTACCTTGACGAGATAATTCTCGTAGGCTCGAATGAGATCCAGCATGAACCGAAGTACCTATCCTTATTTAGATTCTATCAGAAATGCCGCAAAGGGCATTACCAAACACAGGTCTGCAAGGCAGATTGCCGCGGCGGCAGCGAAATACAGGAAAATCGAAGCCACAAAACGCCGCCCAGACAGAAGCCGGAGCCACAGAAAGAGAAGAAAGGGAAAGAGCAGCAGCTCCGGAAACAGGAGCATTGGCCAGAGCAGCCAGCCGGCGGAGCCGAAGAGAAGCCGAAGCCCCAGAGCGGTCCAGGAAAAGCAGGCCGCCGTCAACGCGGCAAGGAAAGCCAACCCCCACTCGGGAAAGCCCCACGCCAAAACCGGAGACACAAGAATCCACACAAAGGGAAGCGGCACAGAAAACCGGGAGCCCGCACAGAGGCCGGTCCCAAAGGAGCATGGCCACAGGCACCGCCCCGCGGCACCCAGCAGCAGACCAAGGAGCCAGCAGACAGCCATCCGGCCCTCCAGGCGGCGCTGGCGGAAATCGAGATACCGTGAGATAGGCTTGCTCATAGGCGAAATCCGAAGCGGGGACGCTTCCCAAAGAGGCACAGTTCCATCACGTTTGATATAGACATACTATACTCCGTTTTTTGCAAAAATTCAAGTATTATTAGCCAAAATACATTTTTTTGTAGATTCTGACAATTTTTATGTCAATTTTGTTATGTAAACATGCCGCTAGACTAAACAAATGTTTTTATCATTTTGAATTATTTGAGGGATATGTTGGATAATTCCCCTAAAAATGTGTCAAAAATCTTACGCGCACTTTTTCTTGCAGAAATCCGCAACGGGTAATTATAATTTACCTATTGCGGATTTTTGTGCATTTTAACGAAATTGCTTCGGTATTTTATACCGCTTCCCTGCCCTTCCGGCACCCGCAGAACGGAGAAAAGCTACGCCTGTTCCGCCAATTATCAGCATTGCCGTAGGGAAAATCCCTTCGAACTGTCCGCCGAAAAAAAGTGCGGTAAGTGCCGTCATAGTGACGAGATAGCACAGACCGGACAGGGCAAATACCAGAAGCCTCCTATGGCGGATTTTGGCGTAGGCGACGGTGCTTCCCAGGGCGGAAGACAGAAACAGAATGAGCATCACCCCATACCCCAGGTCCTTTTCTGCCACGGTCTCCCGGCTGACAAGCAGCGCCAGAATGGCTGCCAGGGCGGCGGTCAGCAGCATGGACACGAAGGTTCCGATGGCAAGTCCCGCCGGAAAACCGGAGGCCCTTCCCGATGGTTTTCGATTTACAAGCATTCTCCCCTCCCCTTTCCGTAAAGCCTATTCGGCAGGGGGCGAAAAAGAAGCACAAAAAAATCCCCGGAATCGACTGGCGGTCGATTCCGGGAAAAAATGGATTGCTTACATTTCTACGTCCACATTGGGAGCGGCCTTGCGCTGCTGCTCCTGGGCCTCCGTAACGGTGCGGAACTTCATACGGGTGTCCCGTACCTCGCTGAGGGCCTTGGCGATGGTCTCCTCGGTCTCCTTCAGAGCGGAGTCCATGTATTCGTTGCCGGCGCGGCGCAGCTGCTCGATGCGGTTCTGGGTCTGGGCTACCAGCTCCTCGCTGCGCTTTTTGGCCTCCTCGTAGATGGCCTCCTTGGTCACCAGCTGCTGGGCCTGCTCCTGGGCCTGGCGGAGAATCCCCTCCGCCTCCCGGCGGGCCTGGTTGATGAGCTCGTTGCGGGATTCCACGATGGTACGGGACTGCTTCAGCTCTCCGGGCATCTGGGCGATGACCTCGTCCAGCATGTCCAGAACCCGGTCCCGCTCCAGGATGCACTTATCGGCGGCCAGGGGCATGGTCCGGGCATCCTGAACCATATCGTAAA